>NZ_JAYMHD010000073.1:0-107758 GCF_035656535.1 Streptomyces sp. H51
CATCGGCAAGGACGAGTACGTCACCGGCAAGGGGCTCAAGGGCCGGCTGATGGCCTGGTTCTTCACCGGCGTCGGCACGCCCGCGTTCAGGCGGGCGCACGGCCTCACTCAGCCCGGAGCTGCCGCATGACCCAGATCCACCGCATCACCGTGGAACCGATCGGGCGCGAGGTCGAGTGCCGCGAGGACCAGACCATCCTGGACGCGTGCCTGCGGGCAGGCGTCTGGCTGCCCCACTCCTGCACCCACGGCACGTGCGCCACCTGCAAGTCGGAGGTGCTCGACGGAGAGGTGGACCACGGTGAGGCGTCCGCCTTCGCCCTGATGGACTTCGAACGCGACGAGGGCAAGGCCCTCACCTGCTGCGCCCGGCCGCGCTCCGACGTGGTGATCGAGGCGGACGTCGACGTGGACGAGGACATCGAGGTCCACCCCGTGACCGACTTCACCGGCACGGTCACGGCGCTGGAGGAGATCGCCCTGGACACCCGCCGGCTGATCGTCGAACTCGACCGCGACCTCGCCTTCAACCCCGGACAGTACCTGCGCTTCACGGTGCCCGGTGGCGACGTGGACCGCACCTACTCGATCGCCTGCCCGCCGTCCCGGCCGCGCACCCTGGAGTTCCACATCCGCCGTACCCCGGGCGGCCGCGCCACCGACGGCTGGATCTTCAGCACCCTCGCCGTCGGCGACCGGATCGACCTGTCCGGCCCCTACGGCCGCTTCGTGCTGCGCACCTCGCGCGAGGAACCCGCGGTGATGGTCGCCGGCGGGACCGGCCTGGCCCCGCTGAAGGCGATGATCCTGCACGCCCTGGAGGACGGCGCCCACGACGGCCACCTCACCCTCTACCAGGGCGCCCGCACCCGGGAGTGGCTCTACGACGTGGAGTTCTTCCGCGCGCTGGAGCAGGCCCACCCCGACCGCTTCCGCTACCGGCCCTGTCTGTCGGAGGAGTCGGCCGAGGGCTTCGCCGACGGCCTCGTCACCGATGTCCTGGCCGCCGACCACGCCTCGCTGCGCGGCCACGTCGGCTACGTATGCGGTCCGCCCGGCATGGTCGAGGCCGCCCTGAAGACGCTGATGAGCAAGAGGCTGTTCCCGCGGGACATCTACCGGGAGGACTTCTTCGACGAGGGCGACCGCACGGGCGGCGCCGCCGTCCGCTCCCCCCTGATCAAGAGGTGACCGCCGTGCCGGACACCCCGGTGCCCGACGCCGCCGCGCCCGATGCCCCCGTGCCCGGCGTCAGGCGGACCGCGACGCTGACGTACGCGGCGGCGCTGCGGGTCCTGGCGGCTGCGGCCGAGGAGGCGGAGCGGCTGCGGGTCGCCGTCTGCGTGGCGGTCGCCGACGGCGCCGGCCACCCGCTGGCCTTCGGCCGGATGGACGGCGCGCCGCTGATGTCCGCTCGGATCGCGCAGGACAAGGCGTACACCGTTGCCGCCTTCAACGGCCTGCCCACGCACCGCTGGTACGACATGATCTCCGGCGAGCCGGCCCTGCTGCACGGCATCGTCCACACCGAACGCCTGGTGATCTTCGGCGGCGGTGTCCCGGTCCGCGCGGACGGCGACCTGCTCGGCGCGGTCGGCGTGTCCGGCGGCACCGCGGAACAGGACAGGGCGATAGCGGAAGCGGGCGCGGCAGCACTGACCGCCTGACCGCCTGACCGGCGTCGGGGCGCGGGCCTGTCGGCGGGCGGCGGTGCGCGGGTCCCGCCCGTCGGCCCGAACGCCGTCCGGGCCGGACATCGCGTCCCCCGTCGGGCAGCGCCGCGCCCGTCCCGCCGGGCGGGCGGTGCACGTGCCGGTGACGGGCCGTCCGCGTGCCTGTCGTCGGACGGGCGCGGGCGTGCCCCGGGTCGTCAGGCGGACTGCGAGCGGGTGGTGGGTTCCGGGCCGCCCGAGCCGCTGCGCCTGGCCGCCAACTGGCGGCCCAGGGCCAGCGCGGCGGTGCGTACGGCCGGGCCCATCCGTTCGATGTCCAACTGGGTGCTCCGGCCCGTCGCCGACAGGGCCGCGAGCGCCCGCCCGTCCACGCCCAGGACGGGCGCCGCGACGCAGACCGTGCCCACGCCGGACTCCTCCCGGTCGTAGGCGATCCCGGTCCTGCGGATGTTCTCCAGTTCCCGCAGCAGCGTCCCCGGGGTGACGACGGTGAACGGGCTGCACGGCGTCAGCCCCGCCCTGATCCGCTCGGCCGGGACCTCGGGCGGCGAGAAGGCCATGATCGCCTTGCCCACCCCGGTGGCGTGGGCGGGCATCCGGCCGCCGACCCGGGAGGGCAGGCCGGGGTAGGCCTTGCTGCCCAGGATCTCGATGTAGAAGACCTCCACGCCGTCGCGCACCGCGAGGTGCACCCTCGCGCGGGTGACCTCGCGCAGGTCCTCCATCAGCGGCAGCGCCGCCTCCCGCAGATCGCGCCGCCGGGGCACCAACTGGCCGAGTTCGAACAGGTGCAGCCCCAGCCGCAGCCCGCGCGGCGTCTGCTCCAGCAGACCGAGCCGGCACAGCTCGACGGCCAGCCGGTGCACGGTCGACTTGGCCAGCCCCGTGCGACGGCCCAGCTCCGAGACGGTCACCGCGGCGTCGTCCGGCGAGAACGCGTCCAGCACGGACACAGCACGGGCCAGGACGGAGGGTGCGGGAGTGTCCCGCTCAGTGGGAAACATCAGTTGCATTCTTGGCGAGATCTGGGCCACAGTCCAGGCACGCGAGGCTCTCAATGAGGAGGTCCCCCTGTGGTTGCGATCACCGATCCGGCTCGGTCCGCCCGCATCCCGGTGCAGAGGCGGACCCAGGGGGAACCGCCGGAAACCGCCGACGGCGCGCTGAGGGACGGCGGGCTGAGGTCGGTGGGCGCGGCCCTCGACGTACTGGAGTGCTTCGCCCTCGAGGAGGAGCTGGGCGTCAGCGATGTCGCCCGGCGCCTGGGGGTGGCCAAGAGCACCGCGCACCGGCTGCTGAGCGCGCTGTGCGCGCGGGGACTGACCGAGAAGGATCCCGCCACCCGCCAGTACCGGCTCGGCATGCACCTGGTCGAGCTGGGCCAGATCGCGCACAGCCGGCTGGAACTGCGCAAGGCCGCCTTCCCGATGCTGGAGGAGCTGCGCGAGGTCAGCGGCTGCACGGTGCACCTGTCGATCCCGGACGGCGTCGACGTGCTCCAGATCGAGCGCCTGGAGAGCATCCGCGCGATCCCGCTGATGGCGCACGTCCGCCGCCGCTGGCCGCTGCACGCCACCAGCTCCGGGAAGGTGATCGCGGCGTTCGACCCCGGCCTGGCGGCGGCCCGCGCGGCGGCCGGCTTCCCGCCCTGCACCGAGCGCACGATCCGCAGCGCCGACGAGTTCGGCCGGGCGCTGGAGCAGGTGCGCCGCACCGGATACGCCACCAACCTCAGCGAGGCCAAGGACGGCGCCGCCTCGGTGGCCGCCCCGGTGCGGGACCGGTCGGGCAGGTCCCGGGCCGCGATCTCCCTGGTCGGCTCGACCGCCGAGATCGCCAGGGACCTCGGCCGCCAGGCCCAGCTGGTGACGGTCGCCGCCCGCAAGGTCGCCCAGTGTCTGGGGGTGTGAGCACGCCCACGCCCTGTCCCGAGGAGATCGCCGGTACGGAGTGCTACCCGGGCTTCCGGCCGGAGTACGCCGAGTCGGCGTACGCCGTGGAGCCGTTCCGCCCCTTCGACGAGCCGGACGGCTCCCGCCTGTGGTTCCTCGACTTCCACTGGCCGCGCGGCCTGACCCCGCTCGGTCTGCTGGTCAACCAGGACGGCTACGGCTGGGGCTCCCAGCTGGCCGCGGAGTGCCTGCCGCTGCCCGGAAGCCGCGGGATCACCCAGCGTCTGGTGGGCACCCACACCTACGCCGCCGCGATCCCGGTGGCCTCCGAGTTCGAGCGCCGGGCCAGGGCCGACCGGCTGCGCGCCGCCCTGAACCGCTTCCTGGAGGAGTTCCCGCGGATCTGGGCCGCCCGGGAGGCGGAGGTCGAGCAGTGGTGGCAGCGGCTGTGGTCGACCGACCCGGCCGGGCTGGACGCGGCGGACCTGGCCGCCCACCTCGACGAGACCCGGCGCTTCCACCGCCGCGCCTTCGAGATCCACTTCGAGGTGATGTACCCGCTGCTGGCCAACCACGTCGCCTTCCGCCGCCTGTGCGACTCCCTGGGCGTGGACCCGGCCCTGGTCGGCGTGCTGCTGCAGGGCGAGCGGACCCGGGTGATGGACACCGACCGGGCGCTGTGCGAGCTGGCGCGGGCCGCCCGGCGCGCGGGCGTGTCCGCCGCCGTGCTCACCGCCGCGCCCGGGGATCGGGTGCTGGCCGGCCTCGTCGCGGCCGGCGGCGCGCGGGCCGCCTGGGTCACCGCGTTCGGCGACTTCCTGCACACGCACGGCCACCGCACCGAGGGCACCTCGGACGTGGCCCTGCCCAGCTGGCTGGAGGACCCCACCCCGGCCCTCAGAGCGATCGCGTCCTTCCTGGACCTGCCCGCCGAGCACGACTTCGACGCCGAACTGGCCCGCGCCCGTCAGCAGCGGGACGCCGCCGCCGACGCGATCCGCGGCTCCCTCGGCGGCCGGGACCGGCGGCTGTTCGACGCCGCCCTCGCCTCCTGCAGGGCGGCGAACCTGCCGAAGTGGCAGGACGACCACAACGTCTCCCTCGACCTGCGGATCGCGCTGCCGCTGCGCCGGGCGGCCCTGGAGACCGCCGCGCGGGCCGGGGCGGACCGTGCCGACGACGCCGTGTTCCTGTTCTGGCCGGAGCTGGCCGCCCTCGCCTCGGGACGCTCCCGGTACGCGGCGGTGCGCGGCCTGGTGGGGGAGCGGCGGGACTTCTTCGAGCGGTGGCGGGCCCGCCGGGCGTCGTTGCCGAAGGTGCTGGGCAGCCTGAGCGACGACGCTCCGCAGGACCCGGTGGTGGCCGAGGTGTTCGGCATCGACCGCACCTTCCTCGGCAACGTCCGGGCGTCGGCCACGCGGACGGTCACCCGGCTCGACGGCGTACCGGCGGCCCGCGGCACCGCCCGGGGCAGGGCGCGGGTGCTCACCGACGCGGAGGGGCTGTCCCGGCTGCGGCCGGGGGACGTCCTGGTGTGCGAGTCGACGTCGCCCAACTGGACGCCGGCCTTCGCGGTGATCGCGGCATGCGTGTGCGACTCGGGCGGGATCCTCTCCCACGCCGCGATCGTCGGCCGGGAGTACGGCGTGCCCACCGTCACGGCGCTCGGCTCGGCCACCCACGCCATCCGCGACGGCGACGAGGTGGAGGTCGACGGCACCCACGGCACGGTACGGGTGCTGCGGCCATGAGGGCGTCGGCACCCGGGCGCGGACACGCGGCGGGGACGGAGCTCCGGCCGTGTGCGGCCGTGCCCGCCGGGCCGCCGCGGCGACGAGAGGGAATCCGACGAGCGGTGCGACGAGCAGTCCGACGGACGCTCCGACGAGCAGCCCGACGGACACTCGGGCGGGCAGTCCCACGGACGCTCCGGCGGGCAGTCCGACGGACCCCCGTGCCCCGTGCGCGTGCCGCGACCCGCACGACGGCACGTCGGCCCGCGTCCGCGTCGGCGACGCCGCCCCGGCCGTGCGTGCCTGCCGGCAGGTCACCGTCGGAGCGGGTCCGGGAGAGGAGGGTTCCCCGATGACGGGACATCGGCTCGTGGTGTCGCCGGGCGACCTGTCCGGAGCCGACGGCGCCGCCGTCACCGGGGTCAAGCTGGCACGTCTGGCGCGGCTGGCGGAGGCCGGGCTGCGGGTGCCGGGCGGATTCGCGGTCACCGTTCACGCGTTCCGGCGCCACCTGGCGGACTCCGGTCTGGCCGGCGTCCTGCCCGCTCACCTGGCCGCCCTGCCCGGCCCGCTGGACCACGCCGCACTCGCCGCCGCCTCGGCCGCGCTGCGCCGGCTGGTGCGCGACACCCCGGTCGCGGGGCCGCTGCGCGCCGAGATCGGCCGGGCCCACGCCAGGCACTGCCACGGTCCCGTCGCCGTGCGCAGTTCCGCGGTGGCCGAGGACGGCGCCGACCACAGCTTCGCCGGCATGTTCGACAGCTTCCTCGGCGTGCGGTCGCCCGACGAGGTGGTGACCGCGGTCCAGGGCTGCTGGGCGAGCCTGTTCACCCACCGGTCCCTCGCCTACCGGATGCACGCCGGACTGCCGGTCGACGCGCTCGCCATGGGCGTGGGCGTGATGGAGATGGTGCCCGCCCGGGTCTCCGGAGTGGCCTTCTCGATGCACCCGGTGACCGGGCGCCGGGACCGGACGGTCGTAGAAGCCGCGCCCGGCGTCGGCGGCGCCGTCGACGCCGGGCCGGAGCCCGAACGGCTGGAGGTCGCGCGCCCCGGCGTGCGCGTGCTGCGGCGCGAGTACGGCGGCGCCGGCCGTCCCCTGCTGTCGGACCAGGACCTCCGCCACGTGGTCGAAGCCGTGCAGCGCGCCGAGGACGTCCTCGGCCACCCCGTCGACGTCGAATGGGCCCTCGACCCCCAGGGCCGGGTGTGGCTGCTCCAGGCCCGCCCGGTGACGGGCGCCGCCCCGGACGGCGGCGAGGACGCCGTCTGGGATCCGGCCGCCTACCTCGACGGTCTGTGACATACGCCACTTTTCCGGCTGTTCCGGACCAAGGAACACGACAGGCGCCCGGCGCCGGACCTGCCTAGCGTCACTGCCAGGCGTACCGACGCGGCACACCCCGCCCGCCGGGCCGCATCCGAGTGCCGAACTGGAAGAAGGTCCCACGTGGAAGTGGTGTCCCGGGCCGAGGCGGCCGGGCTCCTGGCCGAGGCGTATGCCTCGCGCAAGCCCGTCGAGCCGCTCAGCGAAACGTACGACGGCATGACCCTGGAGGACTCCTACGAGATCCAGGTGCTCCAGATCCAGGCCCGTCAGGCCGCCGGGGCCCGGATCCGGGGACACAAGGTGGGCCTGACCTCCCTGGCGATGCAGCGTCAGATGGGCGTCGACCAGCCCGACTACGGCCACCTGCTCGACGACATGTTCCATCTGGAGCACCAGCCGATCCCCACCTCCGCCTATCTCCAGCCGCGCGTCGAGCCGGAGATCGCGTTCGTGCTCAAACGCCCGCTGCGCGGCCCCGGCGTCACGGCGGCGGAGGCGGCCGCGGCCGTCGACTTCGTGCTGCCCGCCCTGGAGGTCATCGACAGCCGGATCAGGGACTGGAAGATCGGCATCCTGGACACCATCGCCGACAACGCCTCCTCCGGCGGAGTGGTGCTCGGCAGCCGCCCCACCCCCCTGCACCAGGTCGATCTGCGGCTGTCCGGCTGCCTGCTGCACCGCAACGGCGAACCGGTGGCCACCGGCGCCGGCGGCGCCGTGCTCGGCTCCCCCCTGAACTCGCTGGTGTGGCTGGCCGACACCCTCGGCGCGCGGGGCGTCGTGCTGCAGCCCGGCCAGGTCATCCTGCCCGGCTCGGTGACCGCGGCGGTCGCCGTGTCCCCGGGCGACTCGTTCACCGCTACGTTCGCCGGCCTCGGCTCGGTGACCGCGTGCTTCGCGAAGGAGAACTCATGAGCGGCGACGGAAAGCGGCGCGCCACCGCCGCCATCGTCGGCCCCGGCAACATCGGCACCGACCTGATGTTCAAGCTGCTGCGGCACAGCGACATCCTCCGGCCGCGGTTCATGGTCGGCGTCGACCCCACCTCCGACGGCCTGGCCCGCGCCAGGCGGATGGGCCTGGAGGCCAGCCACGAGGGCGTGGACTGGCTGCTGCGCCAGGACCCGCTGCCCGATGTCGTCTTCGAGGCGACCAGCGCCTCCGCCCACAAGGCCAACGCCCCCCGCTACGCCGAGGCGGGCATCGTCGCCGTGGACCTCACCCCGGCCGCCGTCGGCCCGTTCGTCTGCCCGCCGGTCAACCTCGACCTCAACCTCGACGCGGCCAACGTCAACATGATCACCTGCGGCGGCCAGGCCACCGTACCGATCGTGTCCGCGGTGTCCTCCGTGGTGCCCGTGGAGTACGCCGAGATCGTCGCCTCGATCGCCTCCCGCTCCGCCGGGCCCGGCACCCGCGCCAACATCGACGAGTTCACCGAGACCACCTCCACCGCGATCGAGAAGGTGGGCGGCGCCGGGCGCGGCAAGGCCATCATCATCCTCAACCCCGTCGAGCCGCCGATGGTCATGCGCGACACGGTGTTCTGCGCGATACCCGCCGAGGCCGCCGAGCCCGGTCCGCTGCAGGACAAGGTCTCCGAGTCCATCCACGCCATGGTCGCCGCCGTTCAGGAGTACGTGCCCGGCTACACGCTGCGCGCCGAGCCGCAGTACGACCCGGCGCGGACCCAGTGGCGCGGGATGGCCCGGGTCGCGGTGTTCCTGGAGGTCCGCGGGCGCGGCGACTACCTGCCCGACTACGCCGGAAACCTCGACATCATCACGGCCTCGGCCGCCCGGGTGGGCGAACTGCTGGCCGCCGCCCGCCTCGCCGAGCAAGGAGTGACGGCATGAGCACCCCACCCGAGAACTCGCGCGACCTGCGCATCACCGACTCGACCCTGCGGGACGGCTCGCACGCGATGAGCCACCAGTTCACCGAGGGCCAGGTGCGGGCGATCGTGCACGCGCTGGACACCAGCGGTGTCGAGGTCATCGAGGTCGCGCACGGCGACGGCCTCGGCGGGTCCAGCTTCAACTACGGCTTCTCCCTGGAGGACGAGTTCGACCTGATCGCGGCGGCCGTGGACGAGGCCGAGCGGGCCCGGATCGCGGTGCTGATGCTGCCCGGCCTGGGCACCGTCGAGCACCTCAAGCGGGCGCAGTCGGTGGGCGCGTCGGTGGCCCGGATCGCCACCCACTGCACCGAGGCGGACGTGTCCGTGCAGCACTTCGGCGCGGCCCGGGACCTCGGCATGGAGACCGTCGGCTTCCTGATGCTGTCCCACCGCATCGGCCCGGAGCAGCTCGCCAGGCAGGCCCGGATCATGGTCGACGCCGGCGCCCAGTGCGTCTACGTCGTCGACTCCGCCGGCGCGCTGGTGCTGTCCGACGCGCAGGCCCGCGTGAAGGCGCTGCTCGACGAGATCGGCGACCAGGCGCAGGTCGGCTTCCACGGCCACCAGAACCTCTCCCTCGGCGTCGCCAACTCCGTCCTCGCCTACCAGGCGGGCGCCCGGCAGATCGACGGCGCGCTGTGCGCCCTCGGCGCCGGCGCGGGCAACGCGCCGACCGAGGTGCTGGCCGCCACCTTCGACCGGATGGGCATCCACGCCGGCATCGACGTCCAGGGCGTGATGTCCGCCGCGCAGGACGTGGTCAGGCCGGTCATCCCCCGGCTGCCGTGGATGGACCGCTCCGCGATCGTGCAGGGCCACGCCGGGGTGTACTCCTCGTTCCTGCTGCACGCCGAACGGGCCGCCGAGCGCTACGGCGTCCCCGCGCACGAGATCCTGGAGCGGGTCGGGCAGGCCGGATACGTCGGCGGCCAGGAGGACATGATCATCGACATCGCCCTGCAGCTCGCGGAGGAACGCGATCTCGGCGACCTCGCCGCCCAGGGGGTGCGCTGATGACCACGACCTGGGACGTCGACCGGGCCGCACGGGTGCTGCTCGGCTGCGAGGACGACCGCACCGACCGTCCGCCGATCACCGACGAGTGGCCGGAGCTCGACCTGGCCACCGCCTACCGGATCCAGGACGAGACGCTGCGCCGTCGGCTGGACCGCGGCGAGCGGCTGGTCGGCGTCAAGCTGGGCCTGACCAGTCGCGCCAAGCAGAAGCGGATGGGCGTCGACTCGCCGCTCACCGCGTGGCTGACCGACGCCATGGTGCTGCCCGCGGGTGAGGCCGTGCCGCAGCACCGGCTGATCCACCCGCGGGTGGAGCCGGAGATCGTCTTCGTGATGAGGGACCGCCTCGCCGGACCCGGCGTGACGGCGGCGCAGGCGATGTCCGCGGTGGGTACGGTGTTCGGCGGCGCCGAGGTCATCGACAGCCGTTACCGCGACTTCCGGTTCACCCTGCCGGACGTGGTCGCCGACAACGCCTCCTCCGGCGCCTACGTCACCGGACCGGTCGGCCTCGACCCGCGCTCCCTGGACCTGGCCATGGAGGCGGTCCTGGTGGAGGTCGACGGCCGCATCGTCGACTCCGCCACCGGCGCCGCCGTACAGGGCCACCCCGCCGAGGCGCTCGCCCTGGCCGCGAACGACCTCGGACGCCGGGGACTGGCCATCGAGCCCGGCTGGGTGGTGCTGACCGGCGGGATGACCGACGCGGTGTTCGCGCCGCCCGGCGCGAGCATCGCCTGCCACTTCACCCACCTCGGCTCGGTGTTCCTCAACGGCGGGCCGGCCGCCGGGGAGGGGGAGGGCTGATGCCGCTGGTCGAGGTCACCCTCACCGAGGGCCGTACCCCCGAGCAGGTGCGCGCGCTGATCAGCGAAGTCACCGCCGCCGTGGTGCGGGCGGTGGGCGCGCCGAAGCAGAACGTCCGGGTGGTGGTGCGGGAGATACCCAGGACGCACTTCGCCGCAGGAGACGTGACGATCGCAGAAAGAGAGCCGACCCATGGCTGACAAGGAGTTCTTCGGGCACGTGATCGACGGGGTGGAGGGGGAGTCGCTGGACGGCGCCCGCTTCGACACCGTGGACCCGTGGACCCGTGCGGCCTGGGCCGAGGTGCCCCTGGGCGGCGCGGCGGACGCCGGCCGCGCGGTGGCCGCGGCGCGCCGCGCCTTCGACGAGGGGCCGTGGCCGCGGATGGGGTTCGCCGAGCGGGGCCGGATCCTGCACCGGCTGGCGGACCTGATGGAGGAGCACACCGACGAGCTGGCGATGGCCGACACCCGCGACATGGGCAAGCCGCTGGTCCAGGCCCGGCACGACGTGGCCCGCTCGGCGCAGAACTTCCGCTTCTTCGCCGACCACGCGCGCCTGTCGACCGGCGAGACGCTGCCGATGGACTCCGGCCACCACAGCTACACCCGGTTCGAGGCGGCGGGCGTGGTCGCGGCCATCGCGCCGTGGAACTTCCCGCTGATGCTGGAGACCTGGAAGGTCGCCCCGGCCCTGGCCTGGGGCAACACCGTGGTCCTCAAGCCCGCCGAGGACACCCCGGTCTCCGCCACCCTGCTGGCCCGGCTGGCCCTCCAGGCCGGGATGCCGCCGGGCGTGCTCAACGTGGTCCACGGCTACGGCCCCGACTCGGCCGGGCAGGCCCTCACCGAGGACCCCCGCGTCGACCGGATCACCTTCACCGGCGAGTCCGGCACCGGCCGCGTCATCGCCCGCGCCGCGGCCGCCAACCTCACCCCGGTCAGCCTCGAACTCGGCGGCAAGGGCGCCAACATCGTCTTCGCCGACGCCGACCTGGACAACGCGGTCGACTGGTCGATCCAGGCGATCTTCCGCAACGCGGGCCAGGTCTGCCTGGCCGGCAGCCGGCTCTACGTGCAGCGGGAGATCTACGACGAGTTCCTGTCCCGCTTCACCGCCGCCGCCGAGGCGCTGGTGATCGGCGACCCGAAGGACGAGGCGACCCAGTTCGGCCCGCTCGCCTCACAGGAGCACTTCACGAAGGTCCGCGGCTACGTGGAGTCGGTCGACGAGCAGGGCGGCAAGATGCTCACCGGCGGCCTCGGCGACGGCTGGGTGGTCAAGCCGACCGTGCTGGTCGACCTGCCGCTGGACTCCCGGCACGTCTGCGAGGAGATCTTCGGCCCGGTGGTCGTCGTCCACCCCTTCGACACCGAGGCGGAGGCGGTGCACCTCGCCAACGACACCCCCTACGGCCTCAACGCCATGCTGTTCACCGAGAACCTGCACCGCGCGCACCGGGTCTCCGCCGCCCTCACGGCGGGCACCGTATGGGTGAACTGCTTCTTCGTCCGCGACCTGCGCGCCCCCTTCGGCGGCGTCGGCGACTCCGGCGTCGGCCGCGAGGGCGGCAACTTCAGCCGCGAGTTCTTCACCGAACCCAAGGCGGTCGTCATGCAGATCACCCAGGACTGACCGCCGGACCGGGGGACCGTCCGGGCGGCTGCCTCCACGCTGCGGGGGAGAGCAGCCGCCCGGGCCCGCGCCGGCACGAGCCCGTTCCGAGCCCCCGTGGACGGGCCGGCCGGTCCCCACGGCGCGGGACCCGGCGCGGCGTGGTGACCGGGCCGGTCACGGTGGCAGAGTGGCCGCATGTGCGGTCGATACGTGTCCACTCGCAGCCCGCAGGAACTGGCCCCGCTCTTCGGGGTGACCGACTGGCGCGCCGACGAGACGCTCGCGCCGAACTGGAACGTCGCCCCGACAGACGACGTGTGGGCCGTCCTGGAACGCACACCGAGGGACACGGACCGGACGGCCGCGCCGGAGCGGGAACTGCGGCCGCTGCGCTGGGGCCTGGTGCCGTCCTGGGCCGAGGACGTGAGGATCGGCGCCCGCCTGATCAACGCGCGGATGGAGACCGTGCACCAGAAACCCGCCTTCCGCCGCGCCTTCGCCCGCCGCCGCTGCCTGCTGCCCGCCGACGGCTTCTACGAGTGGGAGCAGGCCGAGGACCCCCGCACCGGCAGGCCGCGCAAGCAGCCCTACTTCATCCACCCCGAGGACGGACAGGTGATGGCGCTCGCCGGCCTGTACGAGTACTGGCGCGACCCGGCCGTCGGGCACGACGACGACTCCGCCGCCTGGCTGATGACCTGCACGATCATCACCACCGAGGCCACCGACGAGGCCGGCCGCGTCCACCCCCGCATGCCGCTCGCCCTCACCCCCGGCCACTACGGCGCCTGGCTCGACCCCGCCCACCAGGACCCCGACGAGCTGCGGGCCCTGCTGGACCGTCCGGCGGGCGGCCACCTGAACGCCCGCCCGGTCTCCACCGCGGTCAACAACGTCCACAACAACGGCCCGCACCTCCTCGACGAACTCGCGGACTGACCCGGCCCGGCGGCCCTCCGGCCGTTCAGGGCAGGCGGCGGGCGCCGTCCAGACAGTGCGGCACCGCGGCCACGCGCCGGTCCGCCTGGTCGGCCGGCGACAGGTCGAGCTCGGCGAAGATGGAGCGGATGTGCTTGCGCGCCGCCCCGTCGGTGACGACGAGCCGCCGCGCGACGGCGCCGTTGCCGAGGCCCTCCGCCATCAGCGCGAGGACCTCCCGCTCGCGCGGGCTGAGCCGTTCCAGCCGGTGGTCCTGACGGGAGCGGGTGAACAGCTGGACGGCCACCTCCGGGTCGATCGCCGTGCCGCCGGACGCCACCCGGTGCCGCGCGTCGAGGAACTCCTCCACCCGGCCGACCCGCTCCTCCAGCAGGTAGCCCAGGCCGCTCACCCCGCCGGTGAGCAGCTCGGTGGCGAAGGTCTGCTCGACGTACGCGGACAGCACCAGCACCGCGAGGCCGGGCATGCGGCGCCGGGCCCCGACGGCGGCGCGGATGCCCTCGTCGGTGTTGCTGGGCGGCATGCGGACGTCGAGCACGGCGATGTCGGGCCGGTGCTCGTCGATGGCCTGCTCCCCTCCGCCCTGCCCCTCGCCCTCCTCGGCCAGGGCTTCCTCGGCCGCCCGTGGCCGGCCGGCCCGGCCTGGCTGCTGCCGGCCACGGCGGCGACGATGGCGGCGACCTCGTTCCTGACCGTGGAGCTGCCCACCCGGCGGGCCCTGCGCGCGGATCCGGCGGAGGTGGTCCGGGCGGTGTGACACCCGGAGCCCCGGGCGGCGGAATTGCGGCGCCCGCCCGCCACGCGGATGCGAAAGTACGGGTGTCCGTGTCCGATCGAGGGAAGAGAACCTCCCGCATGGCCGTCATCCATCACACCGTCCTCAAGCCGACCAAGCTGGAACTGCTCACCTCCTGGCTGCCCTCCCGCCCGTGGTACCGCGGCGGCGCGGGCGGACCGGAGCTGGCGAAGGCCGGCGGTTTCCGGCTGGACGACCCGGAGGGCGAGGTCGGCATCGAGTTCCTGGTGACCACCGACACCTCCGGCCCCGACCCGGTCTCCTACCTGGTCCCGCTCACCTATCGGGGCGCCCCGCTCGACGGGGCGGAGCACGCCCTCGTCGGCACCATGGAGCACGGCGTGCTGGGGCGGCGCTGGGCCTACGACGCCTGCCACGACCCCGTGGCGGTCGCCCGGTCGGCGGCCCTGCTCGCGGGGCGGGCGCAGGCCCAGGACCAGAACGTCAGCGACGCCGTCGACCGGGAGGTCGTGGTCTCCCGCACCGGCGAGGGCCCCGCCTCTGCCGCCACGGACTTCGCCGCCTTCACCACCGCCGACACGGAGGAGTCCACCCGCCTGACCACCCCGCGCGGCGCGACCCTCCACCTGCACCGGGTCCTCCGGCCCGCCCCGGACGGTCCGTCGCCCGCCCCGCACGGAGCGATCGGCCACGTCACCGGCACCTGGCGGACGCCGGACGGCTCCCGTGTCCGGGGGATGTTCGCGGCGCTGTACCCGGCCTGACGGCGAGTCGCCCTGACGGCGAGTCGCCTGACGGACCGGCGATGTCAGGGACCCGTCATAAGGTGACGCCCGACATCATGAAGGGGGTGGTCCCGTGGGCTTCTCGGGACATGTGGTCTTCGCCCGGAGCGAGCGTCCGCTGCCGCAGGCACCGGTGTTCGACGACGTCCGGGCCCGGTTGCGGGACTTCGTGGAGGAGTGCGCGCCGCGACCGGGCGGCTGGCGGACCCTCCGGATCGACCATGGTGTGTGGGAGGACGGCCGGCTGCCTGCCCTGGTCGCCTGGACCGGTGCGCCGGCCTGCGTCGCCGAGGTCTCCGACAGCGACACCGCCCTCGTCACCGGGCTGTCCGCCGACGGGCGGCGCTGGCAGGCATGGCTCAACCTGGACAACGTCGCCGCGCTCCTCGCCGAGGAACCCGAGGACCTGGACGACATGAGCCTGTGGGCAGGGACACCGGAGTTCGACGAGGCCGTGCGGCGCAAGCGGGCGGAGCTGGACGCGGAGGTCGCGGGCGACGCCGCGGGCGCCCTCGCCTGGGCCGCCGCGGCCGGCGTCGGGGCCGGGGCGGGACAGCACCGGACAGAGGAGATCCTGCGCTCGAACGAGACGTTCGTGGAGGACCTTTTCGACGCCCTGCTGGACGGGCTGGGCTTCCCGGAGGTCACCTCGCCTTCTCCCCGGGGGTAGGGCCTGTCCGCCGGATCGTGCCGGAGACGCCGGTTCGTGCGGGACGGGTGACGGCGGGCCCGGCGGCCTTCGCCCGCTCCGCCGGGTGTGTCCGGCGGAGCGGGGGAGGGGACCGGGTTACCGCTTGACGTACACGGTCGCCGACGCCGTCGACCCCTCGTGCAGGTCGTCGCCCGGCCAGCTGACCGTGTAGGTCGCGTCGCCCCGGGTGCGCGGCAGGTCGTCGACGGTGAACGTGCCGTCGGCCGCGACGGTCACCGAGGACAGGGCACCCGTGCCGAGCCGGTCCGTCCGCGTGACCTTGAGCACCGCCCGGTCGGGCAGCGCCTTGCCCTGTGCGGTGAACGTGCCGGTGATCCGGACGCCGGTGCTCAGCGAGCCTTCCGCGGGCGCCGTCAGCGCGATCGAGGTGGGCGCCTTGCCGACGGACACGGTGGTGGTGACGTCCTCGGCGGGGCGGTGGGTCAGATCACCGAGGAAGGAGACGGTGTACGTGGCGTCGCCGACGAGGCCGGGCTCGTCGAGCACGGTGAAGGTGCCGTCGTCCTTGACGGTGGCGGTGCCGAGGGCGTGGCTGCCGTCGGCGTCGGTCCGGGTCGCGGCGACCTTCAGCGGCTCGGCGGGGGCGGGACCGTCGTACGCGAGCTTGCCGCGCACGGCGAGCGGTTCGCCCGCCACGGCCTGGGCCGGGCTGTGGGTGAGGGCGTCGGTGAAGCGGACGTCGTACTGCACGGCCGGGGGCTGGATGACGTGCAGCCAGAACTGGTTGCCGGCCGCGTTGGTGGTCACGGCGAACAGCCGGGAGCCGTCGGCGGACCACTCCAGGCCGCGCGGAGCGACCCGGTCGCCGTCGAGGCTGCCCTCGAAGGCGAACTCCAGCGGGGCCGTGGAGTCGTTCGGGTCGGCGGGCTGCACGAGCAGGTCGGGCGTGGAACCGGTGGCCGCCGCGCCGCGCGCGAGGTACTTGCCGTCGCCGCTGAACGCGACGGCGGAGGCGGTGGCGCCGGACGGAAGGGCCGGATAGCCGACGGGCGCGTCCGACAGGTCGCCGGTGTTCAGCAGCCGGGTGCCGGCCGAGGCGTCGGCGACGGCGACCTCGCCGCCGTCCGGGGACACGGCGATGTCCTTCAGGTTCAGCGCGCCCTTGCCGTCGGCGTCGGCGAAGCGCCGACCGGCGGTGCGCACGAGGGTCTGGCCGCTCGCGTCGTACACCGCCAGGAACGGGTCGGCCGCCTGCGCGTTGAGCGGCTGCCCCATCAGCATGCGGTCGCCCGCCCCGGCCTCCAGTTGCAGCTTGCCGTAGTCCTGCCAGCCGGTGCGGGGCGCGGTGTTGCTGTCGGGGAGGTAGGAGTCCAGGTAGGTGAGCGTCGCGTCGCACTGCGCGGCGGAGGACGTGTACGGAGTGGTGAAGTACAGCTTGCCGCCGGAGAAGGCGAGGCTGCGGCCGCAGGTGTCGGTGGAGACGTACAGTCCGCCGATGAGCTGGTACGTGGTGGTGTCGTACCGCATGATCTTCTCGCGTTCACCGGCGTAGAGCGTGGAGCCGTCGTCGCTCAGCGCCAGTCCGGAGACGTGCTGCTGGGTGCTGATCGTGGTGATCCGCTCGCCCTGGAAGGTGTAGACGGCGATGACGCCGTAGTTGTAGTAGCTGCCCATGTTGCTGTCGGCGACGTACACGCGCTGGTGGGCGGAGTCGACCGCGAGCGCCGAGTACGAGGTGATGGGCAGCTTGGCCACCGCGTCGGAGGCGGCGGCGTGCGCCGCGGGCGCGGCGGCGAGGGTCAGTCCGGCCCCGGCGAGCTGGGCGGCGAGCAGTACGGCCGCAAGACGTCCGGGACGGTGTGCGCTCTTCAATTGGGCCCCCCACAGGCTGGATCGGGTGCTCACGGGGTCCGTGATGCACCTGTAGCGGCCATCGAACATGCGCGCCGATCCGCCATCAAGGGGGCACGCGGCGCCGTCGGGCACGGCCGGTCATGACCGTCGGGGAACCTGACGCCCCCGGACTACCGCCGCACGGCCCGGCACCGCCCCGTCGTGCCACGCCCCGCCGCCCCGCCGCCCCGCCGCGCGGCGGGACCCGGCAGGGCGGGCGGGCCGCGGGAGTGATGCCGGTGGCCGCGGGCCGGGGGCCCGTCCTCCGCGGACGGCCGGTCAGTCGCGGAGTCGCGCGTTGAGCCGTGCGGCCTGCCGGGTGAGGTGGTCGCGCTCGGGGAGGTTGGGCGCCGCCCGGGCGGCTTCCGCGTAGAGCCGCGCCGCGGTCCTCAGGTCACCGTCGCGTTCGTGCAGGTACGCCGCGACGGCGGTGTGCCGGGGCAGGGCGGGGTCGAGGTCCGCGAGGGCGGCCAGACCGGCCCGCGGGCCGTCGGCCTCGCCGACCGCGACGGCCCGGTTGAGGCGGGCCACCGGGTTTTCGGTGAGCCGCACCAGTTCGTCGTACCACTCGACGATCTGCACCCAGTCGGTCTCCTCGGCCGCCCGGGCGTCGGCGTGCAGGGCGGCGACGGCGGCCTGGGCCTGGAACTCGCCCAGCCGGTCGCGGGCGAGGGCGGCCTGGAGCACGTCGACGCCTTCGGCGATCAGACGGGTGTCCCACAGCCCGCGGTCCTGCTCGGCGAGGGGGACGAGCCTGCCGCCGGGGCCGGTCCGCGCCCGGCGCCGTGCGTGGTGCAGCAGCATGAGCGCGAGCAGGCCCGCCACCTCCTCGTGACGGGTCATGGCCGCGAGCCGGCGGGTGAGCCGGATCGCCTCGGCGGCGAGGTCGACGTCGCCGGAGTAGCCCTCGTTGAAGACCAGGTAGAGCACGCGCAGCACGGTCGCCACGTCACCCGGCTGATCCAGGCGGACGCCCGCGACGGTCCGCTTGGCCCTGCTGATGCGCTGGGCCATGGTCGCCTCCGGCACGAGGTAGGCCCGGGCGATCTGCCGTGTGGTCAGACCGCCCACCGCGCGCAGCGTCAGCGCGACCGCCGAGGCCGGCGTCAGGGAGGGGTGCGCGCACAGGAAGTACAGCTGGAGCGTGTCGTCCCGCGCCGCACCCGGTCCGGGCGCCGGCTCGCTCTCGGCGAGCGCCTCGCGCCGCCGCCGGGAGGTGTCGGCGCGGACGGCGTCCAGGAACTTCCGCCAGGCCACGGCGACCAGCCAGCCCTTGTGGTCCCGCGGCGGATCGTCCGGCCACACGCGCACCGCTTCGACCAGCGCCTCCTGCACGGCGTCCTCGGCCGCCGCGAAGTCGGCTCCGCGGCGGACGAGGACGCCGATCACGGCAGGGGCGAGGGTCCGCAGCAGGGCCTCGTCCACCGAGGTCACTCCGTGATGGTCTCGGGCGCGGTCAGGAACGGACGCAGTTCGAGCCACTCGTGGATCGGCTTCCCGCCCGCGCCGGGAGCCGCGGACAGCTCGCCGGCCAGCTCCAGCGCCCGCTCGTAGCTGTCGACGTCGATCACCATCCAGCCGGCGATCAGGTCCTTGGTCTCGGCGAACGGGCCGTCGGTGACCGGCGGGCGCCCCTCGCCGTCGTAGCGGACGAAGGTGCCCTCCGGGGAGAGCGCCTGCCCGTCGACGAACTCCCCGGTGCCTTCCAGGCGGGCCGCGAAGTCCTGCATGTACTGGATGTGCGCCGAGACCTCCTCCGGCGTCCACTGGTCCATCGGCACGTCGTTGACCGCCGCCGGCGCGCCGCGGTAGTGCTTGAGCAACAGGTACTTGGCCATGGTGTTCTCCTCGGTGCGCTACGGCCCATTGTGGCCGTGTTCACCCAGGGGACGCAGCCGCACCCGCGATCTCGACATCCCTCCGCGAAATTTTTTCCCGGATTTCCGGCGCACCTGCTCGCTCCCGGATTCCAGGCGCGCCGGCGCCCCGCGATCAGGGCCGTCAGGAGAGCCGGGCGGTGATCTCCCGCTTGAGGATCTTGCCGCTCGGGCCCATCGGCAGCGCGTCCATCAGCCACACCTGGCGCGGGTACTTGTACGCGGCCACCCGCTCGCGCACGAACTCCTGCAGCCCCGCGGCCGTCTCCTCGGCGCCCGCGCGCAGCACGACCGCCGCCGCCACCTCCTCGCCCAGCCTGTCGTCGGGGACGCCCACGACGGCGGCGAGGGCGACCGCCGGGTGCTCGTGCAGCACCTCCTCGATCTCACGCGGGTAGACGTTGTAGCCGCCGCGGATGATGAGGTCCTTCTTGCGGTCGACGATGTAGAGGTAGCCGTCCTCGTCCTGGCGCGCCAGGTCGCCGGTGCGCAGCCAGCCGTCGGGCACCGCGGCCGCGGTCTCCTCCGGACGGTTCCAGTACTCCTTCATCACGTTCGGCCCGCGGACGGCCAGTTCGCCGACCGTGCCGGGGGCGACGTCCTGGCCGGCGTCGTCGACCAGCCGGACCTCGACGTCCCGGATGGGGGTGCCGATGGATCCCGGCTTGCGGGGGCGGTCGAGATGGTTGAAGGAGACGACCGGGCTGGTCTCGGACATGCCGAAGCCCTCGAGGATGGCGCAGCCGAAGCGGCGCTCGAAGGCGTGCAGCAGCTCCACCGGCAGGGACGCGCCGCCCGAGACGCACATCCGCAGGCTGGAGACGTCGGCCTCGGCGCCGGCCGGGTGCTGGAGCAGGGCCGCGTACATCGTGGGCACGCCCTCGAACACGGTCGCCCCGTCGCGGACGATGGCCTCGATCACGGTCGCCGGGTCGAAGCGCGGGATGAGCGTGAGCGAGGCGCCGCCGAACACGGCGGTGTTCATCGTGCAGGTCTGGCCGAAGATGTGGAACAGCGGCAGACAGCCCACGATGACGTCCTCGGGCGTGAGGTGCTGCACGTCGGTGACGTTGACCTCGGTGTTGTGGCGCAGCCCCGCGTGGGTGAGCGCGGCGCCCTTGGGGCGGCCGGTGGTGCCGGAGGTGTACAGCAGGACGGCGATGTCGTCGCCGGCCACCGCGGCGACCTCGTGCAGCGGCTCCAGCGGTGCCAGTTCCGCGGCGAAGGCGGCGGGTTCCACGGCGATGTGCCGCACCCCGGCGGCGGCCGCGCCCCGCGCCCCCTCGCCCGGAGCCGCGTGCCACTCGAACAGCAGCACGGCGCCCGAGTCCCGCAGGTGGTACTCGGTCTCCCGGGCCTTCAGCAGCGGGTTCATCGGCACCACGATGCCCCCGGCGCGCAGGATGCCGTAGTAGAGCACCACGAACTCCGGCACGTTCGGCAGCATGAGGGCGACCCGGTCTCCCGCCCGCAGGCCCTCGGTCCGCAGCAGCGCCGCGGCCTGCGCGCTCAGCCGGTCCAGTTCGGCGTAGTCGGTGGTCGCCGTCCCCAGGCGCAGCGCCGGCCGCTCGGGCTGCCGACGCGCCGTCTCCACCAGGAATTCCGCCAGATTGGCCATGATGCCTCCTTGCATCCCGCTCGCGGCTGACGGGTCCCGCCGTCACCGCTGCCGGAATGTTCACGCCCGGAGCCCGACGGGTCCATGGCGGTGCGGACAGCTCCCGCCCCGCCGGATTGTTCCCGGAGACAATCACCAGGCCGTACGCTGCGGGTATGGGACTCTCGGACGTGGCCGCGGCGTTGCGTGACCGGCTGCCGGAAATGGGCGGGGACATGGCGCGGCGCATCCGTTCCGAGGTCGAGTCCTACACCGACGAGACCCTGATCCCGTTCGCCTCGCTGCACGAGTCCTGCACGGCCAACGCCGACATGGTGCTCGGCCATCTCGCCTTTCGCACGGACCCCGACGTGCGCTCGGCCTGGGAGACCGGCCGGCTGCGCGCCGAGCAGGGCGTCCCGCTGGCGGACACCCTGCACGCCTTCCGGGTCGGCTTCGAGTACCTCTGGTCGCGGATGATCGACGAGGCCCGGCGGCACCCCGAGGTCACCGACGCGCAGCTGGTCGCGGGCTCGTCGGACATCTGGGCGCTGTCCGGACGCTACGCCGAGGCGGTGGCCGCCTCCTACCGGGAGACCAGCGCGGAACTGGCGCTGCGCCGCGAGGCGCGCCGCTCGGCACTGGTCGAGGCACTGTTCACCGGCGCTCTGGCGGAGCGCACCACGCCGTGGGAGGCCGCCGGGCAGCTCGGCCTGAGCGAACGCGGACCCTACGCGGTGGTGGCCGCGGCCGTTCCGGATCCCGGCCAGGAGCCGCTGCCCGGGATCGAGGGCGCGTTGCGCGAGGCCCGGGTGCCCTCCGCCTGGCGCCTGCTGCCCGACGCCCAGATCGGCGTGGTCTCACTGACGCACCCCGGCGCCGAGACGGTGGGCCTGCGCCTGCTGCGGCGGCACCGCGCCCGCGTGGGGGTCAGCCCCCTCTTCGACTCGCTGCGCGACACACCGCAGGCGCTGCGTTTCGCCCGGCTCGCCCTGAACCGGGTGCCGGGCGACGGTCCGGGCGTGGCCCGCTTCGACGACCGCCCCCTCGCGATGCTGGTCACCGCGGCCCCGGCGGAGGCGAAGCGTCTGGTGGAGGTCGTCCTGGGCCCGGTGCTGGCCCTGCCCGCCGCGGAGCGCGCGCGGCTGCTGGAGACCCTGGGGCAGTGGTTCGCCGCGGGCGGCGCCGCGGCCGAGGCGGCGAAGGGGCTCTACGTCCATCCCAACACCGTGCGCTACCGGCTCCGCCGCATCGAGGAACTGACCGGACGGTCGCTGTCCGACCCGGCCGCCCTCGCCGACCTGGGCACCGCCCTGCACGCCCTGCGCCTGCTGCCGGAGTGACCGACCCGCCGCCGGTCCCGCCCCCTACGACGGAACGTCGTCCCCCTCGCTGTGGTCGCGGACCCGGTTCCTGTGGGCGTTCGAGCCTTCCCGTCCGGGCGAGATCCTGAGCACTGCCCCGCCGTCGATCTGCTCCAGGCCGGTGATCACGTAGGGGGACCCGGTGTGCACCGCGATGCGGATGCTGCCGTTGCCGAACTCCGTCACCCGCAGGGTCCGCCCGCCGGACAGCGGGATGTCCCGCTTGTCGATCTCCACCGGTCGCTCGTCTGCCGCAGCCATGCCCCGACTCCTCGTCCGCCACGCCGGATCACTGCCCACACGGTACTGATCACGCGCCTCGAAGAAGAGGTGTACGGGCCGATTCCCGCGCCGTTCCGTCACCGCGTGGGCCTGGCCTGACCCTTCTATCTCCAACCTGGGTTGTTCCTAGAATGGCCGGGTGGAGGACATCGAAGCGATCGCGGCGCTGCAGGATCCGGTACGGCGCCGTCTGTACGAGTACGTGGTGGCGCAGGGGCGCGAGGTCGGCCGTAACGAGGCCGCGGAGGCCGCCGGGGTGGCGCGCACACTGGCCGCGCACCACCTGGACCGGCTGGCGGAGGCGGGCCTGCTGGAGAGCGGCAGCCGCCGCCTGACGGGCCGTTCGGGGCCCGGGGCGGGGCGTCCCGCGAAGGTGTACACGCGGGCGCGGGGCGAGCGGACGGTGTCGCTGCCCGCCCGCGACTACCGCACCGCCGCGGAACTCCTCGCCGAGGCCGCCGAGGAGGCCGGACTGGACGCCGGACTGTGCGCGGCCGCGCGCCGCCGGGGCGAGGCCCTGCGCGGCGCGGCGCCCTGCGGCGGGCTCGACGAGGCCGCGGAGATGCTGGCCGCCCGGGGCTACGAACCGTACCTGGCGGGCGCCGAGGAGGCGGCCGGGGCGGCCTGGCGCGTGGTCCGGATGCGCAACTGCCCCTTCCACGCCGTCGCCGAACGCTTCCCGCCGCTCGTGTGCGGCATGAATCTCGCACTGCTGGAGGGGCTGCTCGGCACGGACGGTCCCGTGCGCGCCCGGATGGACGCCCGGCCGGGGGAGTGCTGCGTGGTGGTCGAGGATTCTAAAAACTAAGTTGATTGACATAGAAATGGGCGTCGTGCTGGGATGAGGTCATGACCGCATCCGTGCCCGCCGCCCACCTCGCCCAGCTCAACGTCGCCACGCTCCGCCACCCCCTCGACGACCCGCGCACGGCGCCGTTCGTCGAGCTGCTCGACCCGGTCAACGCCGCCGCCGAGGGCGCGCCCGGCTTCGTGTGGCGGCTCGTGGAGGAAGGGGCGGCCGACGCCACCGGCCTGCGCCCGGCGGGGGAGAACGTCATCGTCAACCTGACGGTGTGGGAGTCCCCGGAGGTCCTGTGGGACTTCAGCTACCGCAGCGGGCACCTGGAGGTGATGCGGCGGCGCCGCGAGTGGTTCGAGCGGCACGCCGAGGCGCACCTGGCGCTGTGGTGGGTTCCGGCCGGTCACCTCCCGACCGTCGGTGAGGCCCTGGAACGGCTGGACCACCTGCGGGCACACGGGCCGTCCCCGCGCGCGTTCACCTTCGCCTCCTCGTACACCGCCGCCGAGGCCGCCCAGCACCTCGAACCGGTGCCGTCGGCGCGGCCCGAGCGGACGGCCGGCAGTGCGCCGCCGGCCCGGGCCGCGCGGCCCGGGGACGCGGCTGCCGTGTGACGGAGCGGGCCGTCGGGACGTGGGCCGGGCCTTCACCGGGCCCGTCCGCCCCGCCGATCCTCGGCGTCGTCCAGCCCGGCTGCGTGAACGACGCCGAGGACCGTCCCCGGCGGCCTGCGCCGGGATGCCTGCCACGGTCGCGGCGGGCTCGGCGGCCTTCCGTGTGCGGCGCGGCTTGGCCTCGGCGTTCCCTTCGGCCGCCACGTCTTCGTCGTCGGCGGCGAAGCCCCCGGCCACCGGTGTCGACACGGGTGAGGGGCGCAGGGGCTCGGCAACGGGCCGAGTCCGGGTCCCCCGGTGCCCGGCGAAGCCGGCCTGCCCGACGTGCGGTCGGCGGCGGTCAGCCCTCCGCGGGTACCACCCGCCTCACCTTGCCGTCGGTGTCGGCCTCGAGGTAGCCGGAGCCGTAGGTGCCCGACAGGTAGACGGCCATGCCGGCCGGGTCGCCGAACGTGGTGTCGGGCTGCCTCACGAGCAGGTAGCGCGACTGCGGATCCTCGACGTTCAGCTTCTTCTCCGCCTGCGCGAAGAGCGCCGGGACCCGGTCCCAGTCGAAGTCGTCGAGACTGACGGGCTGGGTTCCGCCGGTCAGGGTGCCGGAGATGATGTCCTTCGTCACGCCCTGGCCGGGACGGTAGGTGTAGGAGTCGTAGCGCGTCCTGCTGCCGTTGACCATCATCCGGGCGCTGGCGAAGTCGGGGTAGACGGTGAAGTCGCCGAACATGGTCCGGCCGGTGGCCTTCTTGAGCGCCTTGACGGCGCTCCGGATTCCGTCGGGGGTGAGCAGGCCGTCGCCCTGGTTGTCCGGTGCCCCGTCGGCGGCGGGTGCGGCGGTGGTGGTGGGCGAGGCGGTCGTGTCCGACGCGGTCCCGCCCGACGCTGAGGCCGTGGCGGACGCGCCGGCCGAGGCGCCGGCCTTGGCGTCGCCGGAGTCCCCGCCCAGCGGGACCAGCCACCAGACCAGTGCCACGGTGCCCGCGAGGGAGGCGCCCAGCGTGCTCAGCAGGACGGCCCGGCCGGAGCCGCGCCGTCCGTCCGTCCGCATGGGCGCCGTCGCTTTCTGCGGCGGGACCGTGGCCGCGGGCCCGAACGGGGCGGGCGGCGGACCGAAGCCCGCGGAGGCCGACGCGTGCGCGGGCGCGGTGGGCCGCCCGGCGCCGAGCGGGCCGGACGGCGGGTGCGGGGGGTAGGAGGTGGGCTGGCCGAGCGGCGGTGCTCCTGCGGGGACACCCGGCCGGGGGGCTCCCGTTTCCGCCGCCGCCAGCATCCGGTCCAGGGTGGCGGCGTCCGGCCGTGCCGACGGATCCCGCACGAGCACGCTCGTGAGCACGTCCTGCAGGGCGCCCGCCCGCACCGGCGGCGGCACGTCCTCGTGCAGGACCGCGGCGAGCGTGGCGATGGTGGTGCCGCGGCGCAGCGGGTGGTGTCCCTCCACGGCCGTGTACAGCATCATGGCCAGCGACCACAGGTCGGACGCGGCCCCGCCCTCCTGCCCGGTGATGCGTTCCGGCGCCATGAAGTCCGGGGTGCCGATGATGGACCCGGTCGCGGTGAGCGAGGTGTTCTCACGGATCGCCGCGATGCCGAAGTCGGTGAGCACGGGACGGCCGTCGGGGCGCAGCAGGACGTTGGCGGGCTTGACGTCCCGGTGCTGGATACCGGCGTCGTGCGCGGCGGTCAGCGCGGCCAGCACGCCCCGGCCGATCCGGGCCGCCTCCTCGGGCGGCATCGGTCCCCGGGCCAGCCGGTCGGCCAGTGAGCCGCCGGTGACGAGTTCCATCACGATCCACGGATAGGTGCCGTCGCCGCCGTCGACGATGTGGTGGATCGTCACGACGTTCGGATGGTCGATCCTGGCCAGTGCCCGTGCCTCGCGCAGGACCCGCTCGCGCAGCATGCGCGCGGCCTCGGGGTCGTACTCGGCGAGGTCCTGGTCGGGCGGACGGACCTCCTTGATCGCCACCTGCCGGTGCAGCACCAGGTCCCTGGCCCGCCAGACCATCCCCATCCCGCCGCCACCGAGGCGGGCCTCCAGTTCGAAGCGCCCGTCGACGACCCGCCGCTCGGTGCCTCTGTCTGCCTCACTCATGCGCGGGAGCTTAGTTGTCGTGACCGACACAGCCAGAACATAGTAGCCATGGCTATAGTCGCCATGTAATCTAATGGCATGAGCAAGGGTTCGCCGGGTTCCACACCCGGTTTCCTGGTGTGGCGGCTCGCCAACAAGTGGCGCGTCGCGGTCGATCGCGCGGTGGCTCCGCTGGGCCTCACCCACGCGCAGTACTCGGTGGTCGCCTCGCTGTACGGCATGCAGCGCACGGGTGAGCGGCCCAGCCAGCGCCGACTCGCCGACCACACCGGCCTGGAGGCGCTGTACGTCTCGAAGCTGGCGCGGGCCCTGGAGACGGCGGGTCTGATCGAGCGCACCCGCGATCCCCGCGACCCGCGCGCCGTGCAGCTCGCCCTCACCGAGCAGGGCCGGGCCGTCACGCGGCAGGCCATCGAGGCGGTCCAGGGACTGCACCAGCGACTGCTGGAGCCGCTCGGCGGCCCCGACGCCGCGCGCACCCGCACGTTCACCGATGAACTGACGACCCTGCTCGACGTGCCTCTCGCACCCTCCGCACCGAACGACGAGCGAACCCAGGGGGCAACACCATGACCGCCACCGCCACCGCCACCGCCACCGCACCCGCACCCGTCGCCGAGGCCCGCACCCTCGGCCTGGCCCACTACGCCGCCCGCGGCGTCCTGGAGTGCGTCCTGACCCGGCACGGCATCACCTTCCAGCAGCAGGTCACCCTGCGCGCCGCCGTCACCGCCGACGCCCCGCGGACGCGGGACGACCTCGTCACCCAGGTTCGGGCCTCCCTCAAGGCCGACCCCGCCGACATCCGCGTCACCGTGGACGAACTGCTGTCCAGGGGCCTGCTGGTCGAGGACGGCGCCCACCTCCGCCCCACGGACGCGGGACGCGAACTGCTCTCCGCCGTCGGCGCGGAGACCGCCCCCGTCACCGCCCGCATCTGGGGCGGCATACCCGCCGACGACCTGGCCGCCGCCGGCCGCGTCCTCGCCCTGGTCACCGAGCGAGCCGACGCGGAACTCGCGGCGCTGACCGCCTGACCCCACCGGTGAGGACCGCCGCACGCCAGGGTGGGATCGCGCCGGGCGTGCGGCGCGCCGCCACGTCTGTTCCGGAGGACCGCGGCGCCGTCCGCGCCGTCTCCTGTGGCGCGCCGGTGCGGTGGGGGCGGTCCGGCGCACGGGGGACAGGGCTGCCGGCGCGGCATCGGTCGCGGTGTTCCGTACCCTGACGGCATGCGCATGCGCCCCACATTGAGCTGGACCCCTGCCGAGGACCTGCCGCCGGGCACCACGGACCTGGGGCCGGTCGCCGACGCGCTCGGCGCCGGCGGTGTTCTGGTACTCAGCGGGGCGGGCATCTCCACGGAATCGGGCATCCCCGACTACCGGGGCGAGGGCGGGAGCCTGAGCCGGCACACCCCGATGACCTACCAGGAGTTCACCGGCAGCGCCCGCGCCCGACGCCGGTACTGGGCGCGCAGCCATCTCGGCCGGCGCACCTTCGGCCGTGCCCGTCCCAACGCGGGGCACCGGGCGACGGCCGCGTTCGGCCGGCACGGGCTGCTCTCGGGCGTGATCACCCAGAACGTCGACGGACTCCACCAGGCTGCGGGCAGCGAGGACGTCGTGGAACTGCACGGAAGCCTGGACCGCGTCGTCTGCCTCTCCTGCGGCGCCCGCAGTCCCCGCGCCGAACTCGCCCGGCGGCTGGAGGAGGTCAATCCGGGGTTCGATCCGGTGGCGGCCGGGATCAACCCGGACGGCGACGCCGACCTCACCGACGAACAGGTCGGAGACTTCCGGGTGGTGCCCTGCACGGTGTGCGGCGGCGTCCTCAAGCCGGACGTGGTGTTCTTCGGTGAGGCCGTTCCGCCGGGGCGGGTCGAGCACTGCCGCGCGCTGGTCCGCGAAGCGGCCTCCCTGCTGGTACTGGGCTCCTCGCTGACGGTGATGTCGGGACTGCGGTTCGTCCGTCAGGCGGCCGAGGCGGGCAAACCGGTGCTGATCGTCAACCGGGACGTGACCCGGGGCGACCGGCACGCCGTCACCCGCGTCGCACTCCCGCTGGGGGCGGCCCTCACCGCCGTGGCGGGCCGGCTGGGCATCCCCGTCGACGGCGAGACGGCGCCCCGGGCCTGAGCCGCATCGGGACGCCGTCCGCCGTCACCGTCCGCCGTCACCGTCCGCCATGGACGGCGAGTTCACGTCGAAGGCGGTGGCCACGCGCTCGACCCCGTCCCTCGTCAGGCCTTCGGCCCGGCGTCCGGCGACCAGGTCCGTGTACGGGCGCCTGTCTCGGCGTATTCGACGCGGTCGACCGCGTGCGCGACCGACAGGTCCGAGCGGGCCACGACGCCGTGCTTGCTCCACAGCACCGCCTGAGCCTCCCGCAGCCCGGGAGTCGAGGGGCGGCGTGGTGCGGTGGGCGGGGATGTGGCTGAGGTGGGGTCAGGTGCGGGGCTGGGCGTGCACCAGGGCCTGGAACGGGATGGCGCGGCGCGCCATCCGGTCCTGGTGGATGGCCAGGTGGGAGGTGAACTCGCTGGTGAGGCCGACGAACCGGTGGCGCGGTGAGGTGTGCGGGGTGGCCGACCGTCCGTCCCGGTGGACGCGCACCGCCCGATGCCGGCCGGCGGATCCTGGGCGAGCCGCCGCAGTCGGCGCCCGGAACCGGTCACCGGCAGCGTCCGTCCGGCCAATGCCGGCGCGGGCAGGGGCAGTTCGCTGTCCTTGGAGTCGGGGAAGCGCTCGGACAGGTCCAGTTCCCAGCCGACGCACACCGCGATGGTGCCGACGGCGGCCTCACCGGCGTCGATGCCGCTGATCCGGCTGCCGCCCGCGCCCATGTCGGCGAGCAGGTCGTCGAGGTCCGGGAGGGGCTTCGTGATCGGCATGGTGCGGCGCTCCTTCGGAGGCGTGGGCGGAGACCTGGGTGCAGGCCCTGGTGGAGGCGGCCACGCTGGGGACCTGCCTTGTGACACGCTTCGTTCCCGGGGGTGCGACAGGTGCGCGGTCGCACGCCGGGCCAGGGTCGAACGGCCCCGCCTCCGCGGTACGCGGCAACCGTGCTGATGGCCGGCGGGAGCCGATGCCGGTGCGGGAGCCGGGGGTCAGGAGCCGGCGGCGGACGCGTGGCGGGCCAGTTCGGTGGCCAGGCGCCGCATGACCGTGCGGTTGGCGCGTCGCATCGTGGCCCGGACGACGGGCGCCAGCAGACGGTCGCCGAGCGGGGCGAGAACCCAGGCGTACGTGAACGAGACCCTGCTGCCGCCGGTCTCGAGCGGCTCGATGGTGTACGTGCCGTTGGCCAGCCGCCGGCCGGCCGCGCTGACGTTCCGTTCGACGATGCGCCGTGGTGCGTCGGCCGCGACGACCTCGATGGCGATGTCGGTCCTCAGACCTCCCAGGGCGGCGGTGACCGTGGCGCACGATCCGACGCCGCGCCCGGGGCCGCTGTAGCGCCAGTTGGACAGATAGTGGTTCGTGAACCGCTCGTGGTGAGCCATGACATCGAGGAAGTCGTAGACCTGCTCGGGCGTCTGCGGAACGTCGATCGACACGGTGACAGACTTCATGTACCACACGGTACACAGTCCATGTACCACTTGGTACGCTCGCGACGTGGCGAACATGGACGGCCCGCGGCCCGAGGACGAAACCCCCGACGCCGGTGCCGACGCCGACGCAGGCGTCGGCGCTGCCGCCACGGACGGCGATCGGCGGGCCCGGATCGTGGACGCGGCCGTCGCCCACGTCGCGGCGCACGGCATGGCCGACCTGAGCCTGCGCCGTCTCGGCGCCGCGATCGGCGTCAGCCATCGCATGCTGATCCACTACTTCGGCACCAAGGAACAGCTCCTCGTCGAGATCGTCCGGGCGTCGGAGCGGCATCAGCGCGAGCTGCTGTCCCGGCTCCGCTCGCAGCCCGGCCTCCCGCCCGCCGACGCCGCGCGACTTCTCTGGCGGCAGTTGACGGACCCTCGACTGGCCAATCAGGAACGGCTCTTCTTCGAGCTCCTCGGGCGTGCGCTGCGGGGCCGCCCCGAGGCCGCCCCGGTCCTGGACGGGCTTGTCGCGGACTGGCTGGAGCCGCTAGTCGCCGCCGAGGTCGCCGCCGGCGCGGACCCCGTCGCGGCCCGCAACCGCGCGCGGCTGGGCCTCGCCACCGTCCGCGGACTGCTGCTCGACCTGCTCGCCACCGGCGACCGTGCAGGCGTCGACGCGGCGATGGAGGAATTCCTCCGGCTGTACTACGGCGCGGAGTGACGGGCCGGCCGCAGCGCCGCGCGTCGCGCTGACCCCTGCCGTCTCGCTCGGCGGGCCGCGGTCCTGCCCCGCCTGCCAGCCGCGGCCCGCCCGGCAGACCGCTGCTCCGCCGCTGCTTGCCACCCGGCTCGGCGCCCGGCCAGGGCTGGACAGCTTTACGTAATGCACCTTGCCGGGGAAGGCTCGGCCCTGTCGTCACGGGGACGGGTGGATGTCTCCCGCGAAGACGATGATCTGGTCGATGAGGCTGCGCCGCAGGTGAACGACATCGGTTCCCGCCAGCCGCGGGCCCCCGTCCGGTGTGGTGAAGACCCATTGGTACCGAGCCCACTCGTCGGGCATGTCGACCCCGGAGCAGCGGACCATCGTGCCCACTCCGGCCGGGTGGCGCCGGATGTCCAGCACGAACCGCTCGACTGCCTCGATTCCCTCCCTTCGCCCCAGTGGCCCCCAGAAGACCACGTCAGAGGTCAGTGCCTGGGAGAGCAGAGACGTGACATAGGCGTCCTGGGAAGCGTTGAAGGCCGAGATGAAGGTGTCGATCGCCGACTGAGCGGTTTCTGCCTGCATGCGCCAGTCATACCAGCCCCGCCGCGGAACCAGGCCCTCCGCGTCTCCCCCGCGGGAGGACCCTCGGCCTCCGCGCGGCGGTCACAGCGTGGTGCCCGTCTCCTCGGCCAGGGTCCGCAGCAGGAGGTCCTGGAACGCCTCGTCGTGGACGGCGCGGTGCGGCTGCTGCCGCTGCCGGTGGTACCAGTACCCGCCGCTGGTCAGCGCGGCGGGGTCGTCGCTCGACACGAGCCACTCCTGCGTCCGGTGGCCCAGCTCCAGATCGTCCGGTGCGCTCGGCCCGCCCATCTTCGTCGGCACCCACCCGGGATCCACGGCGTTGCTCAGCACCCCGGGACGCAGCCGGGCCACCGCGGCCGCGAGCGTCGTGACGAACAGCTTGCTGTCGGCGTACGAGCCCGCGCTCCGGCCGAGCCAGTCGACGCCGACGAGCGAGGTCCGCCCGCCGAAACGGGAGCCGCTGCTCAGATACACCAGCCGGCGCGGCCCGCGCAGCAGGGCCGTGAGCAGGTACGGCGCGACGATGTTCACCGGCATGACCGCGGGTCCGCTCCACACACCGGCATTGTGGATCACCGCGTCCAGCGGCCCGGCGTCATTCAGTTCGGCCGCGACGCGCCGTACGGCGGCGCGCTCCGTGAAGTCGCCCACGACGATGCGCGCCCCGCGGCCGACGAGTCCCCCGAGGCTCGCCGCTCGCTCCTGGTCGCGGGCGTGCACCACGACGTCATGGCCCGCGGACAGCAGCGTGTCCGCCGCGGCACGTCCCAGACCGTCCGCGGAGCCGGTCACCAGGATCCCGCTCATGAGCGCACCGCCTTCCGCACGTCAGAGGCCGGCAGGGCCGCCGTGGGGCGGCGTTCGGGCCGCCAGGTGGCCACCAGCGCGGCCGCCAGCAGCAGTTCGGCGATGTCCCCGCCGTAGTACATGATCTCGGCGCCTTGCCGCACCTGGTCGACGGGGGCGTGGATGTCGACGAAGAACCCGCCGTACACGGCCTGGGAGATCAAGGCGTGCGCGGCGATCGCCACGCCCAGGCAGACCAGGCGGGCACGGACGCCGGGCCGGGCGGGTGCGGGATCGGGACCGGCGATGGCGTGGGCGAACAGGCAACCGGAGGCGAGGAAGTGGGCGTTCATCAACCGGTGCCCGGCGGGGTGGGCCATGGCGGTGTCGTACAGCGGCGTGAAGTACAGCAGACCGAGGGTGCCGGTGCTCAGCGCCAGTGCCACCGCCGGGTGGGCCGCCAGCCGCGCGGGACGGCTGTGCAGCACCGCCGTCACCCGGCGCGCCCGGCGCGGCGGCAGCGTGCGCAGCAGGAGGGTGACCGGGGCGGCCAGCACGAGGGCCGGCGGCGCGTACATGCCGATGAGCATGTGCTGGGCCATGTGCGCGCGGAAGTCGGAGTGCGCGGCGGGTGCCATCGGAGGCAGCAGCGCGACGGCGAGCAGCGCCAGCCCGGTCAGGAAGGACGCCGACCGCCGGGTGCTCCAGCCCCGGGCGGGGTTGCGGCGCCGGGCCCGGCGGACGGCGAGCAGGTAGCCGCCGGCCGCGGCGAGCAGGACCAGCGCGGTCGGCACCGCCCCCGGCAGGCCGGTGCCGCTCCCGCCGTGGTGGTGCGTGTCCATCAGGCCCGGCCTCCGGTCCGCCCGGCGCCGCGGGGGGCTTCGGGGTCGAAGGGCCGGCCACTGCGCCGGAGCAGGTGGCCGCCGACCAGGAGCAGGCCGCCGAGAACGAGGAAGGCCGCGTCCCACCACGCCTGGCGGGAGCCGGGGTGGACGTGGTGGATGCCCAGGGCCTGGTGGTCCAGCAGTCCCTCGGCCAGGTTGAACAGGCCCCAGCCGGCCAGGATCCAGCCCCACAGGACCCGTGAGGCCCACACCGCCCGCCGGTCGTGGGTGACCCGGGAGTAGAGCACGGCCAGGCCCACCAGGACGGCGATCCAGCAGACCGCGTGGAAGATGCCGTCCCACACGGTGTTCATCTCCAGACCGGAGACCGATTCCGGGTCGTAGTACTTCACTCCGATGTGGTCGTGGTCGGTGCTGGAGAGCATGTGGTGCCATCGCAGGATCTGGTGCAGCAGGATGCCGTCGACGAACCCGCCGAGGCCCACTCCGAGGACGATGCCGGGCAGTCGCAGGCTGCCCGGCACCGCCGTGTGCGCCCCGGTTGTGCCCGTGGTGGTGGCCATCACCGGTTCTCCGTCCTGTCGGCCGTGCGCGTCCTGCCTTCCGGACACGGTTTCCCGCCCGCTCCGCCTTCGTCACCGACGCGCGCGGTACTTCCGTCGTTCCGCCCAGGCGCCGCCCGCCGCACCGCGGCAGCCGGCGCGTGACCGGCATCCCGCGGTTCCTCCGGCAGGCCGGCAGGCCGGCAGGCCGACAGGCGTCGGCGCAGGTGTGGCCGGAGCGCGGGAAGGGGTTTACCGGCCGGTGCCGGAGGCACCCCGGGGGCCGCACTGTTCCCACCGTTCGCTCAGGAGAAGTCCATGACCGAAGTGGCCGACTACGTACTGCAACGCCTGACCGAGTGGGGTGTCGAGCGCGTGTACGGATATCCGGGCGACGGCATCAACCCACTGCTGGGTGCCTTCGACCGGGCCAAGGGGGAGCCGGAGTTCATCCAGGTCAGGCACGAGGAGATGGCCGCGTTCATGGCGTGCGCGCACGCCAAGTTCACCGGCGAGGTGGGCTGCTGCACCGCCACCTCGGGCCCCGGCGCGATCCACCTGCTCAACGGCCTGTACGACGCCAAGCTCGATCACCAGCCGGTGGTCGCCGTGCTGGGGCAGCAGAAGCGGCTCAGTCTGGGCGCGCACTACCAGCAGGAGGTGGATCTGGAGCGGCTGTTCGCGGACGTGTCCGAGTTCTGCCAGATGATCGTGCACCCGGCGCAGGCACGGCACGTCATCGACCGGGCGTTCAAGACCGCGCTCACCACCCGCGGCGTCGCGACGATCATCATCCCGGAGGACGTGCAGGAGGAGGACGCCCAGCCCTCGCCGCCGAAGAAGCACGGCTCGGTGTTCTCCAGCGTGGGCTGGAGCCGCCCGCGGGTGCTGCCGGACCCCGAGGAGGTGCGCAGGGCCGCGGACATCCTCAACGCGGGCGACAGGGTGGCCATGCTCGTCGGGCAGGGCGCCGCGGGCGCCGAGGCAGAAGTCATCGAGGTGGCCGAACTGCTCGGCGCCGGCGTCGCCAAGGCCCTGCTCGGCCGCGAGGTACTGCCCGACGACCTGCCGTTCGTCACCGGTCCCATCGGCCTGCTCGGCAGCAAGCCGAGCGACGACATGATGCGGGGCTGCGACACCCTGCTGATGGTCGGCAGCAGCTTCCCGTACTCGGAGTGGCTGCCCGACGAAGGCCAGGCGCGCGGCGTCGAGATCGACATCGACGGGCGCATGATCGGCATCCGCTACCCGATGGAGGCGCATCTCGTCGCGGACGCCAAGGAGGCCCTGAAGGCTCTCATCCCCCTGCTGCGGCGCAAGGCGGACCGCTCGTGGCGGGAGAAGATCGAAAAGGGCGTCCGTGAGTGGGACGACCTGTGCGAGCGGTGGGCCGCCCAGCACTTCGGCCACACCATCAATCCCCAGGCCGTCGCCTCCGAGCTGTCGTCCAGGCTGCCGGACGGCGCGATCCTGACCGCGGACTCGGGCTCGGGCACCAACTGGTGGGCCCGCAACGTCAAGATGCGCCAGGGCATGCGTGCCTCGCTCTCCGGCACCCTCGCCACCATGGGCCCGGGCACGCCGTACGCCATCGCCGCGCGGTTCGCCTACCCGGACCGCCCCGTCATCGCGTTCGTGGGCGACGGCGCGTTCCAGATGAACGGCATGAACGAGATGATCACCGTCAAGCGGTACCTCGACCGCCTCGCCGGGCCTCCGCCACTGGTCTTCTGCGTGTTCAACAACCATGACCTCAACCAGGTCACCTGGGAGCAGCGGGCCATGGCCGGGGACCCGAAGTACCCCGGATCGCAGACCATCCCCGACATCCCGTACGCGGCCTACGCCCAGCTGATCGGACTCAAGGGCATCGTGTGCGACGACCCCAAGAAGATCGGTGCCGCCTGGGACGAGGCCCTGGCGTCCGCGGTGCCTGTCGTGCTCGAGTTCAAGGTCGATCCGGAGATCGCGCCGATCCCGCCGCACATCATGACCGAGCAGGGCAAGAAGACCGCCAAGGCGGTGCTGCACGACCCGGAGAAGGCCGGGATCACCGCCAAGGGCGTACGGCAGAAGATCACCCAGTACGCCGAGCACCTGCCGGGCCGGGGGCGCTGACGAACGGGAGCCGCGTCACGTCCCGCCAGGCGCAGGCGCAGGAGCGGCGCCTGGCGGCACGTGACGCGGGCACGCGTGTGACGCGGGCACGCGGCACGTGACGCGGGCGCTCAAGAGCCGGAAACGTGGTCGCCGCGTTCGTCACGGCTCGGTCGACGCCCCGCCGAGGCGCACCGCGCACTCCAGCAGCAGGGCGTGCACGAAGGCCTGGGGCAGGTTGCCCCGCAGCTGGCGCTGACGTACGTCGTACTCCTCCGCGAACAGCCCCGGCGGCCCGCAGGCCGCCCGGGTGCGTTCGAACCAGCGGACGGCGCCGACCGGGTCGCCGAGCCGGTGGGCGGCCAGCGCCATGTGGAACCCGCACAGCAGGAAGGCGCCCTCGGCCTCGCCGAGCGGTTCCCCGGGATGGCCGAAGCGGTACAGGTATCCGTCCTCGGCCAGCCGGTCCTCGATCCGGTCGCGGGTGCGCGCGGCGCTCGGGTCGCCGGCGTCCGCGCATCCCCGCGCCAGCGGCACGAGCAGCGCCGCCTCGGGCCCGTCGTCGTCCGCGGCCCGCCGCCAGTACCCGTCCGGGTGCAGGCAGCGTCGGCGGGTCTCGGCCAGGACGGTGTCGGCGATCCCGGCGCAGCGCCGGCCCGCCCCGCCGGGCAGGACGTCGGCGATCCGGCGCAGTCCGCACACCACGCTGAGCCGCGAATGCGTCCAGAACCGGTTCTCCAGCTCCCACAGTCCGGCGTCGGGTTCCGGCCAGCGGCGTTCCACGGCGTCGACGGCGATCCGCGCCGCGGCCTCCGCGTCCGCGGTGAGCCGGTCGTGGCGCGCGGCGGCCGCGAACAGCTGCAACGCCTCGCCGAAGGTGTCGAGCTGGAACTGCGTGGTAGCCCGGTTGCCGATCCGGTCGCTGCCGCCCGGGTAGCCGGGCAGCGACAGCGCGCGTTCCTCGGGCATCGGCTCCCCGGAGACGGTGTAGGCGGGCCGCACCCGGTCGCCGTCGGCGAGGAGGCGGTCGGCGGTGAACCGTACGGCGCGGTCGAGGAGTTCGTGCGGCCCGTGCGCGGCGACCGCGAGGCCCGCGTAGCACTGGTCCCGCAGCCAGGCGTAGCGGTAGTCGTAGTTGCGCCCGGTGTTGGCCCGCTCCGGCAGGGAGGTGGTGGCGGCCGCGACCATGCCGCCGGCGGAACTGGTCAGCCCGTGCAGGACGGCGTACGCGTGCGCCGCGTCGCGCGGGGCGGCGAGGGCGGAGCAGTCCGGTACGGCGCGCCGCCACTCCCGCTCGGTGGTCCGCCACAGTTCCGCCGGGTCGAGGCGGTGCCGGCCGGGGCCGGTGGACAGCTCCAGCACGAGGTCGTGCTCCTGCCCCCGGCGCAGCCGGAACTCGCCGCGCAGTCCGGTGTCCGGATGCCACGACGCGCCAGGGGCACCGAGGAGCCGCAGCCGCAGCCCCCCGCCGGAGGCGGTCCACGCGTCCCCCTCCAGCCGGGGGTCCCGCATCCGGTGGGCGCCGAAGCCCGGACGCGGTTCCAGTTCCAGCCGCAGCAGTGCCTCGCCCCGTACGACCCGCATCCGGCGCAGCAGGACGAGACGGTCGGCCGAGGCCGGCATCGCCAGGGCGTCGCGGCACTCGATCACGGAGTCGGCGCTCACCCACCGGCTCACGTGGATGAGGGTGCCTTCCTCGTAGGCGCCGCCCCACACGTGCCAGCGGTCCGCGGGCCCCACCGTGAAGTGCCCGGCGCCGCCGATCAGTGCCGAGAACACCGCGTCACCGTGCCAGCGTGGCGCGCACAGCCACACGATCCTGCCCTGTGGATCCACCACCGCCCCGCGCTCGCCGTCGGCGATGACGGCGTACTCCCGCAGGACATGCGGCAGGCAGGCCCGGTGGGGCGCCGCCGGCCTGTGCGATCTGTCTTTCATGACACCTCACCCGGAGGGCTCTGCGGCGGGCGGTGCGACGGCGTCGTGCCGGTCGTCCGGCTGCCGACCGCCCCGGCGCCGTCGGTTCCGCGACCGGTCACCTTCTGCGGCTCCGGAGCTGTCTCCGCGGGCACCCGGCGGCGGGCGGGGGCCGCGCGGCCTGCCGGGGCGTGCGGCCTCGCCGGGGCGTGCGGCCTCGCCGGGCCGTGCGGAGTGCGGGGCCGCGGCGGCCAGCCGTGCCCCCGCCGTTCGCCGCACGGCCCCGACCCGGGTCCGGCGGTCGCCGCGGGAGCCCGCCTCCCCGCCCCTTCCCGGGCGGGCGCGCGGCGACACCGCGCGGAAGCCGGCGGATCGCCGCGCCGGGCGGTCCCGGCGGCCCGGCGCGACGCGTGTCCGACGGACACCGGTACGGCGCCCGGAGGCGGCCCGCCCGCCGCCCGGACGGTCCGGGCCCGGCTCCGTGCGGGCCGCGGGTCCGGCTGCCGCGCGTGCCGGCCCGGCGGGCCCGGCGGGACACGCGGGACGCGCCGACTCCGCCCCGCGGCCCGGGCGGCGGGGCGGGGACGCCCCCCCGGGCGGGCCGGCCGCTGCCCGGCCGCGGCGCCCGCTCGCCGTCCACGGTCGGCGGCTCGGCCGCCGACAGGGCCTCCCGCAGCCGTTCGAGACAGCGCCGCAGGATGCGCGAGACCTGCATCTGCGAGACACCGATGACGTCCGCGATCTGCTGCTGGGTCTGTTCCCGGTAGAAGCGCAGGTAGAGCACTCGGCGGTCCCGCTCCGGCAACCGCTTCACCAGGGCCGTCACCGCCAGGGTGTCGAGGACCCGGCCGAGGGCCGCGTCCTCCGCGCCGATCAGGCAGGCGAGCGGGGAGTCCTGGTCGTGCGCCGCCGGTTCGTCCAGGGAACGCGGACGGCACTCGTGCACCGCACGCAGCGCGGACAGCACGCGATGGGGCTCGAGCCCGGTGTGCTCGGCTATCTGCTCAGGGGTGGGCGGGCGGCCGCCGAGGCGCTGCTCGAGCTCCTCGACCGCCTGGAAGACCTGGCGGCTCGCCTCGTGCAGCGGGCGGGGCAGCCGTACGGCCGCGGTACGGTCGCGCAGGTGCCGCCGCAGCTCACCGGTCACCTTCGGCAGCGCGTACGACAGGAAGGCGTGCCCGAGCGCCGGGTCGTATCCGTCGACGGCCTTGACCAGCCCGAGCGAGGCGACCTGGACCAGGTCGTCGAGGTCCTCCCCGCGGTGCCGGTAGCGGCGCGCCACCCGGCGGGCCAGCGGGAGCAGCAGGACCAGGACCTGGTCCCGCAGGGCGGCGCGCCGGGGCCCCGGAGGCTGTTCCGCCAGCTCGCGCATCAGCACGTCGAACCGCTCGGAGGACGGTTCCGCCGCGGCGGTGGCGTCGCGGGGCCGGAGCGGGCCGGCGGCTGAGGAAGACATGGGACTCCGCGGAGGTCGGGCCGGCTGGCGGGCGACGGCGGTTGCCGTCGCGCACCGCCGCCCGGGAGGCGGCGGCGACCGGCGGTCTCAGGTGACGCTGCTGTTGTCGTGCCGGGGCGTGGCCGGCCGGGACCCTCGGGGAGCCGGGCTGTCCACCCGGTCCCTGCAAGTCACCCGTTACGCATGCCATGAAACACACCGTGATCCGGGGCCGCGAGGAGTCGGCCGCCAACGGGGTGACGGGGGGCGCCCGACCCGGGCCGGGACGGCGGTCCCGGCGCCGACACGGCGGGGCACGTCCCGGTCCAGCGGAGTGGCGGACCGCGCCGCACCGTTTACGCGTCCGGGCCGCGGGTCACCCACTGGTCACATCACAGCTGCGTCCGAGGCAGTACGTCATGACGCTGGTCGCCGACTTCGTGCTGCAGCGCCTGCGGGAGTGGGGCGTGCACAGGGTGTACGGCTATCCCGGCGACGGGATCAACGCGCTGCTCGGCGCCTTCGACCGGGCGCAGGGGGAGCCCGAGTTCATCCAGGCCCGGCACGAGGAGATGGCGGCCTTCATGGCCTGCGCCCACGCCAAGTTCACCGGCGAAGTCGGCTGCTGCGTCGCCACGTCGGGGCCCGGAGCGGTGCATCTGCTCAACGGCCTGTACGACGCCAAGCTGGACCATCAGCCCGTCGTCGCCGTGGTCGGCCAGCAGAAGCGGCTGTCGCTCGGCGCGCACTACCAGCAGGAGATCGCCCTTCAGCAACTGTTCGCGGACGTGTCCGAGTTCTGCCAGACCGTCTCGCACCCGGCGCAGGTCCGGCACGTCGTCGACCGGGCGTTCAAGACCGCGCTCACCACCCGCGGCGTCGCCACCGTCATCGTCCCCAGCGACGTGCAGGAGGAGGACGCCCAGCCCTCGCCGCCGAAGAAGCACGGGTCGGTGTTCTCCAGCGTCGGCTGGAGCCGCCCGATCCTGCTGCCCGACGAGGCGGAGCTGCGCAGGGCGGCCGGCGTCCTGAACGCCGGCCGCAAGGTCGCCATGATCATCGGCCAGGGGGCCGCCCACGCGCAGGAGGAGGTCGTCGAGGCGGCCGAACTGCTCGGCGCCGGCGTGGCGAAGGCGCTGCTGGGCCGGGAGGTGCTGCCCGACGACCTCCCGTTCGTCACCGGACCCATCGGGCTGCTCGGCAGCAAGGCCAGCGACGACATGATCCGCGGCTGCGACACCCTCTTCATGATCGGCAGCAGTTTCCCGTACTCGGAGTGGCTGCCCGACGAGGGCCAGGCCCACGGTGTGGAGATCGACATCGACGGGCGGATGATCGGGATCCGCTACCCGATGGACGCCCACCTCGTCGGGGACGCCAAGGAGACCCTCAGGGCCCTGCTGCCGCTGCTGCGCCGCAAGGAGGACCGCGGCTGGCGGAAGAAGATCGAGAAGGACGTCGCCGAGTGGAACACGATCTGCCGGAAACGGGCCGACCAGCACTTCGGCAAGACGATCAACCCGGAGGCGGTGGCCGCGGAACTCTCGCCCCGGCTGCCGGACGACGTCATCCTGACCGCCGACTCCGGTTCCGGCACCAACTGGTGGGCGCGCCACCTGAAACTGCGCCGGGGGATGCAGGCGTCGCTGTCGGGGACGCTGGCCACCATGGGGCCGGGCACCCCGTACGCCATCGCCGCCCGTTTCGCCTACCCCGACCGGCCGGTCATCGCCTTCATCGGGGACGGCGCCTTCCAGATGAACGGCATGAACGAGATGATCACCGTCAAGCGGTACCTGGACCGGCTGTCCGGCCCGGCGCCGTTCGTCTTCTGCGTCTTCAACAACCAGGACCTCAACCAGGTCACCTGGGAACAGCGCGCCATGGCCGGCGACCCCAAGTTCCCCGGCTCCCAGGCCATCCCGGACATCCCGTACGCCCGGTACGCCGAACTCATCGGCCTCAAGGGCGTGTACTGCGACAAGCCGAGGAAGATCGGCAAGGCGTGGGACGAGGCGCTGTCCAGTGACCGGCCGGTGGTGCTGGAGTTCAAGGTCGATCCGGAGATCGCGCCGATCCCGCCGCACATCATGACCACCCAGGCCAAGAAGGCCGCCAAGGCGGCCGTGCGGGACCCGGAGGGTGTGGGCATCGCGGCGAAGGGCGTACGCCAGAAGATCACCGAGGCGGTGGCGCACGTGCCGGGGCGGTCTTCGTGACCGGTGCGGCGTCCGCCGGAGCGGCGGGACTGGAGGAGTGCCGTATCGACGCGGTCGACGTGCACGCCTTCGAGGTGCCCACCGACGGCCCCGACGGCAGGGAACAGGACGGCACGCTGGAGTGGGAAGCCACGACCATGGTCCTGGTCCGGGTGCACGCCGCAGGCACCACCGGAATCGGCTACACCTACGGCGACGTGTCGGTCGCCTCCTTCGTGGTCTCGCAGCTCGCCCCGCTGATCGAGGCAGAGCACGTCACCGCGCCGCCGCTGCTGTGGCACCGCATGGGGACGGCGATCCGCAACGCGGGCCGGCCCGGTGTCGGGGCCATGGCCCGCTCGGCGGTCGACGTGGCGCTGTGGGACCTCAAGGCGAGACTGCTGGGCCTGCCGCTGATCCGGCTCCTGCCCGCCTACCACGACCGGGTGCCGGTCTACGGCAGCGGCGGATTCACCAACTACCCGCTCGACCGGCTCACCGAGCAGCTCGCCGGATGGGTCGGCCAGGGCATTCCCCGGGTGAAGCTCAAGACTTCGCGCGATCCGGGGCGTGACCCGAAGCGGCTGACGGCCGTCCGCAGGGCGATCGGCGACGAGCCGGAGATCCTCACGGACGCCAACGGCGCGCTCGAACGCAAGGAGGCGCTGTACTGGGCGCGCAGGTTCCACGACGAATGGGACGTGCGATGGCTGGAGGAGCCCGTCAGCTCGGCCGACCTGGAAGGGCTGCGCATGCTGCGCGACCGGGGCCCGGAGCGCCTGGAGATCGCGGCGGGCGAGTACGCCTTCACGACGCGGGACTTCGTCGGTCTCCTGGAGCCCCCCGCGGTGGACTGCCTGCAGGCCGACGTGACCCGCTGCGGAGGCGTCACGGCGGTGCTGGAGGTGGCCGGCCTGGCGGCGGCCCGCCACCTCGACCTGTCCGCCCACTGCGCCCCGGCGCTCTCCGCCCACGTCTTCTGCGCGGTACGCCGGCTGCGGCACCTGGAGTACTTCCACGACCACGTCCGCGTCGAGCGACTGCTGTTCGACGGCACCCTGGCGCCCGAGGGCGGCGCCCTGCGGCCCGACCCCGGACGGCCCGGCCTCGGACTGGAGGTCAAGTGGGCCGACGCGGAGCCCTACCGCGTGTACGGAGCGCGCCCCGCCTGACCCGGCCACGACGGGGAACCGGCCGACACCCGCCCGCGACAGGGCGGCCGGCCGGTCGCGCGGCCGTTCGAGCCGCCGCGCTGCCCGCCCACCGCGCTGCCCGCCCCGCGGCTGGACGCCGGTCTCCCTGACACCGGTCACCGGTCGCCGGTCGCCGGTCTGCCGGACACTGGTCGCCGGTCGCCGGTCGCCGGCTCGGCGTCCGCACTTCGGCGACCGGGGTTGTCGGCCCGTCGGCGGCCGGGGTCAGGGCTCCGTGCCGGTGCGGTCGTCGATGCCGGCCCGTACCCGGTAGCCCTTGACCAGTTCCACGGCGGCCGGGCCCCTGGGCCGGCGTCCCGGCCGGATGTCGACGGCGAACGCCTTGGTCTCCTGGATGTGGGTGTTGGGGTCGAGGGAGACGTGCATCAGCTCGTTGGCCGCGTCCCCGGTGCTGTAGCCGTTCGGCCCCCAGTGGTAGGGCAGTCCCACCTGGTGCAGCGTGCGTCCGTGCACGGTCAGGGGCGGCACACGGTCGGTGACCAGCACCCGCGCCTCGATCACCCCGCGGGCACTGACGATCGTCGCCCAGCCGGTGTGCGCCAGACCGCGCTCGGCGGCGAGTCCGGGGGAGACCTCGCAGAAGAACTCCGGCTGCAGCTCCGCCAGGTACGGCTGCCAGCGCGACATGCCGCCCGCGGTGTGGTGCTCGGTCAGCCGGTAGGTGGTCGCCACGAACGGGAACACCTCCGAGCCGGGCGCGTCGCCGCTGGGCTGGTAGCGGTTGTCCGGGTGGGGCGGCAGCAACTGCCGCACCGGGTTGCGCTGCCGGCCGTACAGCAGGTTGGGGAAGGGCGAGTCCTGCGGCTCGTAATGGGTGGGCAGGGGACCGTCGGTGAGGCCGGACGGCACGTACAGCCACGCCTTGCCGTCGGCCTGCATGACGAACGGGTCGGTGCCGGACAGGGCCTCGGGCCCGGTGGCGCCGGCCGGCGGCCGGTACCCGGGGGACGTGTCCTTCCTGAAGTCCGGGATGTCGTGGCCGGTCCACTCGCCCCGCTCCGCGTCCCACCACACCAGCGCCTTGCGTTCGCTCCACGGCCTGCCGTCCGGGTCGGCGGAGGCACGGTTGTAGAGGATGCGGCGGTTGGCGGGCCAGGCCCAGCCCCACTCGCCCGCGACCCAGTTCTGCTGCCCGCCGGGCTTGCGGCGCGCGGCCTGGTTGACGCCGTCGGCGTGGACGCCGCAGTAGATCCAGCAGCCGCAGGCCGTGGAGCCGTCGTCGCGCAACTGCTCGTACGAGGCCAGCGGGTCGCCCTCGGCGTCGTGGCCGTTGATCTCCGCGAGGACGGCCTCGGCGTCCGGCTCGGCGTGCTCGCCCGTCGTCGGGTAGTCCCAGGTGAGGTCCAGCACGGGCCGGTCCATGGGGTCGGTGGACGCGGCGAGCTTCTGCCGGACCAGCCGTCCGAGGTGGTAGGTGAACCACAGGTCGCTGCGCGCCTCGCCGGGCGGTTCCACGGCCCGGTGGTGCCACTGCAGCAGCCGCTGGGTGTTGGTGAAGCTGCCGTCCTTCTCGGTGTGCGCGGCGGCCGGCAGGAAGAACACCTCGGTGGCGATGTCCTCGGTGCGCAGCTCACCCGTCTCGATCTCGGGACCGTCCTTCCACCAGGTGGCCGACTCGATGAGGGAGAAGTCCCGTACGACGAGCCAGTCCAGGTTGGCCATGCCCAGGCGCTGCAGCTTGCCGTTGGCGGAGCCGACCGCCGGGTTCTCGCCCATGAGGAAGTAGCCCTTGCAGGTGCCGTCCAGCTGGGCCATCACCGTCTCGTAGGTGGAGTGGGAGCCGGTCAGCCGCGGCAGGTAGTCGAAACAGAAGTCGTTCTCCGCGGTCGCGGCCTCTCCCCAGTAGGCCTTGAGCAGGCTGACGAGGTACGACCGCATGTTGCCCCAGTAGCCCTTGCGGGCCGCCTCGGCCCGTACGAACGTGTCCAGGTCCTGCTGCTGGTGGGCGTGCGGCATCGGGATGTAGCCGGGCAGCAGGTTGAACAGGGTGGGGATGTCCGTCGAGCCCTGGATGGAGGCGTGCCCCCGCAGGGCGAGGATGCCGCCGCCCGGCCTGCCGATGTTGCCGAGCAGGCTCTGCAGGACGGACGCCGCGCGGATGTACTGGACGCCCACGGTGTGCTGCGTCCACCCGACCGCGTAGGCGAAGGCGGTGGTGCGGTCCCGGCCGGAGTTCTCCGTGACCAGCTCGCACACCTGCCGGAACAGATCCCGCGGCACACCGCAGATCTCCTCGACCGCCTCGGGCGTGTAGCGGGCGTAGTGCCGCTTGAGCACCTGGAAGACGCAGCGCGGGTGGGTGAGCGTCTCGTCCCGTTCGGGTTCGCCCTCGCCGATGTCCGCGCCGCCCGACCCGTGGGCCTCGCCGCGCGCCGCCTCCGCCACCGAATTGCCGCCGCGGGTGCGCTCGTCGTACCCCTGGTCCCGTTCGCCGGACGCCGCCTGGACCTGCGTGCCCGCGTACTGCCAGCTGCTGTTGTCGTAGCTGCGGGTGTCGGGGTCGAGGCCGGAGAAGACGCCGTCGAGGTCCTCCGGGTCGCGGAAGTCCTCGCGCAGGACGACGGGCCCGTTGGTGTACGCCACCACGTAGTCGCGGAAGTACTTGTCGCTGCGCAGGACGTGGTTGATGATCCCGCCGAGGAAGGCGATGTCGCTGCCCGCCCGCAGCGGCACGTGCACGTCGGCCAGCGCGCTGGTGCGGGTGAAACGCGGGTCCACGTGGATCACCTTCGCTCCGCGGGCCTTGGCCTCCATCACCCACTGGAACCCGACCGGATGGCACTCGGCCATGTTCGAGCCCTGGATGACGATGCAGTCGGAGTGCTGCAGGTCCTGCTGGAAGGTGGTCGCGCCGCCGCGTCCGAACGAGGTCCCCAGACCGGGAACCGTGGAGGAGTGTCAAACCCGCGCCTGGTTCTCGATCTGCACCGCTCCCAGGGCGGTGAACAACTTCTTGATCAGGTAGTTCTCCTCGTTGTCGAGCGTGGCCCCGCCCAGGCTCGCGATGCCGAGCGTGCGCCGGGTGCGGGCCGCGTCGACCTCCCACTGCCAGCCGGCCCGGCGCGTCTCGACGACCCGGTCGGCGATCATCTCCATCGCCGTGTCCAGGTCCAGGCGCTGCCAGCGGGTGCCGTGCGGGCGTCGGTACAGCACGTGGTGCTCGCGGGCGTCTCCGGTGGTCAGCTGGAGGCTGGCCGAACCCTTGGGGCACAGGCGGCCGCGGGAGATGGGGGAGTCCGGGTCGCCCTCGATCTGGGTGACGCGGCCGTCCTCGACGTAGACGTTCTGGCCGCAGCCCACCGCGCAGTAGGGGCAGATCGACTTCACCACGCGGTCGGCGGTGGCGACGCGAGCGGTCGGGCGGGCGCTCGCCGCGCTCTTGGCGGCGGCCCCGCGGCCCAGCGGGTCCGTCCCCTTGAGCTGGCGGTAGACAGGCCAGGAGTCGATCCATGTGCGGACGCCCATGACGTCTCACCTTTCGGTGGTGCCCTTCGACGAGGAACGGTGGAGTACCCGGGCGGCCGGACCCGAAACCGGGGCCCTCGCGCACGGCTGGTGGCCCGTCCGGATCCCCGGGCACTCCCGGCGGCGGTGTGTCCGCTCGCGGGCGCCCACACCTCCGGCCGGCCGTTCACCCCGCACGGCTCCGGCCTGATCCACGTCCCCGGCCACCACGAAGGGCTCAGCCGTCGCCGCCGGACCGTGCCCGCGCCTCCAGCCGCGCCCGCTGCGGTACGACGGTGTACCTGGGGTCCTCGGCGGAGGCCACGCCGGCGTGGAACACGCCGAACCGCAGGAGCGCCGAACCGGTCAGCAGGGCCGCACCCGCGCCCGCGGCGAGCACCCGCGCCCGGCCGCCGGTGCGGTCGCGGCGGCCCGCGTACGACGCCAGCACGGCGCCGCCCGTCGTCAGCGCCTCCGCACACCGCAGCAGCCGGCGCGGCGCGCCCTGCTCGAAGGGCTCGGCCACCGGCCCCATGCGCCGCTTCATCAACCGGAACGAGCCCAGCTCCAGCGCGGCGCCCAGTACGGCCAGGCGGCGCGCCGGCCCGGTCTCCCGCACGGGCGCGCAGGCCAGGGCCAGCCCGGCCCCCGCGGTGGCGGCCGAGCCGGCGAAGACGAACGGCATCTCGCGGTGACCCTCGTGCCACGACGGCACCGCCGTGTCGGAGATCAGCACGGCGGTGTAGGTGGCGACCGCCGGGCCGAGCACGGCGGCGCCCCCGGTGGCGGCGGTTCCGGCGGCCCTGACCACCCGGTGGCGGCCCGCGACATCGACGGCAGCGGCGGCCATGGTGAGCGGTGCGTAGGCCGCCAGCAGCCAGGACCCCAGGTTCATCGGCGAGGTGGGCTTGAAGATCCGGAGCATGTTGACGAAGCGGGCGGGACGGCCCAGGTCGTGCACCAGCGCCGCCAGCGACAGGGACATGGCGCCCGCCGCTCCGAGCTTCGCCGCCCGGGCCGTTCGGGGGCGGCCCGTCAGCTGCCCCCCGGCGGCCAGCAGCGACGACGCCCCGGCGAGTCCGCCGAGAAAGAGATAGCCCGCGATGTCGAGGGCCTTCCACGTCGGCTTGTTCAGGATCGGCTTGCCGTAGTACGAGGAGAACTCGGCGTCCGGCACCATGGCCCGCTCGCCGCGCCCGCGCCCGCGCCCGCGCCGCCGCCGACGGCGCCCGGCCTGCGGCCCCGTGACGGCGTCACGTCCGGGAACAGCGCCCTGGACCCCCTCGCGGGTGACGTCGGATCCGGTCATCGCGGCCTCCTGACGAAGCTGACGGCGGCCAGGGCGGCCAGCGACGCGGCGGCGGCCGCCGCGTGCCGCCACATGGCGGGCAGGGAGCGGGTGGTGACGACCGGGTCCGGCGGCAGGCCGTAGACCTCCGGCTCGTCGAGGAGCAGGAAGAACGCGCCGTCGCCACCGACGCCGTCGGCCGGGTCCTCGCCGTACAGGCGCGCGTCCGCAACCCCGGCCGCGTGCAGTTGCGCGACCCGGGATGCCGCTCGCTCCCGCAGTTCGTCCAGCGGGCCGAACTGGATGGAGTCGGTGGGGCAGGCCTTCGCGCAGGCCGGTTCCATACCGACGCCGAGGCGGTCGTAGCACAGGGTGCACTTCCAGACGCGTCCGTCCTCGGGGCGCTGGTCGATGACGCCGTACGGGCACGCGGGGACGCAGTAGCCGCAGCCGTTGCACACGTCCTCCTGCACGACGACCGTGCCGAACTCGGTGCGGAACAGCGAACCGGTCGGGCACACGTCGAGGCAGGCCGCGTGGGTGCAGTGCTTGCACACGTCGGAGGACATCAGCCAGCGAAGCTCGGTGCGCCCGTCCGGAGCCACGGGAGAGGAGGCGGAGGTGCCCAGCTCCCCGGCGGCCGCGAAGACGTCGACGGCCTCGTGGCCGGCGCCGGGTTCCGGCCCGCCCAGCGGTTTGCGCTGCTCGATGAAGGCCACGTGCCGCCAGGTACTGGCGCCGAGGCCCTGGGTGTTGTCGTAGGACATGCCGGTCAGTTCCAGGCCGTCCTCGGGGATCGCGTTCCACTCCTTGCACGCCACCTCGCACGCCTTGCAGCCGATGCACACGGAGGTGTCGGTGAAGAAGCCCACGCGGGGCGGGGCGTCGGCGTACCCGGCCGCGTGTGCCACCGCGGGCTGCGGGCCGGAGAGCAGGTCGTCGCCGCGGGCCGGTCCCGCGCCGGTCCCGCCCGCCGGCGTGCCGGTCCCGTCCGCCGGTACGGCCGTGTCGTCCGTCATGCCCGGACCTCCTCGCTCAGACTGGTCGGCCTCTTCCGCCCGGCCGGGGCCGGCCCGGACGACCTCGATGCGGCGCCGCCGCTCGTCGGAGGCGGGCAGCTCCACCCGCTTCGCGACGTACCACCGGCTCGGCGCGTCGCGGACACGGTGCCCGCGCAACCAGCGCCACGCCTCCGTGCCGTGTGCCCGGGGTCGCGGCGCGTCACGCACGGGAATCCGGTCCACCCCGGTCGGCGGCAGCAGGGTGCGCGCCTGCCGGTACCCGGCGCCGGCGTGCTGCCGCCCATGTGCTCCCGCCGTCTCGTACGGCCTGCCCGTGGTCCGCTGCGACCGGCGGGGCCAGGTGGGCCGGGTCCGGGAGGGCGCGCTCGCCGCCCGGGGGCCGGTGCTGCCGGAGTGCATGGTGGACGGGACGCCGCGCCGGACCGGCCGGAGTTCCACTGTGCGGCGACGCACGCCAGCTCTCGGACGCCTCGCCGCGGGCTCCGTCCGGCAGCGGATCACCGCGACGGCGGGCGCCCGGTCCGGTTCCGCCTGAGCCGCTCGTTGTGCCAGGCGACGGCGCGTCGGATCTCCGGCTCGTGCAGCCCTGTCCGGCAGCCGAGCTGCTCGGTCGTGAGGACCGGCGGGCCGGAGGTCAGAGCGCGGGTGATCTTCGCAGCCCAGAGTTCCTCCTGGACGAAGGGCCGGTCCCGGTAGGTCCGGCTCAGGGCGTCGAAGTGCGCGTCGCAGCAGGCCGTCAGGCGGCGCAAGCCGTCGAACCAGTCGTCGGCCGGGTGCACGGCGGAGGAGTCGGGGACGTACCCGGTCACCGCCTCACTGCCGGGGAACGTGGCGGCGCACAGGTCGCACAGCTCCAGGCGGATCGTCCGAGCGGCCCCGGCGGCCTTCCTGCGCTTCCACATCGGTGCTCCCTGGGGGTGGGTGGGCCGGACGGTCCGCTGACGCGGCTCGTTCCGCGTCCCTTCCGCGCCGTCTCCGAGTCTTCTCCGAGTCTTCTCCGAACGTCTTGAGGTCACGGGTTCCCCGCCGGCACCCGGTCTTGAACACCCGGGCGGGTGAGCGCCGTGTCCCGCGGGGCCGGGTCGTCGTCTCTTCTGTGCGCCGCCGGGTGCGCCGACCCGAGCACGCCTGCCGCCGCCCGCCCGGGCGGGCGGGCGGCTCGTCGAGGAGGGAAGAGCGACGGGCGGTTTCTCGTACGGACAGCCGGCGGCGGACATCAAGGCGGACTCCTTCCAGCGCTCCCTGCGCGACCTGGCCGACCCCTCGCCGGCCCAGCACGGCATCCGCTCCGTGGCCGCCCGGTGGGGGTTTCCCCGTCCCGCCGAGTTCACCCGCACCTTCCGGGCGGCCACCGGGCTGTCGCCCAGCGAGTACCGGGAGACCGCGCGGGCCGTCCGGGTGGGGGCCCCGGCCGGTGTCCCACCGGGCGGACATGGCGGTTCCGCGACGGGACAGGCGGCCGGGTGACCGCCCTCAGCCCCGGGCCCGGTTGCGGTAGGCGAGGTCGGCATTCAGCGCCGTGGCGAAGACGCACCAGGCCGCGTACGGCAGGAGGGCCCGTGCGGCCGGCCGGTCCGCGGCGGCCGTACGGCGGATCAGGTGAACGTTGCCGACGTCGAGCAGGAGGGTTCCCGCCAGCCCGGCGCGGGTGCTGCGGCAGCCGAAGAACAGCCAGTTCCAGCCCGCGTTCAGCGCCAGGTTGCCCGCCAGACTGCGGGTGAGACGACGGCGCTGCTCCGGCCGCGCCCGCAGCAGCGCCCGGCCCGACGCGGCGGCGATCGAGACGTAGAGGGGCGTCCACACCAGGCCGAACGCCCGGCTCGGCGGCTGCCAGCGCGGTTTGTCCAGTCGGCGGTACCACGGACTGTCGGCGTCCACCGCCAGCCCGCCCAGCACGGCCGTCGCGGCCACCGCGCTCGCCGTGGCCGCGTACGTCTTCGCTCGATTCGCCGGCGGGTGCGCGGTGAACGCGGCCTTCAGGTGCATGGGTACCTCCAGGGTCGGGTGGGTGCCCTGCACGTGTACCCGTTCCGGTGGAGGACCGTCAGGTCGGACGGGTGATCAGCGCAGTCCGTGCAGGCCGAGCCGGAGCAGAGCAAGGGTGTGCTCGCCGACGTCGCCAGGGTCGGCGCCGTCCTCGACCGCGTTCATGGCGGCCTGGAGCAGTCCGCCGACGAGCTGCGTGGTCAGCCGGGGGTTGACGGGGCCGACCTCGGCGATGGCGCTCAGGAGGGGCGCGTAATGGAGCTGGTGGAGTTCCTCGACGCGGTCGCGGCATTCGCGGGGGAGGTCGGCGCGCATGAGCGCCGCGGCGGGGCGGTGCATGCCCTGCGCGGCGAGGCGGAGTTCGGTGCGGATGAAGGCGTCGAGCCGGGCGGCCGGCTCGGCCTCGCCCTCCAGCGACTCGGCGATGGAGGTGTTGGCGGCGGTGAAGGACTCCTCGACGAGGGCGGCCAGCAGCGCGGCGCTGGAGGGGAAGTACTGGTAGAAGCTGGAGCGCGCCAGCCCGGCACGGGCGCCGACCGCCGCCGGGGTGACGGCGGCGGCGCCCTGTTCGACCAGTATGTCGGTGGCGGCCCGGATCAGTGCGGCCCGTTGCTGGGCGCGGTGCTCGGCGACGGTTGCGGCACTGATCTTGGGCATGGTGCGGGTTGCCTTCCGAAGCGTTGGTCAGGTCAGCCGGCCGTCCCGCAGGTGCAGGACCTGGTCGGCGGTGTCCAGTATCTCGGTGTCGTGCGTGACCATGACCGTGGCGGTGTTGCGGACCCGGGTCTGTTCGGCGAGCAGGTCGACGACGTCGCGGGCACGGGCGCGGTCCAGGGCGGAGGTCGGCTCGTCCACGAGCAGCACCTCGGGGGCCAGGATCAGCGCCCGGGCCAGACCGATGCGCTGGCGTTCACCGCCGGACAGCTGGTGCGGGCGCCGGTCCGCGCGCTGGGTCATGCCGACCGCTTCCAGCAGTTCGTCGGCGCGGCGGCGGGTGGCGGCGTCCAGCTTCCCGGCGATGTGCGCGGGCAGCAGGAGCTGCTCACGGGCGGTGAGGGAGGCCAGCAGGTTGGCGTGCTGGAAGACGTAGCCGATGTGCTGCCGCCGGTGGGCGGTGCGCTGGTGTTCCTTGAACGTGGTCAGGTCGGTGCCGGCCACGTGGACGGTGCCCTCGGACGGCGTCTGGAGGCCGCCGGCCACCGCGAGCAGGCTGGACTTGCCCGAGCCGGAGGGCCCGGTGACGGCGAGGAACTGCCCGGGGGAGACGGTCAGGCTGACCTGGTCGAGGGCGGTGACCTGCTGCTGGCCGCTGCCCAGGCGCAGGGTGACGTCGGTCAGGCGCAGGGACGCGGGGGCCGGGTCGGTGCCGGCGGCCGCGGAGGCGGGGGAGGGGCTGGTCATCGGTCGGCTCCGAGGGCGGTGAGGGCCTGCACTTTGGTGATGCGGCGGACCGCGACCGCGGCGCCGGCCAGGCCGAGGACGATCAGGAGGACCGCCGCCATGGTGACCTGATCGGGCTTGAGCGCGAAGGGCGCCGAGCCGTTCATGGCTCCCCCGAGGGCCAGCCCGACGGCGGTTCCGGCGGCGGTCGCGGCGGTGAGGACGGCGGCGGCCTGGATCAGGGCGTCGCGCAGGATGTAGCCGGTGCTCGCGCCGATCGCCTTGAGCAGGGCGATCTCCTGGCGGCGCTGGATGGTCCACACGGTGAAGAAGGAACCGACGACCAGTGCCGAGATCGCGTAGAGGAAGCCGCGGATCAGGGACATGGTGCTGGACTCGGCCGTGTAGCCGGGGGAGGCGGCGAAGGCGCCGGCCTTGTCGGTGGTGTGGGTGCCCAGCTTCCGGTCGATCGCGGCGACGTCGGCGCCTGAGGACAACTGGAGGGCCACGGCGGTCGCCTGGCCGGTGGCGGCGGCCGGAAGCGGTCCGGGGAGCCCGTAGTGGAGCTTCTGCCACAGCGGCAGCGGCGCGTAGACGACGCCGACGTGGCCGAAGGAGGCGTGACCGATCGCGCCGACGACGGTGAACTCGGTGTCCGCGCCGCCGACGGTGAGCCGGTCGCCGATCTTGACGCCGTCGTCGGCGATCTCCTGGCTGATGAGGATGCCGTCCGGCCGGGAGGACAGGGGCGCGCCGGAGCTGGGCTCGGGGGCGAGGAAGCCGTTCGGCCGTACTCCGAAGACGGCCAGGTCGAGCTGCTTGTGGCCGCGGGCGAGCTGCGCGTGCGCGAGCTGCTGGCCGAGCGGCTCGGCCTTGCGCACCCCTGGCCGGCCGGCCCAGGCCTGCCAGGTCTCGCGGGTGACGGTGGAGCGGGAGAACAGCTCTCCGGAGGCGGACTTGGAGAAGGCGAGGTGCGTCACCGGCAGGGCGCGCAGGGAGGAGATGCCGGCGTCGGCCAGGCCGCTGGCGAGTCCGGACAGGATGACGCCGAGTACCGCGATCAGGGCGACGACGGCACCGACGAGCGCGAAACGACCGCGGGCGAACCGCAGGTCACGCATGGCGAGGAACATGTGCGGATCCGTTCCCGCTCAGGCGCCGACGGCGGTGACGGTCTCGAACGTCTCCACCTCGCTGGACATCCCCTGCGTGGACGGCCCGTGCGCCGCGCGGAACGCATCCGACCGCATCCAGGCCGTGAACGCGTCCTTGGTGGTGAAGTCCATCACCGCGACGTAGGTTCCGCCCTCCTGTCCCGGACGCAGCAGGCGCGCGGAGAGCAGCCCGTCGACCCCGGACAGCGTCTCGCGCATGCTCGCCGCGAATCGCTCCTCGAACGCCGCCGCGGCCGGCCCGGGGACCGGGATCCGGTTCATCACCGTGTACATGTGCATCTCCACTTCTCACAACGGGGACAGGCCGTCCGACGGAGGTTTGCCGACGCCTGTGTCAGCATCCTAACGCTTTTTCCCGACGCAACTGTCAGCAACCTTGGTGCGGAGGTCGGGCGACGTTTTCGGCATGATCTGACCGCTTCGGCCGCGAAATCAGTGACGAACGGGTCGTGGAACTACGCTTTTCCTTTGTCCAGCCTTGTGCGGGCAGCGCAGACTCAGGCACAGTGACGTCGGCATGCGGTCCGGCGAGGCTGCGTCCGACGAAGCTGCGTGCGACGAGGCTGCCGTGCGATGAGGCTGAGTCGGGCGAGGCCGCGTCGGGCGAGGCACGACAAGCAGACCCGCACGCGGGAAAGACAGGGGTGAACAGTGACGGCCATGGCCCGCTACCAGGATCGCGTGGCGATCGTCACGGGCGCCGGCGCCCCCGACGGCATCGGCATGGCCGTCGCCCGGGCACTGGCGGCGGAGGGCTGCCGGGTGGTGCTGGGCGCCACGTCCGAGCGGATCCACCAGCGTGCCGCGGAGATCGGTGAGGCCGCCGTCGGCGTCGTGGCCGACCTGACCGTCGAGGAGGGCGCGAACGCCCTGGTGCGGGCGGCGCTGGAACGCTGGGGCCGGCTGGACGTGCTGGTGAACAACGCCGGCATGACGTCGGTGACGTCCGGCTGGGACGCGGAGGAGGAGGTCGCCGCCCTGTCGCTGGCCGAGTGGAACGCGGCGCTGGCCCGCAACCTCACGACGGCCTTCCTGATGTCCAGGGCCGTCGTTCCCCCGATGCGCGCGGCCGGGTACGGCCGCATCGTCTCCATCGGCTCCACCACCGGCACGGTCAACGCGATGCCCGGGCAGGCCACGTACACCGCGGCGAAGGCGGGACTGGTGGGACTCTCCCGGGCGCTCGCCCTGGAGGTCGTCGGGGACGGCGTCACCGTGAACGTGGTGGCGCCCGGCTACGTCGCGACCGGCTCACAGCTGGAGTTCGAGGCGGAGGCCGCCGCGGCGGGCCCCATCGGGCGCAGCGGCACACCCGAGGAGATCGCCGCCTGCGTGCTGTTCCTGGCGCACGAGTCGGCTTCGTTCGTCACCGGCTCGGTCCTCGTGGCCGACGGCGGTCACGGCCTCCCCGAGACCTGGCCCCGGAGCTGACCCCCGCCCGGCGCCGGCCGGGGCGGAGCCGACGCGCGCGCCGGCTCCGCCTGACCGCGGATCAGCTCCGCTGTGCGGCCGCGACCGCCTTGCGCAGCCCGTCGAGGAAGTCCCGCCCGTCGGCGTCGTCGCCGAGCGCGACGTAGTAGGCGCCGTACTCCGGTTGCCCGGACCAGTGGGCGTTGACGCTGATTCCGCTGTCCTCCGGGACGAGGACCTGGCCCGGGTAGCGGTCGGCCACGGCGCTGCGCCCGGACAGGCTCATGCCGTCCAGCCGGGCGGACAAGACGGTGGTACCGGTGGACTCCCGGGCCACCGCGACCACCAGATGGCGGTCGGTGAACAGGGCCACGGTGCGGTGCTCGGGGTCCGGATCAGCCATGCCCTTCAGCCGCGAGAACAGTCCCACCTTGTACAGGCGCGTGCTGACGGTGTCACAGCAGGCCACCGCGTTCGCCAGGACGTCGCCGAGGGAGCGGTCCTCCGCGTGCGCGGCGATCGCGGCACGCGTGTCCGGCTCGATGTCCTGCGGCCCGCAGGCTCTGCTGCCGCGCTTGTACAACCGCTCCATCTGGCCCCTCATCCCCTGAGACGGATACGTCGGATACGACGGATCGACCGGTGTGCGTGGGGGGCACGCACAGGCTACACACCCGACGGCCCCGAACTGCCCGCACGGAGCCCGGGTCCGGGACGGCCGATCGGATACACACGTCACCCTGTGCGTGGTTGTCTTCTCTCCGGCGATCACCGCCCGGGTGCTCGGGCCGACGCCCCCGCCGACCCCGCGCTCCCCGCTGCCCTCAACCACCCACCGAGAGGTGCCTCATGTCAAGCCGCCTTGCCCTGCTCGCCATGCCCGGTGAGAAACTGACGGCACTGCCCGTCGACGCGCTGGCCCGCCTGCTGCTGAACGACCTGCTTCTGGACAAGCCGCCGTTGAACCTGGACAACTGGGTGCGGTCGATACGCAGACAGCACCGCAAGGACCCGGCCGCGATGGGCGCGGTCAGTGAGGCCGTGGCCTGGCTGCGCCACCACATGTACCTCGTGGCCGACCTGCGCTACGGCGCGGACGACGGCTGGGTCATCGTCAGCCGGCAAGGCGGGGCGTGGCTGCGGGGCACCGACGGGGACGCGTGAGCGGCCCATCACGTGCTCCTGGCGGGCCGTGAGCGGCCCATCACGTGCGTTCTGGCGGGCCGTGAGCCGCCCACCGTGCTCCCGGCGGGCCGCAGGCGGCGGTACCGGCCCGCCAGGGCCGCCGGTCAGGCGCCGGTGGCCGAAAAGCTCTCGCTGCACATCAGGGGTTCCTCGCCCCAGCACCGTTCGGCCTCCAGGCGTTCAGGCGGGCTTCTCACACTGGGCGCGTCCCAGCACGTACGCGCCTGCCGTCCCGCGGGAGTCGAACATGAGCCACGGCCACCACCACGGCCATCACCACCACCATCACCACGGGGACGAGGACCTCTCGTCCCTGCCGCCCGCCCTCGACACGTCGATCCCCGACGAGGAGCTGACGCCCGGCCAGCACTCACGGCGGTCCATGCTGCGCCGCGCCGGGCTGCTCGGCGCCGGACTCGCGGCGGGCGGCGTGCTCGGCGGCGCGGGAGAGGCGGCCGCGTCGACCGCGGCGATGCCCACCACGCACACCTCACGCTCCGGCCGGTACCTGTGGCTGGCCGGTGACCACCACATCCACACCCAGCACAGTTCGGACGGCAAGTACCGCGTCATCGACCACGTCCGGCAGGCGAACGCGCACGGCCTGGACTGGATGGTCATCACCGACCACGGCAGCGTCACCCACGCCAAGATCGGCGTGGAGAAGGTCAACCCGGACATCGTCGCCGCCCGCGACCAGATCGAGGACACGCTGGTCTTCCAGGGCCTGGAGTGGAACATCCCGGCCGCCGAGCACGGCACCGTCTTCGTCCACCCCGGCAAGAACGAGGTCGCGGTACTGAGGGAGTTCGAGAACTCCTTCGACGGCAGCGTCAAGGGCGCCACCGCCGGTACGGCCACGAACGAGGCGCTGGCCATCGCGGGCATCGACTTCCTCGCCGAGCAGGTGCAGCGGCGCAAGGTCAAGGACGCGCTGCTCCTGGCCAACCACCCGGCCCGCAAGGGCATCGACTCCCCGCACGAGATCCGCGGCTGGCGGGACGCGCAGCCCTCGATCGCGGTCGGCATGGAGGGCGCCCCCGGCCACCAGGCCGCCGGCATCGCCGCCCCCGACGGCCCCGGTTCCGGGCGCGGTTACTACGACAACAGCCCCAGCGCCGACTCGTTCGCGGCGTACCCGCTGGAGAGCTACCGCACCTGGGGCGGCTTCGACTGGATGACCGCCACCGTCGGCGGCCTGTGGGACAGCCTGCTCGCCGAGGGCAAGCCCTGGTGGATCACCGCCAACTCCGACTCCCACAGCGTCTACGCCGACACCTCCGTCCGCGGTCCGAACAGCGACTTCGCGGGCAACGGCCGTTACAACGACCCTGTCCACGGCGGCGGGCTCAACCTCGGCGACGGCGACTACTGGCCGGGCCAGTACTCCCGCACCCATGTCGGCGCCGCGTCCTTCTCCTACCAGGCGGTCATGGACGGCATCCGGGCCGGCCGCGTCTGGGTCGACCACGGCGGCCTGATCAGCGGCCTGAACGCGCAACTGCGCTCCGCCGGCCGGGCGGTGACCCTGGGCGGGATGCTCCAGGTGCGCCGCGGCAGCGAGGTCGAGCTGGTCGTCGAGATCAGTCTCGCGAACGGCCCCAACTGGGCGCAGTTCGTGCCCACGCTGGCCCGCGTCGACGTCATCCAGGGCGATGTCACCGGGCCGGTGTCGGACAAGGACACCTTCACCACGCCGAACACCAGGGTCGTGAAGTCCTTCGAGGTGAACAAGGCCACCGGCGCGGTCCGGCTGACGTACTCGCTCGGCCCCGTGGACAAGCCGGTGTACGTGCGGCTGCGCGGCACCGACGGCAACCGCACCGCCGTCGGCCTGGGCGGCTCCTCCGTCGACCCGGCCGGCCCCGCCATGGACGTCCTCGGCGACGCGGACCCGTGGAAGGACCTGTGGTTCTACTCCAACCCGATGTGGGTCCTGCCCGCATGACCGCACCCCGCACCGTGTCCGGCGTCCGCCCCGTCATCGGGGTGGACGCCGGGACGGCGAGTCTGCGCGAGGCCGACCACCTCGTCCACCACCTGGCGGACCGGCTCGGCCTCCCGGCCGGGACGATCGCCTGCACCCATCTGATCCGCACCGACGACCGGCGGGGCACCGCCGTCTCCCTCGCCCCGCCCGACGCCGGCGCGGCCGAGGCGGCATGGCGGCGACTGGCCGCCCTGGACGTGCCGGAACTGGGCGCGGCCCTCGGGGACCGTACGCACGGACCGCTCACGGCGGCCCGCACGGCCGCACTCGCCGCCGCGGAACACACCGCCCGGCGCGGCGGCCGGGCCGTGCTCTACCCCGGAGTCGATCACCTCACCGGTACCGTCACCGCGGCCGACCTGCTCACCCTGACCGCCGTCGACCGGCTCACGGTGGTCGGCGCGCCGGCCGACGGGCCGGGGCCCGACCCGGCCACCCGCGTGCACACCCGCGACCACGTACGGCCCGAATGGCGCGACGGGCGGCTGACCCTCGCCCTGGTCCCGGCCGCCGGCGGCACCCTCGCGCCCTTCGAGGTACCCGAGCCCACACCCTGCTGCGCCGACCACTCCTGACGGCCCGCTTCTCCCGGTGCCGCCGCGACGGCGCGAGCAGCTCAGTGTGCCGTCGGCCTCGGCCTCGTCTCGCCGCCGTGTGCCGGGAGCGGGGTTACGTGATCGCCGTCGGGTCCACGGCGGGTGTAATGTCGGGCCGGCGACAACGTTTCGCCGACGGAGACCGAAGGAGGTGAGTCGATGACTGTCATGGAGACCACCGCTGTGCGCGGTGCCCGGATCATCCTCACTTCCCGGGCCACGTCCTGACCTTCGGCCGCCTTCCTCCCCGGTGGGAGCGGTACCGGCGCGCCTGCCGTCCGGCGGGGCCCCCTTTCAAGGGTCTCCACGTTGTCTCGTCAACCCACTTCACCCGCATCCGCGCTCTCTTCTCCCGCGCGCGTCCCGAATCCGGCCGGCCACGGCCGGGACGCGGAACGTGAGCGCGCCCTCACCCCGTCGCGGTCCGGCGGACCGGTCCCGGGCCGCGTGGCGCGGGCCGAGCACGGTCTGTACGGCATCGCCGCCACCGGCGAGGGCACGGACGTCCTCGCTGCCGCCCCGTCCGGCACGGCCGTCCCGCTCGCGCCCTCGGCCGAGCCCGCCCGGGACGCCGCCTCCCGCACCGACGCGCTGCCGCGCGCCGAACGGCAGCGGCCCATGAAGGACACCGCGCGCCTGCGATGCGCGGTCAACCGCTCCCCCCACCGCAAGGCATGACGGAAAGGAACCTGGTCATGGACCTTCCCCGCATCTTCACCATCCGCGAGAGCGACCACCGGATCCACAACCCGCTGACCCCGGCCAAGCTCGCCGCCCTGGGCGAAGCGCTCCGCCTCGCCCCCGGGACCCGGATGCTCGACCTGGCCAGCGGCTCGGGCGAGATGCTCTGCACCTGGGCGCGCGACCACGGGATCACGGGCACCGGAGTGGACATCAGCACGGTCTTCACCGAGCGCGCCCGGGCCCGCGCCGTCGAACTCGGCGTCGCCGACCGGGTCGAGTTCGTCCACGGTGACGCCGCCGGCCATGTCGCGGACCAGCCGGTCGATCTGGCCGCCTGTGTCGGCGCCACATGGATCGGGAACGGCGTCCCCGGGACGACCGAGCTGCTCGACCGCAGCCTCCGTCCGGGAGGCCTGATGCTGATCGGCGAGCCGTACTGGCGGCGGACCCCTCCGGACGAGGAGACCGCCGAGGCCTGCCACGCCACCGGCATCGCCGACTTCGTGCGACTCCCGGACCTGATCGAGCAGTTCCAGGATCTCGGGTACGACGTCGTGGAGATGGTGCTGGCCGACCAGGACAGCTGGGACCGGTACGCCGCGGCCCAGTGGCTCAGCCTGCGCCGCTGGCTCGACCTGAACCCGGACGACGAACTGGCCCCCGAGGTACGGGAGGAACTCACCACCGAGCCCGCCCGCTACGCGCGCTCCACGCGTGAATACCTCGGCTGGGGAGTCTTCGCCCTCATGAAGCGCTGACACTCCCGTCCCGTGCGGGGTCCGGACGCCCCACCGCTCGGACCCCGCACCGGCCGCCGTCACCCCACCGCTCGGACCCCGCACCGGCCGCCGTCACCCCACCGCTCGGACCCCGCACCGGCCGCCACCACCGCCGCACCGGCCGCCGCACCCGCCGCCGCGGCGGCGGGGCCGCTTCGGCCGGCTCGCCGCGTCAGCCGAAGCGGCCCGCCACGTAGTCCGCGGTGCGGGTGTCCTGAGGACTGGCGAAGATACGGTCCGTGGGTCCGTGCTCGACGATGCCGCCCGGGGTGCCCTGTTCGGCGAGGAAGAACGCGCACTGGCTGGAGACGCGCGCGGCCTGCTGCATGTTGTGCGTGACGATCACGATGGTCACCTCGCCGGCGAGTTCGTGGATCGTCTCCTCCACCCGGCGGGTCGAGGTGGGGTCCAGCGCCGAGCACGGTTCGTCCATGAGCAGCACCCGGGGGCGTACCGCCAGCGCGCGGGCGATGCACAGCCGCTGCTGCTGGCCGCCGGAGAGCGCGCCGCCCGGCTGACGGAGACGGTCGCGGACCTCCTTCCACAGGCCGGCCCGGGTGAGCGACTCCTCCACCAGACCGTCCTTCTCGCGGCGGTGCGCGCGGGTGCCCGTCAGCTTCAGCCCCGCCACCACGTTGTCGTAGATCGACATCGCGGGGAACGGGTTCGGCTTCTGGAAGACCATGCCGATGCGGCGGCGGGCGTCGGTCAGGCGGCGGCCGGGGCCGTAGATGTCCTCCCCCTCGAAGAGCACCTCTCCGCCGAACCGCGCCGCCGGGATCAGCTCGTGCATGCGGTTGAGCGTGCGCAGGAACGTCGACTTGCCGCAGCCGGACGGGCCGATCAGCGCGGTGACCTGCCCGGCGGGCATCGTCAGGGACACCCGGCTCAGCACCTGGTGGCTGCCGAACCAGGCCGACACGGCACGGGCTTCGAGGGCGGCGGGGGCGACGGCCGGCCCGCCGGCCGCGGAAGGCAGCACGGCGGTGTCGGCCAGTGCGTCGGCCGGGGCACCGGCCAGGGCGTCGGTCGGGGTGCAGGTGGTGTCCGTCATCTCGATACCTCGGTTCACGGCGGGGCTGGGCGGGCGGGCGGTCACAGCAGGTTCGGCAGGAGTTCGGTCGCGCGCGTGGCCACCTCGAGGCCCAGCACGGCGACGACCGGGGCGAAGACGATCCAGGTCTGCTGCCTGCCCCAGCGGTGCCAGGCCCAGACGGCGGCCACGGCGGCGGCCAGCAGCGCCTGCAGCCACATCACCAGCGGCCACGGCACCCCGGCCGGGCGGGCCAGCGGCTGTTCGGACTCCGGCAGCGTGCCGGGGCGGATGACGGCGGCCGGGGTCTGGAAGGCCGCGGAGACCAGGTCGGCGTCGACGCGCAGCACGCCGCCCGGCATGAAGCGCGGACCGGTGGCCGTCACCAGCACCAGGCGGCCCTTGCCGGCCGCCGGTGCCGCGGGCGCCGGGTCGCCCGCCCGCCGCACGTCCAGCACCCGGTAGCGGGCCTTGCCCTGGCCGGTGACCACCGTGAGGGTGTCTCCGGCGGTGAGCCGCTCCAGGCGTCCGAACGGGCCGCCGTACGCCGCCGCGCGGCCCATCAGCACGCTGCTGCCGGCCTGTCCGGGCATCGGGGTGTCCCGGCGGTGTCCGGGGCCGCCGGTCAGGACGGTGGAGTCGGTGCCTTCGCGGACGACCTGCCGGACACCGATCGCGGGGATCTCGATCAGGGCGAGCGGGGTGCCGGGCGCCAGCAGCGCGCCCTGCTGGTCGGCCTGGGCCACCGGAGCGGTGCCCAGGGCGAGTTCGCCCCGCAACCGGTCGAACGCGGCGTGCTGCGCGGAGCGTTCCTGGATCCCGCTGATCAGCAGCAGTTGAACGGTGACGCCCAGCAGCAGGGCGGCGACGCTGAGCAGGGCGCCCCGGGCGAGATGGCGGACGGCGGTGGCGGCCCGTACCCGTGGCCGTGCGGGGGACGATGTGAGCGTGGTCTGCACGGCGACCGTCACGGCGGCCCGCCTCCTTCGCTGGTCATGGCGCTGTCGCCGGCTGCGGCGGTATCGCGCGTCGTGGGGTTCGGATGGGGTTCGGACGGGGTTCGGGTGGAGTCCGGCCGGCCCGGGGGACCGCGGTACGGCGGTCCCCCGGGCGGTGGTGTCAGGTGGACTTGACGGTGAAGTTCGCGCCGCTCTTGGCGGACACCGTCGAGGAGCCCGCGTAGAAGGCGTGCAGGGTGTGGGAGCCGCGGCTCAGCAGGGGCAGGGTGACGGTCACCTTGCCGCCGCTCAGGGTGCCGGTGGCGATCACCCGCGTGCCCTCGTAGATCCGCACCGTGCCGGTCGGCGTGGTGCCGGTCGCGGCGACCTTCACCGTGACCTTGGCGTGCGCGGTGTGGCTGACCGTGGTGGGCGCGGAGGTGGTGACGGTCGGCGTGGCCTTGGTGACCGTCAGGCGGACGCTCGTCTTCGAGGCGAGGAGCTTGCCGTTGCCGCCGTAGGAGACCGTCAGCGTGTGCGTGGCCACCTTGAGGTGGTTCGACAGGCTGACGGTCACCTTGCCGGAGCTGTTCAGGGTGCCGGTGCCCAGCGTGGTGGAGCCCTCCTTCACGGTCACCGTGCCGGTCGGGACCACCCCGTGCGTGCCCGTGACGGTGACGGCGACCTTCGGGGCCTTGCCGTACGCGGTCTTGGGCGCGCTCGCCGTCGTGGTGCTGCCGTACTTGACGGTGCCGGTCCAGGACGCGGCGGCGCCGGTGCCGTTGAGGTTGGCGGCCGAGACGGTGGCCGTGCAGCCGCCGAGGGCCAGGTCGCCGAAGGTGTACGACGTGGTGGTGGCCGGGACGTCCTTGACGGCCGCGACGCTGCCGTCCGAACGGGTCAGCGTGAGCCGGTAGTCGGTCACCGGCAGCCCGGTGGCGGCGGGCGCCGTCCAGGTCAGCTTGACGCTCGCGTCGCCGAGGGTGGCCTTCAGGCCGGGCGCGGCCGGCGTCGAGGTGTCGATGCCCGACTCCTCCAGGCCGCCCAGCTTGGCGTGCCTGGCCACGCTGGTGGAGCCGTTGTACGGCTCGTTCACGAAGCCGAAGGCGGCGATGACCTGCTCGGCGGCGTCGGAGGCCAGCTCGGCGGTGTGGCTGCCGCTGGTGACGAAGACGTCGTAGAGGTCCTTGTCGAAGAAGATGCTGGTCGGGTCGATCGCCCGGCTCGGGACGACGTTGTAGACGTCGCGGCCGAAGGTGGAGTTCTCGTAGTAGGCGGTGACCGGCGAGAGCTTGCCGTTCACCGTCGTCACCGGGGTGGTGGCGCCGCTGTCGCCGGGCAGCCGCACCGCCGCCAGGTGGCCGCCCGCGGCGGCCGCGTCCTTGGTGTAGTCCGGGGCGACGCCGTTGACCTGCGCGATCCAGCTGCCGACGGAGAAGGGCACCAGCGCGCCGTCCTCGGTCAGCGCGGCGTCGCCCTGGTTCTCCTGCACGGTCGGGACGTTCGGGGACAGCGTCGCGTCGGTCAGGCCGATCGCCGACAGGAAGAACTTGCGGGTACCCGAGCCGCTCTGCGGGATCTTCGGGTGCACGGTCTGGCCGCCGACCTGGGTGAGCGAGCCGGAGTAGATGTCGTGCAGCTGGTCCACCGTCAGGGTGTCCAGCGCCGAGCCCTTCACCGCGACGCCCACCGCGTCCCGGGCGAAGGGGATGTAGGTGAGGGCGGTGCCCGAGGTGCTCGGGGTGGCCGAGGAGCGGGCGAAGTCCACCTGGCCCTTGATGGAGGCGCCGGCGGAGTCGGGGTACTTGTCGCCGGTCAGCGACTCGCTCAGGGCGAGGCGGCCCTTGCCGGAGCCGTTCGGGCGCAGGAAGGACGGGCCGTCGGAGCGGGTCTTGATCGTCGAGGAGGTGGAGCCGGTGCCGGGCTCGATCGCGTCGTAGGAGGCGATTCCCGCGCCGTCCGCCGACTTCACGGCGGTGCCCGCGTAGCTCTTGCCGTTGACCGTGTCGCCGGCCAGCGCGTTCATCACGTCCTGCGTGGTGTCCGAGCCCACGCCGACGAGCTGACGGTAGGTCCCGGCGGGGGTGGGGTCGGCGTACGCCGGGCTGGTCAGAACCAGGCCGCCGGACACCACGGCCGCGGCGACGAGCACCGCAGTGGAGCGCGTTCTGCGCATCGAGAGTCTCCTGAGGGTAGTGCGGAGTGAGCAGGGTGATCTGGCAGGGTGGTACGGGCCGCCCGCCCCGACTCCCTTTCGGGGCGGACGGCCGTCTGTGGGGGGTGCGGGCCCCCGAAGGGCCCGGTTCTCACCCCCGGCCGGGCGGCAGCAGCCTCCGCAGCCGCTCCGGCAGGGTGAACTCCGGTACGAGCGTCACCGTGCGGCCGCCCGGCAGCGGCACCCGCAGCGGCAGCCGCGGCCGGCTGCCGCCGGCGAAGGGGGCGCCCACCCCGGCGGCCGCGCCGAGGGCGGCGCCGACGGGGACGGCGTAGCGCAGCGGGTTGGCCGGGTCCGCGGGCGTGTTGCCCGCGGCCGTGGTCTGCAGCGCCTTGCCGCCGTCGAACGACGCCCGCGTGGTCGGGGTGGCGCCGGCGCCGCCGCCCGGCGCGGACTCGGTGCCCGTGCCGGCGCCGGCCGCCGTGCCGCCGGTGCCGCTGCCGCCCGCGCCCGTGCCGAGCGTTCCGCTGCCGCCGCTCGCGGAGGGGGCGTCGCCGGTGGCCGTCGACCCGGAGTAGTGCAGGAGCGCGTCGGCCGCGTGGGCGGTGCGGGTGCGCAGGGCCCGCGGCAGGGGGGCGTACCCGGCCGGCAGGCGGCCCGGGTCGGCGCCGCTGACCTGGCCGCCGCCCGCCGCGTACGTCAGCAGCGCCGCGTAGTCCTTGCGGGCGTCCGCCTTCAGCGAGCCCGGCCGGACCGCCGCGTACACCAGCTGGGCCAGCGGGTAGGCGCCCTTCGCCTTCGCGTTCGCCGGGGTGATCTCGGCGACGCCGGTGCCGGAGGCGCCCTCGGCCGCCTCGGTCAGCGAGCCGGCCGACGGGGCGACGAACCGGCCCGCCGTGTTGCGCAGTCGGGCGGTCTGCAGGCCGTACCGGGCGGCGGAGGCCGCGTCGGTGACCGTGATCACGAACCGGGAGCCGACCGTCTGCGGGCCGGTGCTCTTGTACGCGGGCGGGTTGGCCAGCGCGTCCCAGCTGGACTTCCACAGCGTGTCGGCGCGCCGGGTGTGCAGGGCCCCGGAGTGCATGTCCGTCACGTACGGGTGGAAGTCGGTCATGCACTGCTTCTGGTCGGCGGGCGCGTCGGTGCCCGGCGGGACGGTGCACCACGGATCGCTCTTGGGGTAGTCGTCCGTGGCCGACGGGTCGAACGGGGCGCCGGTCGGGTTCAGGTCCGCGTTGGTGCTGTAGTACGGGTTGACCCGCATCCCGTGGTCGTCGGAGACGCCGTCGAGGAACTGCCGGGCCTCCTTGTCGGCCAGGATCCACCGCCACAGCGCCCGGGCGGTGTCGGTGTGGCCGAGCGAGGTGAGCAGGTCGGTGTCGGTGGCCGGGGTCTCGGCGACCGACAGGTACGCGAACTCCGGGTTCAGATCGACGAATTCCGGGTCGCTCGCCAGCCCCGCCGGGTTGTCCTTCGCCCAGCCGTAGCCCTTGGCCGTGGTGTCGCCGACCACCGCTCCCCAGGGCGAGTTGCGGTACGACTCGGTGAGCAGCTTGGCCACCAGCCGCGGGGTGAGCCTGATCAACTCGACCTTGGTGCCCGCCAGCCGGCGGATGTCGTCCGGTGCCCCGGCCTTGGGCCTGCGCTCGATCGTGAATCCGATGACGGCGCCGGAGAGGGCGACCGGAGCGTACGTCGTCGTCCCGGACGGCGCGGTCGTACCCGGGTCGGCGCCCAGCGCGCGGGTGGTGAGGGCGAGGCCGGCGCCGCCTTCGGCGGTGAGCCGGGCGCGGGTGTCCGGCTCACCGAGCTGCGTGTAGCCGTAGACCTTGCCGGCCGGGCACAGGGCGGCCTGCCAGCTGGTCATGGCGTCCGCGGCCAGCTCGCTGCCGAGGGTGGGCCGCTCCTTCGCGCCGAGCGCGCAGTTGGCGCCGACGGTGTTGAAGCCGAGCGGGATCGCGATGCGGTTCCTCCAGTTGGTGGAGGACACCGGGGAGCCCGCGTTGACCTGGCTGTGGTCGGCGTACGGCTTGCCGTCCAGGTCCAGGTGGCCCTGCGGGACGATCACCAGCCAGCAGGAGCGGGGCTTCGTGACGCCGTCGCGGGTGACCGGCATGCCGCAGCCCAGGTGCGGGGCCTCGTTGGCGGTCTGCACCTCGAAGTACTCCTGGCCGGTGCCGTCGGCCCCGGTGCGGGCGAAGTCGACCTCGTTGGTGGTGTTGCGGTTGAACAGCGCGTTGTTCTGTGTGCCGGTGGTGACGACCGTGCCGTCCACCGACTTGAACGGCACCTCGCCCGGCGCGCTGGGGTTGGCCGCGCCGTACCGGTCGTCCTGGCCGTAGTTGGTGGGGTCGGCGCTGTAGAAGACCTGGCGGGTGTCGTCCTGTCCGTTGCCGGGCCAGTTGCCGCGGTCGGTGGTCGGGGAGGCGCCGTACTGGCACTGGGTGCGCGGCGGGCCGGGGTTGGACGGCACGGTGCCGTCGTCGTCGCCCCAGCACTGCATGATCTGCACGAAGTCGGTGTCGAACAGGGTGCCGGCGAAGCTGGTCGGGGCGCCGCCCGTCCAGGAGACCTTGACGGCCTGGCTGGTGAGGTGGGTGGTCTGGCCGACCGTGAACCGCATGTCCGCGAACTCGCCGCGGCCGGAGACGGTGACGGCGGAGCCGGTGGCGGTGCCGCCCGCGCCGAGGGGGGCCGCGGGCGCCGCCTGGGCGACGGCGAGCCCCGCGAGGGCGCCGGCCGCGGCACCGGCGACCAGACGGACCAGGGCGTTGCGCAGGACCCGGGCGTTGCGCAGGGCGGGGACGTTTCGTCGGGCCGGGCGGGGGCGCGGCAGTCTCATCGCCGGCCCCCGTCCGTGGCGTCGCCGTGGGAGCGGGCGCCCGCGAGCAGCCGTGACACGACGGACGGCAGCAGCACCAGCCCCAGCACCAGGAACGAGGCCAGCAGCATCAGCGTCTGGGTGCTCGTCCAGCCGCTCCGGCCCTCCACGGAGACCGGCTGGGCGAGGGCCACGGTGCCGCCCGCGCCCCCGGCGGTGCCGGCGGCGGTGCCGTCGGCGGCTACCGTCTGGCCGGTGTCGGGGTCGACGGCCGTCCCGGAGCCGCCGGACGCCGCGCCCGCCGTGCCGCCGCCCGCCGTGCCGCCACCGCCCGTCGAGCCGCCGGCCCCGGATCCGGAGCCGCCCGAGGCGCCCCCGCCGGTCCCGGAGCCCCCGGACGCGCCGCCCGAGGTGCCGCCGCTGCCCGCCTTCGCTCCTCCGCTGCCGGTCGTGCAGGGCGCCGCGCCCTTCTTGTCGCACGCCGCGGGGTACGGCGCCTCCTCGGCGAGCTTGTTGCGGCCGGAAGCGGTGAAGGTGGGGTTGTTGCAGCCCTTGATGTTGATGTTCTGCGCCACCACGCCCGGGATCCGGCGGATCTGCTCGAAGCCCGCCTGCACCAGGTTGATCGGCAGCGGCGAGTAGCCGAGCTGCGGCGCCGCCTGCTGGCCCTGGCACATGAAGTAGTACGAGAACGCGCCCAGCGTCTTGCCCTTGGCCTTGGTGAAGGTGCCCTGCACCTTCAGCGGCAGGATCATGTACGAGTAGCTGGAGAGGGGGTAGTTGCGCCTGTCGGTGTCGTTGTAGACGCCGTTCAGCTTCTGGGTGAGGTAGTCCGGTGAGCCCTTGTCGGTGTTGATCTTCGCCTTGAGCAGCGAGACGGCGACGTTCTGCGGGGTCGGCTCGGTGTAGTAGCCGGAGTGGTTGAGCACCTTGGCGACCGGGAAGTGCGCGTTGAGGGCGTAGGAGTAGTTGACGTAGCCGATCGCGCCCTCGCCGTAGTTCTGGGCGACGTAGCCCGCCACGCCGAGGTCGCCGGACTGGGCGATCATGCCGGGCACGGTCGGGTAGTACGAGGTCTGCCCGCAGGCCCCGGACCGGCCCACGCGTCCGCAGTACGCCTGCCACAACTGCTTGTGCTGGTCGGCCATCCACGTCGTGAACTGGGCCGTGGAGCCGGAGCCGTCTGAGCGGACCACGGGCACGATGGCGCGGTGCGGCAGTTGCAGGCCGGGGTTGTCGGCCCGGATGGCCGCGTCGTCCCAGCTCTTGATCACGCCGGTGAAGATCTTGGTGACGACGTCGCCGGACAGCCGCAGGTTGGTGATCCGCTTGCCGCCGGCGGTGAGGTGGTACATGAAGACCGTGCCGCCGGCCACGATCGGCATGTAGGCGTACGACCCCGAGGCCGGCCGCTCGGCGGCCGAACCGTCCGTCGGGTTGGTCTGGAAGGGGATGTCGGAGACCGCGAAGTCCACGGTGCCGCTCAGGAACTGGCGGCGGCCGTCGGAGGAACCGGTGCCGGCGTAACTGATCCGCATGCCGTACTGGTTGACGGCCCGGCGCCACTCGTCGACGGCGTTCTCCGCCCAGGTGGAGCCCGCTCCGGCGATCGGTGTGTAACTCTCCGCCGCGGCCGGCGCCGCGGCGGGCCCGGCCAGCAGCCCGGCGATCACACCGAGCATCGCGGCGAGGGCCGCCGCCGCCCGCAGGCGGCGGAGACGGGGGATGAGGTGGCTGAGCATCAGTCGGTCTCTCCGGTGTTCTCGCCGGGCGTGTGTTCAGGGCGGTCTTCGGGGCGGTCTTCGGTGACAGGGGAATCGGCGGTGCGGGTGCCGGTACCGGCACCGTGCGGGCCGGTGCCGACGCCGGTGCGCACGGCGGGGCCGGGGTTCACGCCGGGGGCGTCCCCGGCGGGGGTGCTCGCGGCGGGGCCGTCGTCGAACAACGACAGCCGCGGGGCGTGCCGTTCGTCGAAGCGGGCGGCGGTGCGGCGCGAGGCGCGGGCGGTGCGGCGGGCCTGGCGGCGGCTCTGGTGGCCCGGCCCGCGGCCGCCGATGACCCGGGCGACGACGAACAGCACCAGCACCAGCACCATGAGCACCGCCGCCGCGCCGAAACCACGGGCGATCATCGTCGGCTCCGGCGACTTGATGAAGGTGAACACCGCGAGCGGCAGCGAGAGCATCGGCCCCTCGGTGGGGTCGGCGTTGAGCGCGGCCGTGAAGCCCGCGGTGAGCAGGACCGGCGAGGTCTCGCCGATGCCGCGCGCGGTGCCGAGGATGACCGCGGTGGCGAGCCCGGAGCGGGCCGTCGGCAGTACCACGTGCCACACGGTCCGCCAGCGCGGGGCGCCCAGCGCCTCGGCGGCCTCGGTCAGCGTGCCGGGTACCAGGCGCAGCACCACGTCCGCCGCCCGGATCACGATCGGCAGCATCATCACGCTGATCGCGAAGGCCGCCGCGAGACCGGACTTCTGCATGCCGAGGCCGAGGATCCAGGTGGCGTACACCATCAGGCCCGCCACGATCGACGGCAGCGCGGTCATCGCCTCGACGATGGTCCGGACGAACCGGGAGAACCGGCCGGGGATCTGGTTGAGGTAGACGGCGCAGGACAGGCCGAGCGGGACGGTGATCGCCAGGGCGATGGTGATCATGATGAGGGTGCCGAGCATCGCGTGGGCGATGCCGCCGCGGGTGAGCGGGTCCAGCGGGCCCGACGCCTGCATGTCCTGGGTGAAGAAGTTGGCGTGCGGCAGCGCGTCCCGGCCCCGCCAGGCGGTGAACCCGACGACGAGCACCAGCCCGGAACACAGCACCAGGGCCGCCGTCCACAGCACGACGGTCATCACCCGGTCCCGGACCGCCTGCACGTCCTCCTCCAGTCCGGTGAGCACGGCGTAGATCAGGAGGAAGCACAGATAGGCGGTGACAGCGAAGCCCAACGCACCCGAGAAGGGCGCGAGTTGCCCGAACAGCAGCACGGCGATGCACAGCCCGGAGGCGGCGGCGCCGCACAGCGACAGCACCCCGGACCGGGTGGGGCCGCCGATGCGGCGGGGCTCCTCGGGCGGGCCGGTGTCCGGGCCGACGGCCGCCGCGGCCGGCGCCGCGAGGGGGGCGGTGGCGGTCTCTTCCACGACGGTCATCTCATGCCTCGCTCTGCGCGCCGGACCGGGAGCGGGCCACGATGGACGAGGCGGTGAAGTTGACCGCCAGGGTGAGCAGGAACAGCGCCAGGCCCGCCGCCATGAGCGCCGACATGCCGAAGGTGGACGCGTCGCCGTAGTGCAGGGCGATCAGCGAGGACACCGAGTTGGAGCCGGTCTGGAGGATGTGCGGCTGGATCACGAAGACCGGCGAGATGATCAGGTACACCGCGATCGTCTCGCCGAGGGCCCGGCCGAGGCCCAGCATCGTGCCGCCGATGACGCCACCCTTGCCGTACGGCAGGACGACCGCGCGGATCATGCCCCAGCGGGTGGCGCCCAGCGCGTACGCCCCTTCCCGTTCGCCGGCCGGGGCCTGCGTGAACACCTCCCGCATCACCGAGCACTGGATCGGCGCGACCATCAGCGCGACGACGATCCCGGCGACGAAGGTGGAGGCGGTGTAGACGCTGTCGGAGGCGAGCGGATCGCCGGACCGGGTGCCGTCCACCGTGAACAGGGGGATCCACCCGAACCAGTCGGACAGCCAGCGCGACAGCCCGATCACGTGCTGCTGCAGGAAGAACAGCCCCCACAGCCCGTACACCACGGACGGCACGGCCGCCATCAGGTCGACCATGGTCACCAGCGTGCGGCGCAGCCGGCGCGGGGCCACCTCGGAGATGAACAACGCCGTGCCGAGGGCCAGCGGCACGGAGAGCGCCACGGCCACCGCCGCGATCAGCAGGGTTCCGGTGAGCACCGCCGCGATGCCGAACCGGTGGACGTCCGGCTGCCATTCGGCGGTGGTGAGGAACGCCCACCCCCTGACCCGCAGCGCCTGACCGGCCCTCAGCAGCAGGAAGAGCCCGACGGCCGCCATGACGGCGAGAACGGCGACGCCGGTGGCCGTCAACTGAATCCGGAGGATCCGGTCACCGACACCCCGGCCGGTGTACAGCCGCCGTGGCTCGAATCTGCCGGATCTGTCGGACTCTTCTTCCTCAGCGGACTCCATGAAACGCACGCCCCTACAGATGAAACGACTCTCCGCGCACGGAGCCGAGTGGCTGCCGCGCGAGGAGAGTCAATGGCCGAACCTTTTCGAACGCGCCTTTCACATGTGGCCGGACCGGGAACAGATCATGTCTTCTCTGTGCGCCTCGTGTGGGCATGGCGCTTGCCCGGCCGACGCGACGTGACGGTGCCGCACGCGGCGTGCGGCGGCGAAGCCGTGGGCCGGTGCCGGGCCCGGCCCGGCATGGGGCCGCGCCGAGACCGCCGAAGCGGCGGCAGGCGGGCGGTGCCGTGGGGGAGGATGACCGCCATGACGGACGAAGGCTCCAGCATCGACCCCACCACCCCCAGCATCGCCCGCGTCTACGACTATCTGCTGGGCGGCAAGGACAACTACGCCGTGGACCGGGAGATCGGCGACGTCTTCAAGCGTGACCTTCCGGGGTCGGTCGCCATCGCCTTCGCCAACCGGGCAGCCCTGATACGCGCGATCGCGCAGATTGCGACGACCACCGACGTGCGGCAGTTCGTCGACCTGGGCAGCGGCCTTCCCACCGCGGACAACGTCCACCAGGTCGCCCAGCGGCACGCCCCCGAGTCCCGGGTCGTCTACGTCGACACCGACCCGCAGGTCCTCGTCCACGGGCGGGCCCTGCTGGAGCAGAACGACAGGACCCGGGTCGTCATGGCGGACGTCCGCAATCCCGCGGACGTCCGTACCCACCCCGGCACCCTGGAACTGATCGACTTCGACCGCCCGGTCGCCGTCGTCCTCAGCGCCGTCCTGCACCACGTCAACGACGACGAGGACCCGGCGGGCATCGTCCGCCACTGGCGCGACCACGTGCCCTGCGGCAGCTACTTCTTCGTCAGCCACTTCCGCTCCGGCGACAACCCCGAGACGGAGGAGGCCGAGCGGACGCTGCAGCGGACCTTCGGCCGCGGCCGGTGGCGCACGGACGCCGAGATCGCCGCCCTGCTGGAGGGCCTGGACATCCTCGAACCCGGGATCGTGCCCGCACCCCTGTGGCGTCCCGACACCGCCGACAGCCTGTGGAGCGACGGCGGCGAACGCGAACTCACCGTCTGGGAACGGCTCATCGTCGCCGCGCTGGCCCGCAAGCCCTGAACGATGCCCCCGTCGCCCGGGCCTCGCCCCGCTGACCGCGTTCCTGTCGCAGGCAGGCAGGCAGGCCGGGCTCCGGGGCCGGCCACCGGCCTGCGGCCTGCGGCCTGCGGCCTGCGGGAGCGAGCGGGGACCGGCCGCCTGAATGGGCCGCCGGTCCCCGGAGGCCCGATGAATCACCAGGGCGTGGAGCCGTGGGGGAGCGTCAACGCCGAGTCGGTGTGGAGCGTGACGCGCACCGGTGTGAAGGTGGCGGCGTCCACCGGCGATTCCCCGGTGCCGGGGTTGCGGGCGTAGCGGGGGTGGGCGCCTGCGCTGATCTGCCAGCGGATGCGGTGGCCGACGGCGAAGCGGTGCGCGCCGGCGCTCATCGGCACGGTGATCTGCGCGGGCGCGTGTCCGGTCGTCCGGATCCGGCCCAGCCCGTCGCAGACGTTGATGGAGCGGCCTTGTGCGTCCACGTCGCACAGGCGGGTGAAGACGTCGGTGTGCCCGGTGTCCGTGGAGATGTTCAGCCGTGCGGAGACCGGGCCGAGGATGTCCAGCGGCTCGGTCAGGGGTGGACCGGTGAACGTCAGGACGTCGTCCCGGGCTTCCAGGGCGCGGTTGTCGCGTGGGCCGGAGGTGCGGGAGAGCAGCGGGCCGCCGAACGACGGGGTGGGGTCGGCCGGGTCGTAGCGGAACGATGTCAGGGGCGCGGAGTCCGTGCCGGGCTGGCGGGTGAGGTGCCCGCCGGCAGCGGGATACCAGGAGGAGGTGGCGGCGGGCTCCGACGGCCAGTCGTCGAGGTCCCGCCAGACGTTTTCGCCGCCGACGTACACGCGCACCGCGGTGGGACGCAGGCCGGAGGGCTCGGCGCACAGGTGGGCGCGCAGCCAGGCGAGGCTTTCGGCGAACACCTCGGGCCATCCCTGCCGCAGGGCCGAGGTGTGGGTCCAGGGGCCGACCAGCAGGGCGGTCTCACATCCGGCCTGACGCATCCGGTGGTACTGCTCGAAGGTCTGGTCGGCCAGGGCGTCGTGCCATCCGGTGATCAGAGCCGTGGGCACGCCGAGCCGCTCCGCCGACGCCGCCGTCGACGCGCCGCGCCAATAGGAGTCCTCGGCGTCCGGGTGTGTCATCACCTCGTCCAGCCAACCCACTTCGCCGCCGAGCGCGGACGTGTACGCCCCGCGCAGGGGCTGTGCGGTGGTGACGTCGTGCAGGCGGCGCCGCAGGCGCAGCGTCGCCTTCACGAACGGGGCCAGCCCCTGGTGCTGGTAGGTCATGCTCACGCCGACGGCGAGGGCGTTCTCCAGGCGCAGCGCGCCGTCCGCGTGGAACAGGGCCCAGGGATCGTGCAGCCCCACCTGCATCACCATCGCCTTGAGTTCCGGCGGCGGGTCCGGAGCGAGGGCCCATTGCACGTATCCCAGGTAGCTGGGGCCGACGGTGCCCAGCGTTCCGTTGAACCAGGGCTGCTCACGCAGCCAGGACACGGTGGCCCGGCCGTCGGCGGCCTCGTTGCGCCACAGGTCGAACGCGCCGCCCGAGCCACCGGTGCCGCGGCAGCTCTGCAGAACCACGTGGAAGCCCTGTTCGGCGAAGAGCAGGCCGTACATCGGAGACCACGGCAGGCCTCGGCCATAGGGCGAGCGGACCAGGAGGGTCGGGAAGTCGCCCTCCGCACGCGGGAAGTAATGGTCGGTGATCAATGGGCTGCCGTCGCCCGCCGGCACCACCAGCCCCGGCTCCCATCCGACCCCGTGCCGTCTGGCCGGCAGACCCCGCCAGGTCGCCTTCGTCATCCGTGAGGACAGCGGCGGCTTTCCGGCGGGCGGTACCCGGACTCGTCCGGCCGCGGCTTCGGGCTTGCTCGATGACATCGTTCCCTCCCTCTATTCCGTACGCTGTACGAGAATAGAGGATGCTTGGATGACCTTCACAGCGACCGCCTCCACGACCACAGGAAGGAGCGCGAGGCCGTGTCACACGACGTCGGGCCCGGCGCCGCGGGCGTCGACCCCGAACAGCTCTGGCTGCGCCCCGTGGCGCCCCGCAGGGGCCGCCGGCCCACCTTCAGCCGGGAGGCGATCGTCGTGGCGGCCGTCGCTCTGGCGGACGCGGAGGGGCTCGAAGCGGTCACCATGCGACGGGTGGCCGCCGAGGTCGGAGCCGGCGTCATGTCGCTCTACAGCTATGCCCCTGACAAGGAGACGCTGCTGGAACTCATGGTCGACCACGTCAGCGGCGAGCTGACGGTCACGGACCCGCCCAGCGGCGACTGGCGTGCCGATCTGAAGGCCGTTGCCCACCTGCAGCGCGCCCACATGCTGCGTCACCCCTGGCTGCCCGCCGCCCTGTCCGCCCGTCGGGTGCCGGGCCCCAACACGCTTGCGTTCCTGGAACACGCGCTCGCCGTCCTGAGGCCCACCGGGCTGGACGGTGCGGCGAAGCTGGAGGTCTTCGCCCAGCTCACCGCGTTCGTGGCCGGGCACGTCGCCCACGAGATCGCGCAGGCCGCGCTCTCACGCGTCCCGGACAGGGCGGCGGCGGAGGCCCGCTACCTGGCCGCTGTCGCCGCCGACGGCCGCCACCCGGAACTCGCCGAAGCCCTCTCCGCCCCCCGCCGCCCCCTCACTCCCGAAGCGACCTTCACCCGCTTCCTGGGCCGTCTGGTCGACGGCCTCGCCACCGACTGACGCCACCGGGCACGTGACCGTGTTGTCGCGGCAGGTGCGGCGTTCCTGCGGACACCCGAGACCGGGGCAACCAGGCATGCGCTCTTCCGGCGTCGCCGATGGACCGCCTCGCGGCTGTCCAGGGCAGATCTGTGGTCCCGTCAGGGAGCTTCCTCGGGATCGGTACGACGTGCCTCGATCCAGCGACGCAGGAGCGGCAGCAAGACGTTGGGAGCGGTGGACCGGACCACGCAATCCGAAGCTCCCGACTCGATCGCCGACTCCCGATTGCTCCTGGTCGCCGTGGCCGTCACCGCGATGATCGCCAATCCGGCGAACGCGGGCATGTCACGGATCGCCGTGATCGTCGCCAAGCCGTCCCTCTCCCGTGTCACGATGTCGATCAGGACGACCGCCACGTCGTCCTGCTGCTTCAGGATTTCGATGGCCTCGCGACCGTTCTCGGCGGACAGCACGTTCAATCCGTACTGTTCCAGGACGGCGGTGATCGAAAACAGATGACGGATGTCGGCGTCGACTATCAGCACTTTCTCACCGCCGACTGGGATGTCCGAGCCGGGCCCTGTTCCTGCGGGCTGCTTCGGACTGCCCCATCGGTCAGGGCCGGAGGCGTTGGAGCCGCGTGGCGCGAAGAGCGCGGGGACATCGTCGTGAGCCTGTGCGGGCGGGAAGGTGCGCGGTGGCAGTCCGCTCGGGCGCAGTGGCAGGTAGATGGTGAAGTTCGAGCCGCGTCCGGGCTCGCTCTGTGCATGGATCTCACCGCCGAGCAGTCGGACGACCTCCCGCGCGATGGACAAGCCCAGGCCCGTACCGCCGTATGATCGGCTGATCACGTCGCCCCCTTGCGTGAACGCCTCGAAGATCACCGGAAGTCTGTCAGCCGTGATCCCTATGCCGGTGTCGGTCACGGAGAATGCGACCAGTTCCCCGTCGGGACGTGAGAGAGAGCCGGCCTCCAGCAGATGTTCCCTTACGGCCAACGGGATATCCGGGCCGGCAGGCAGTATGGCCAGTTCCACCGATCCGGACTCGGTGAATTTCACCGCGTTGGACAGCAGCTCCCTTACCGCCCGCGACAGCCGCCGCTCATCGGTGAGAAACGTGTCGGGAAGGACGGATGCGACGCGCACGGTGAATTCGAGCTTCTTCTCTGCGGTGAGTGGCCGGAACCTGGCCTCGAGGTGGTGGGCGAGCTGCGTAAGCGATGCACTGGTGGCCGCTACGTCCATCTTTCCCGATTCGGCCATCGACAGGTCGAGGACGTCATTGGTCAGCTGAAGGACGTCTCTGCCGGTGGAGAGGATCTCCTGGGCAATTTCGAGCTGCTTCTGTGAGAGATGTGCCTCTGAATCTTCGGTGAGCAACTCGGCCAGGAACAAGAGGGAGTTGAGAGGGGTCCGTAATCTGTGTGACATATCGGATATGAAGTCGGATTTGAAACGCATGGAGACGGCTAAGCGCTCGGCGCGCTCTTCCAGGACCTGACGTGCCATCTCGATCTCGGTATACTTCATCTCGATGTCGCGGTTTCGCTGCGCCAGAATTTCGGCCTGTTCCTCCAATTTGGCGTTGGATTCATGTAGGTATCTCTGTCGCACTTCCAGTTCGGCCGACCGCTCACGGAGTTGCTCGGTCAGTTCCTGGGATTCGCTGAGCAGTTGCTGGGTCTTCTGCTGTTCGAGAATCACTACGCTGCTGAGTTCGATGAGATCGGCGACTTCGTGAGGGATGTCGGACCGGCGTTCACTCAGCCATTGCTGCGCTTCGGACAACCGGGTGGCGGACAACAGGTCCCCGTCTCGGGCGCGTTCCTCCATCATCGTCAGCCATTGCTGGAAGTCCGCGTCTTCTTCGACCCATGTCGACAGCCTGCGCCACTCGCGGATCAGCGCCTCGTGGGCGATCTCCGCCGTCTCGGGGCCATCGGATCCCAGGATGACCAGACGGCGGTCCGGGTCCGCGAGCAGTTGAGCGATGTACCAGTCATTTCCGAGGTAGGAACGGTCCGCCGTGACGCGGACGGCGCTGGAAGATCCGCCACGGGCCCGAATCATCGAAAGGAGTGCGCGTCGGATGCGTTGTTCGTCCAGACGGAGTTGGTGCCGTAGCCAGTGGTAGGCCTTCTCGGCGTGCTGGTTCAGTGCTCCGGATACGCCTCCGAGGCCGTAATAGCTGTCAAAGGTGATCTGGCGCTCGCGCTGCAGGGGCCACAGTTCGGTCAGGGTGAACTCCAGCAGCGGCAGGCTTCCCGCCGCCCTGCTCGCTTCAGAAGCGATCTGTTCGGCCAGCCCTGGGCTGAAGGCCACGCCGGCCAGCTGTGCAGGTTCCACGATCACGCGCGTCAACGCGGTCACGTCCAGCGGAGAGACGTTCAACTGCCGATCTTGCAGCCGGGGCCCGATATGGGGCATTTCAAGCAGATCGGGCAGAAAGTCGGCGCGCAGTGTGCAAACCAGACGGACATTCGCATCCTGCACCGTGTCCGGTGGTGGGAACAGATGCTGCAGGAATTCCAGCGCCTTCTCGGTGTCCGGACTCGCGCTCAGTACTTCCTCGAATTGATCCCCGATGAGAGCCAGGCGTTTGCCCGTCAGCAGTGCGACCCGCGAAGCCACCGGCCAGAATCCGTCTTCCCGCAGTATCCGGGCGCGGTGGTCCAACTGCTCAAGGGAATGGTTCGCTCCAGGATGCTCAAGATCCAGCAGGGCACGGGCAACCGACTCGTACGGGGTTACTCCCGGCCGAAAGGAGGCCACGCTCCATCCGTCGGCCGCGAGTGCGGGCTGCAGACCTGCCGCGACAAGGGAGGACTTGCCTACTCCGGACGGACCCGTGACCACGACGAGCGGCTGCCCCTTGACCATGTCCCGGAGCCGTTTGACCTCGCGCTCGCGCCCCAGGAACACGCCGGCCTGAGCGTCCGCGGCCGTGAACGCCTGAAGTCCTCGGTAAGGACAAGGGGGCAGCACCAGCCGGCCCAGAGCCTCGGGCCATACCGCCGCCACTTCCGACAGAGGTACGGCATAGGCGTCTTGTGCCGCGCCTGCCCTGCTGGCGATGGCGAGCATCCCCACCGCTGCATCGCCCCAGCGATCCGTCGCCACGACCGGCGAGCCGCTGTACCCGGGCTGAGCTCGCAAAGCTGCCTCGGCGCGGGCGTCGAGCTGGATCAAGCCACCGCCGACCGCTCCTCGAATCGAGCACGTGGCCCAAGCGCCCTTGTCTCTTCGGTCGGGGTGGCTCGGATAGCCGAACACCGAAACCTGAGCGTCGGGGGCCTGGCCCGTGCGCGCGTCGACCAACCGTGCCGGCCCTGCGCCAACCGGCAGTGTGTCTCCGCCGACAACCACCAAGCCGGCTACATCACGTCCGGAGGCGACTGATCCTTCAGGAGGATCCCATGCCGCCACCCGGCAGATGCGCAGCGGTGCGCCGTCGACGTCGCCGAGAAGCACGAACTCGACTTGAACGCGTGCGCCGTCGTCAGGGCGCTCATGGTGGTGCTTGTCGCGGCCGAGCGCCGCGTTGACGACATGTGCACAGGTGACGATGTACCGGTCCCCGACAACGAACCCGAGGCCGACAGGAGCCCCGGAGGCCGGCGGCCGGATCGCTACGATGAAACCCTCCCGCCGCGCGTGCACGTGGATCAGGAGTTCTTCCAGACCACCCGGACGGCGAAGTTCACCTCTGTCGTCCCCCTGGCGATGATCACGCCGCTTTCGCCGCCGATCTTCAACCCGAACTGGATTTCCATCTCATCCGGACTGAGTTCTCGAACGGTCGCGGAGACCTGGGACAGAGCCGGCTTCACCCGGTCCAGTGCTTCGCGGAGCGACGTCTGGGCACGTGCCATCAGTCCGTCGTCCGCTGCGAGCTCCAGGTCCGATCCGCCTGAGCCGGGCTCGACTTCGAAGACGGCGGTACCGTCGCCGTCACCGTCCACCGCCATCACGACGAGTTCCGCCACAGTGCCCCCCAGCGCCCAGCCGATCCCAGTCCTGGGGTCGGCAATGATTTTTATCATCTTGAGCTATAAAGCGGCGGCGTCGCAGGGAAATCCAGGTCCTCTTCGTACGGGCCGGGAGCCGGTGGAGCGCGTTCCGCCGGGCGCGGGGGAGTGGTGGCCGGCGGCGGCTCGGGGCCGCTCGCCGAATGGACCGTCGGGGAGGGCGGCTGCGCGAGTGAGGGGCGGGTGGGCGCTCAGCGGGCCCCGGCCGTCTCCGCCGGGACGTCGGCCGGGGCCCCGGCCGGGACGTCGGCCGGGGTGTCGCGCAGGCCGAGGCGCAGGTGCTCCACGTGGTAGAGGGCCTGCTCCAGCAGCTCGGCGACGTGGTTGTCGTACAGGGCGTAGATGACCGAGCGTCCCCGGCGCTCGCCGGTGACCAGGCCGAGGTTGCGCAGCAGGCGCAGTTGGTGGGAGCAGGCGGACTGCTCCATGCCGACGGCGTCGGCGAGCTCCGTCGCCGCACAGGGGCCTTCCTGGAGGCGGGACAGGATGCGCAGCCGGGACGGGGTGGCGAGGGCCTGGAGGGTGGCGGCCACGTCGGCGGCGCCCACGGTTTCCAGGCGCTCGCGCGCGGTGGCGGTGGTCTTGGCGTCAGCTCCGTGGCCCATGGCACTCATCCTACGGAGCGCGGACCCGTGGATACATGAAAGTCTCTTCATGTGATCCTGTACGGTGAGGGGAGCGGCGCCTCCACCGGGCCGACCGCTGCCTCGTCGTACCTTCTCGAAGGACCTCCGCTCCGATGACCTCCACCCTCGCCTCCGCCCCCGCCGACCGGGCGGCGTCCGCGCGCGACACGGGCACGCCCCGGCGCGGCACCCGCCTCCTCGCCCTGCCCGAGGCGCGCTGGGCCGCCTTCGCCGCGGTCTGCTTCCTGCTCGCGCTGCCGGCCCAGCTGACCGGCGCACCGGCCTGGGCCTGGGGGCCGCTGTACGCGCTGACGTACGCGGCCGGCGGCTGGGAGCCGGGACTGGCGGGCCTGCGGGCGCTGAAGGAGAAGACCCTCGACGTCGACCTGCTGATGGTCGTCGCCGCGCTCGGGGCGGCGGCGATCGGCCAGGTCATGGACGGCGCGCTGCTGATCGTCATCTTCGCCACGTCCGGCGCGCTGGAGGCGCTGGCCACGGCACGCACCGCCGACTCCGTGCGGGGGCTGCTGGATCTCGCGCCCGCCACGGCGACCCGCGTCGGCGCGGACGGCGCCGAGGAGACCGTCCCCGTCGAGGAACTGTCCGTCGGCGACACCATCCTCGTACGGCCCGGCGAACGCATCGGCGCCGACGGCCGCGTACTCGACGGAGCCGGCGAGGTCGATCAGGCGACCATCACCGGCGAGCCGTTGCCGGTCGCCAAGGAGAAGGGCGACGAGGTCTACGCCGGCACCCTCAACGGCACCGGCGCCCTCAGCGTCCGCGTCGAGCGCGACGCCTCCGACACGGTGATCGCACGGATCGTGCGCATGGTGCGGGAGGCGTCCGAGACCAAGGCGCCCACCCAGTTGTTCATCGAGAAGGTCGAACAGCGCTACTCGCTGGGCATGGTGGCCGTGACCCTCGCCGTGTTCCTGGTCCCGCTCGCCCTCGGCGCGAACCTCACCGACTCGCTGCTGCGGGCCATGACCTTCATGATCGTGGCCTCGCCCTGCGCGGTCGTGCTGGCGACCATGCCGCCCCTGCTGTCCGCGATCGCCAACGCCGGGCGGCATGGTGTTCTGGTCAAGTCGGCCGTCGTCATGGAGAGGCTCGGACAGATCGACGCGGTGGCGCTCGACAAGACCGGCACCCTCACCCAGGGCACCCCGAGGGTCACCGACATCCTGCCGCTGACCGGATCCGGCCTGGACGAGGACGGGCTGCTGGTCCTCGCGGCCGCCGCGGAGCACCCGAGCGAGCATCCGCTGGGGCACGCCGTCGTGGACGCCGCGCACCGGCGCGGGCTCGCCCCGCCGACGGCGGAGGACTTCGACTCCACGCCCGGTGTCGGCGTGACCGCCACCGTCGACGGACGCGTGGTCGCGGTCGGCGCCCCGGCCCGGCTGCTGAACGGCGCGACCGACGCGGACTCCGCGCGGGCGTCGGTCCTGGCCGGTGGACTGGAGGACGACGGGCGCACCGCGGTGGTGGTCACCGTGGCCGGTACGCCGGTCGGCGTGCTCGGCGTCGCGGACCGGCTGCGCCCCGACGCCGGTGCCACCGTCGCCTCCCTCACGCTCCTCGCCGGGACCGCGCCGATGTTGCTGACCGGCGACAATCCGCGCGCCGCCGCCCGCCTCGCCGCCGAGGTCGGCATCGGGGACGTGCGCGCCGGACTGCTGCCACAGCACAAGGTGGGCGCCGTGCGGGAGCTGGCGGACACGGGCCGCAAGGTGATGATGGTCGGCGACGGCGTCAACGACGCCCCGGCGCTGGCGGCCGCCCACACCGGCGTGGCCATGGGCCGGGCAGGCTCCGACCTCACCCTGGAGACCGCCGACGCCGTCATCGTCCGCGACGAACTCGCCGCCGTCCCCGCCGTGATCTCCCTGTCCCGCAGGGCCCGCAGACTCGTCGCGCAGAACCTGGTCGTCGCCGGTGTCTTCATCACGGGCCTGGCGGTCTGGGACCTCGTCGGCAACCTGCCGCTGCCGCTCGGTGTCGCGGGCCACGAGGGCTCCACCGTCATCGTCGGCCTCAACGGGCTGCGACTGCTGCGCGAGGCGGCCTGGAAGCGGGCCGCCGGATGAGCCGCCGCAAGGCCCCCGCCCAGGCGGCGGCGCCCCGGTGCACGGTCACCGTGTGCCGGGGCTGCTGCTGCGGCACGGCCAAGATTCCCGGCGTCGACCACGCCGCCCAACTGGCCGCGCTGAAAGCTCAGCTGGGGCCGGTCGCCCAGGTCAGGGCGGTGAACTGCCTGGACGCCTGCGAGCACGCCAACGTCATCGTGGTGCAGCCGTCCCCGGCCGGGCGGGCCGCGGGCGGGCGGCCGGTCTGGCTCGGGCTGGTCAACGACCCCGACGCGACGGCCGACATCGTGACGTGGGTCAGGGCCGGAGGTCCGGGCGTCGCCGATCCGCCGGTGATCCTCGACCTGTACGAGTTCGGTCCGTCCCGGCGCGTACGGCGCTCGGTGGAGGACTGAACCCCAGGGGCACGGCAGCCCGGTTCCCCAGTGCCCGGTTGCCCAGTGCCCGGTTCCACGGGGCCCGGTGCCCGGTTCCCCGGTTCCCCGGTCCCGCGTCCCGTCTCCCCGGCCTTCGAGACCGGGGAGACGGCCCCCGGGCCCTGGCCGCGCCAGATGCGGCATGACGTAGATCACTGCGCCCGAGGCCCGATCTTGGAATGTGCGGTCTGCCGTCACCGCTGCACCCTCAGAGGCCTTCCCTGCCCCGGGGTGGGCCGGGCAATGGTGCGCGGCGCGGCAGGCCACAGGATCCGGACGGTTCCGGTCCTTTCTGCCGTCCTGCTCCTGTACCGCGCTCTTCGAAAGGTTCTCCCGCACCATGCCCCTGGCTCTGCTGGCGCTGGCCGTCGTCGCCTTCGGTATCGGCACGACCGAGTTCGCCACGATGGGGCTGCTGCCCCAGATCGCCGACGGGGTCGGCGTGTCCGTGCCGCACGCCGGCAACCTCGTGTCGGCCTACGCGCTCGGTGTCGTCGTCGGTGCACCCGTGCTGACCGGCATCGGCGCCCGGGTGCCGCACAAACGGCTGTTGCTGCTGCTGTCCGGGCTCTTCGTGGTCGGCAACGTCGCATCCGCGCTGGCTCCCGACTTCGCCCTGCTGTTCGCCGCGCGTTTCCTGGCGGGCCTGCCGCACGGCGCTCTGTTCGGCGTGGGCGCCGTCGTCGCCTCCCGGCTCGTCGCCCCCGAACGGGCCGCGCGCGCCGTCTCGAAGATGTTCCTGGGACTGACCGTCGCCAACATCGTCGGAGTCCCCGCCGGCACCGCGCTCGGCCAGCAGTTCGGGTGGCGGTCCGCCTACGGCGCGGTCGCCGTCATCGGCCTCCTCGCGCTCGCCTCGATGGCCCGGTTCGTCCCGCACCAGCCGCGCGGCCGGCGGTCCGGCGTCCGGCACGAGCTGCGGGCCATGGGCAACCGGCAGGTCGTGATCGGCCTGGCCACGGCCGTGGTGGGCTTCGGCGGGTTCTTCGCCGTCTACAGCTATCTGGTGCCGATGCTGACCCGTGTGACGGGCATCTCCGACTCCTCGACCACCCTGGTCCTCGCGCTCTACGGCGTCGGCATGACGCTCGGCACCCTGATCGCCGGCCCGCTCACGGACCGCGCGCTGCGGCCGACCCTGTACGGGGGGCTTGCCGCGCTCGCCGCGGCGCTGGTGACGTTCTGCTTCACCGTGCACAGCACCGTGCCCGCCCTGGTGACGATCACCTTCATCGGCGCGATGGGCGCCTTCATCACCACGCCGGTCCAGATGCTGCTCATGGCCAGGGCGAAGCACGCCCCCACGATGGCGGCGGCCTCCAACCACTCCGCCTTCAATCTGGCCAACGCGGGCGGCGCCTGGCTGGGCGGCCTGGCCATCTCGGCGGGCTGGGGCTGGACCTCGCCCGCTCCGGTCGGCGCCGCGCTGGCCGTGGCGGGCCTCGGTCTCGCCGTCGTGGGAGGCGTCCTCGACCGCGGCGGCCCGGACTCCGAGGTGGTCGTCTCCTCCGGCGCCGAGGCCCCGGCCGACGCCGGACACGCCGCGACCGGGCAGCCCGTGAGCGAGGCGGCGGGTTCCTCCCGTACGTAGGCGGCAGGTCGGGGAGCGGGGACAGCCCGCACGCCCGCGCACGCCCCGGCATCCGTCGGGCCCCCGCGGTCGCCGGGCTACCGCGGATCGGTGGCGGACCTGGCCTCCTTCTCCGCCGCGGGCTTGATCGCCTGCAGCGCCGCGCGCATGACGATCCCGGCACCGGGCGACACGAGCGTCCAGTAACGGGCGAAGCGCCGGGTGGTGGCCTGGTCGGTGCAGGCCGTGCGCGCCTCGTAGGTCAGCAGGCAGCGGCGGGTGCCGTAGGGGTGGACGACCAGCGCGGCGGCGATCTTCGCCCAGCCCGGCTCCGCGAACTCCACGAAACCGCCGGGCTCGACCCGCCGCCACTGGATGGACGGCTGCCACACCTTCCCGACGGCGCCGAAGACCAGCTCCCGCCCCGGATCCTCGGCCAGCCCGACCCACGGCTGCTCCGGCTCGCGCGGGTCGGGCCGGTCGTGCCGCTCCTCCTCGTCCGTGGCCGTGTCGAAGAGATCGGCCAGCCGCAACGAGGGCGGGGGCGGGGCGGGGTCGCCGCGCAGCCGGTCGGGCACGCCGCGTGCCCGGGCGGCCAGTTCGAACAGCGGGGAGTGGACCGTCAGAAGGTCCAGCTCGCGCGCCGCCCGATAGGTCTGTGACGGTCCCGCGGCGACGGCCGTGCACTCCAGGCGGCTGAAGCGGAAATCCGGCAGGACGCTGTCCAGCAGCAGCGGTCGTGCACCGGTGTTCGTGTCCATCGCAACCTCCTCCGGCCGACGTTTCCAGTGTGGTCGGCGAGCGGCTCCCCGGCGCGACAGGCGGCCGGAGCGGGCCGGCGGCGGGGAACCGGCGCCCGGAGGGCGCCCGCGACGCGCGTACGGGCAACCTTCAGGGCCTTCATCGGCGTGGAGGTGGGTGAGGACGGCCTGAAGGGGGCGGCGCGCGTGCAGTTCATCGAGGTGACGGAGCTGGCCGGCGTGCGGTCGGCGGTGACCCGCTTCGAACGGCCGGGGACGGGGCTCGCCTTCCTGCTCTTTCCCATGATCCATCTGGCCGAGGAGACCTTCTACCGGGAGGTGACCGCCCGGCTGCGTGACCGCTGCGACCTCGTGATCGCCGAGGGCGTCGGTGAGGGCTCGGCGGGCGCCGACGCCCTGGTGGCGTCGTACCGACGGCTGGACGGTCACGAGCGGCTGGGGCTGGTGGTGCAGGACATCGACTTCGACGCGCTCGGGCTGCCGGTGGTGTGCCCGGACATGAGCGGCGACCGGTTCCAGGAGGGCTACCGGCGACTGCCGTGGAAGGAACGGGCGATGGTGGCCACGGTCGTCCCCGCCGTGACGGCGGGGATGCGGCTGCTGGGGACACGCCGGTGGCTCGCCCGGCACCTGGCGACGGAGGACCTGCTGAGCGAGGCCGAGGAGGCGGCGGCGGACCTCTGGCCGGGCCTGGACGACCTGGTGCTGCGTCGCCGTGACCGGCTGCTGGTCCGGTCCCTCACCGACTTCGACCGGGGCTACGCGGGCCGGAGCGGCCCTTTCACCGTGGCCGTGGTGTACGGCGCCGCCCACATGCGCGCCGCCTCCGAGGCCCTGACCGCACTGGGCTACCACGCCTCGGACGCCGAGTGGATCACCGTGTTCGCCTTGGAGGATGTCTGACGCATGCCCGCGGTGTCGCTCATTCGTCGGACACCCCCGGACCCGCCCGCCGTGCCCCGGCCTGGACGGCCGGGACACCGCCCCCGCCGCCGGGGGAGGAGGCAGCGGGCGGGTCCGCTGGGGGCGGGCTCAGCGGAAGGCGGCGATGCCGGTCAGGGCGTTGCCGATGACGAGGGTGTGGACCTCGCTCGTGCCTTCGTAGGTGAGGACGGACTCGAGGTTGTTGGCGTGACGGATCACCGGGTACTCCAGCGTGATGCCGTTGGCGCCGAGCACGGTGCGGCACTCGCGGGCGATCCGCAGGGCCTCGCGGACGTTGTTGAGCTTGCCGAGGCTGATGCGCTCGGGGGTGATCTGCCCGGAGTCCTTCAGGCGGCCGAGCTGGAGGGCGAGCAGCATGCCCTTGCCGAGTTCCAGGCTCATGTCGGCCAGCTTCTGCTGGGTGAGCTGGAAGCCCGCCAGGGGGCGGTTGAAGACCGTGCGGTCGGCGGCGTAGGCGATCGCGGTCTCCAGGCAGTCGCGCGCGGCTCCCAGGGCGCCGAAGACGATGCCGAAGCGGGCCTCGTTCAGGCAGCCGAGCGGGCCGGACAGGCCCCGCGCACCGGGGAGCATCGCGTCGGCGGGCAGGCGCACGTCCTCCAGCACGAGTTCGCTGGTCACGGACGCCCGCAGGGAGACCTTGTGCTTGATGTCGTTGCGGGTGAAGCCGGGGGTGCCGGCGGGGACGAGGAAACCGCGCACGCCGTCGTCGGTGCGGGCCCACACCACCGCGATGTCGGAGACGGAGCCGTTGGTGATCCACATCTTGGTGCCGTTGAGGACCCAGTCGGAGCCGTCGCGCTCGGCGCGGGTGCGCATGGCGCCCGGGTCGGAGCCGGCGTCCGGCTCGGTCAGTCCGAAACAGCCGATGAGCCGGCCGGCGGCCATGCCGGGCAGCCACTGCTGCTTCTGCTCCTCCGAGCCGTACGCCCAGATGGCGTACATCGCGAGCGAGCCCTGCACGGACACCAGGCTGCGCAGACCGGAGTCGACGGCCTCCAGCTCCAGGCAGGCCAGGCCGTAGGAGACGGCGCTCGTCCCGGCGCAGCCGTAGCCCTCCAGGTGCATGCCGAGAACGCCCAGCTCACCCAGGGAGGCCGCGAGTTCGCGCGCGGGGATGGCGCCCTGCTCGAACCACTCGGCGACGTGCGGCCGCAGTTCGCGTTCGCCCATGGCGCGAACGGTGTCGCGGATGTCCCGCTCCTCGTCGCTGAGCAGGGTGTCGATGGCGAACAGGTCGAAGGGGTGGACGGGGGAGGTCGTCATCGAGGTCTCTCCTGACGGCTGACAACAGCGGCTGACTGTGGATACGATCCCAACCGATCGATTCGGATATCGGATCTTGGATCCAATCGGCAGCGTAGCCTCAGACGGGGCCGCTGCCAAGACACGAGAGGAGAGCCACATGCCGTCCGACCGTCCGCAGCCCGAGCAGGCCCTGTCCGGTATTGTCGTCGCCGACTTCGGCCGCGTGCTCGCCGCCCCGTACGTGACGATGCTGCTCGCCGACCTCGGCGCCGAGGTCATCAAGATCGAACGCCCCGGCGCCGGCGACGACACCCGTGCCTGGGGCCCGCCCTACGCCGACGGCGAGGCGACCTACTTCCTCGGCGTGAACCGCAACAAGCGCTCGGTGGCGCTGGACCTCACCGACGCGGACGGCAGGCGGGCCGCCCAGGAGATCGCCGCCCGCGCGGACGTGCTGGTGGAGAACTTCCGCCCCGGCACGATGGACCGCCTGGGCCTCGGCTACGACACCCTGCGCCCGCTCAACCCGAAGCTCGTCTACTGCTCGGTGACCGGATTCGGCGCCGGCCGGGGCGCGGCGCTGCCCGGCTACGACCTGCTGGTGCAGGCGATGGGCGGCCTGATGAGCGTGACCGGCGAACCGGACGGCCACCCCACCAAGGCCGGCGTCGCGCTCGTCGACGTCATCACCGGACTCCACGCCGGCATGGGCATCCTCGCCGCACTGCGCCACCGCGAGCGCACCGGCCAGGGCCAGCGGGTGGAGGTCTCCCTGCTCACCTCGCTGCTGTCGGCACTCACCAACCAGGCCTCCGCCTACGTGGCCGGCGGCGTCGTGCCGCGGGCCATGGGCAACCGCCACCCGTCGATCGCGCCCTACGAGGTCGTCGAAGCCCAGGACCGCCCCCTGGTGCTGGCCGTGGGCAACGACCGCCAGTTCACCGCCCTGTGCGCGGAGCTGGGCGTGCCCGAACTGGCCCGCGACCCCCGCTTCGCCACCAACCCGGCACGGGTGGCCCACCGCACGGAACTGCTCGCCGCGCTCGACGGCCCGCTGCGCAGCCGCCCCGCCGACGCGTGGTTCGAGGCCCTCACCGCCGCGGGCGTCCCCTGCGGTCCGATCAACGACCTCGCGGCGGCGTTCGCCCTCGCCGACGGCCTGGGCCTGCAGGCCCGCGTCCGCATCGACGACCCGCACCGCGACCTTCCGGTGGAGCAGGTCGCCAACCCCATCCGGCTGGATGTCACCCCCGCCGCCTACCGCAGCGCACCGCCACGCCTCGGCGAGCACACCCAGGAGGTCCTGAGCGAACTGGGCCTCGCCGACCCGCAGGACGCCACCGCCTAGGATGAACGTCCGCAGCCGACCGGCCCCTTCGCGCACTGGAGACACCCCGCCATGACCAGCCCCACGCACCGGCGGCGCCCGCCGACCGCCCAGCAGTTCGTGCTGGCGGAGGTGCGCCGGGCCATCACCAGCGGGCAGCTGGAGCCCGGCGCCCCCATCCGGCAGGAGGCCCTCGCCGAACAATTCGGCGTCAGCCGCCTGCCGTTGCGGGAGGCGCTGAAGAGTCTGGAAGCCGAGGGCCTGGTCGTCCACGAGGCGCACCGGGGCTACTTCGTCGCCGAGTTGTCCCTCGCGGACCTGCGCGAGGTCTACCGCATCCGGCAACTCCTGGAGGCCGAAGCCGTCCGCCAGGCGTCCGAGCACCTGGACGGGCCGGCCCTCGCGGCCCTCGAAGCGGCCCAGCACGAGGTCGAACAGGCAGCCGCGGCGGGCGACGTGTCCGCCATGACCGCGGCCAACCGCCGCTTCCACTTCGCCCTCTACGCAACCGCCGGCATGCCACGACTGGCCAGGCTCATCACCACCCTCTGGGACGCCACGGACGCCTACCGCTCCCTCTACTACGGCGAGCCCGCCAACCGCGAACACGTCGTACAGGAGCACCGCACGATCCTGGACGCCCTGCGCGGCGGGGATCCCGAGCGAGCGGTGCGACTCCTCGACGAGCACCGCTCCCACGCCGTCGCGGCCCTGGAGAGCGTGCTCCACCAGGACTGACCGCCCCACGCCGGCTCGGACGTCCGCGCGCCTCTCCTCCGACGCCCGCGGACTCCCCGCTCCGAACATTCGCGGACTCCCGACGTCCGCGTACCTCCTCCTCCGACGGCCGGGGAAAAGCCCGTGATCGCCGGCGGACTCCGTCGTACGCTGACGCGCGACCTGTGACACGGGAGGACGGACGCATGGGGACCCGAAGCCTGACCCGCACCGAAGCCGAGCGCCGGGCGGCGCTGCTGACGGTCGAGCGGTACGACCTGGACATCGACCTCACCGCCCTGCCCGACGGACCCGAGGTCCGGTGCGTGTCCACCGTGACGTTCAGCTGCCGCGAGCCGGGCGCGGAGACGTTCGTGGACTGCGCGGCCGACGTGCTGAGCGCCACGCTGAACGGCGCCGCACTCATCCCCACCGGGGACGGCCGCATCCGGCTGCCCGGCCTCGCCGTGCACAACGTACTGCGCGTGGAGAGCGTGCAGGCCGACACGGCCACGGGCGAGGGCGTGCACCGGGCGGTCGACCCCGCGGACGGCGAGGTCTACGTGTGGACGAGCTTCGAACCGGACGAGGCCCGCTTCGTCTGGGCCTGTTTCGACCAGCCCGATCTGAAGGCCCCGCACGCCTTCACCGTCACGGCCCCGCCCACCTGGACCGTCACCAGCAACTCCGCGGTGGCGCGCGTCGATGAACTGCCGTCGGCCCGCCGCTGGAGCTTCGCCGACACCCCGCCCCTGTCCGTCTACAACACGGTCGTGAACGCGGGCCCCTTCCACGAGATCCGCCGCCGGACCGACGGCCACGACCTCGGCCTGTACGCCCGCCGTTCGCTCGCCGAGGTCCTCGACCGCGACGCGGAGGAGATCTTCACCCTCACCCGTCAGGGACTCGCCTTCTACGGCGAGGCGTTCGCGATGCCCTTCCCGCAGCGGAAGTACGACCAGGTGTTCATGCCCGAGTTCGGCGGGGCGATGGAGAACTACGGCTGCGTGACCTGGTCCGACGCGTTCCTGCGGCGGGCGGAGCCGACGCCCGCCGAACGGGAGCTGTTGGCCAAGGTGCTGCTGCACGAGATGGCGCACATGTGGTTCGGCAACATCGTCACCATGCGCTGGTGGGACGACCTCTGGCTGAACGAGGCGTTCGCGGAGTTCGCCTGCCACTGGGCCGCCGAGCGCGCCACCCGGTACACCGACGCGTGGGCCGGCCACCTGGTGGGCGACAAGCTCGAGGCGTACCTCGCCGACCAGGGCCCCGTCTCCCACCCCATCCACCAGCCCATCCACGACGTCGCCCAGGCCGCGTCGATCTTCGACAACATCACCTACCCCAAGGGCGCCTCCGTCCTCCATCAGCTCATGACCTACGTCGGCGAGGAACGCTTCACCGCCGGCATGGCCGCCTACTTCGCCCGCCACGCCTGGGGCAACACCACCCTCCAGGACCTCGTCGACGCGCTCGCGAAGGCCGGCGGGCGCGACCTGGACGCCTGGCGCACGGCCTGGCTCGCGACGGCCGGCACCGACCGCTTCCGCCTGGAACGGGACGGCGAGCACGTCACGCTGGTGGCCGCTGGCACGCCGCGCCCGCAGGTCGTCGCGGTGGGCGCGTACGGCCGCGACGGCGGGGATCTCGAACGCACGGCGCTGGTACGGGTCGAGGTGACGCAGCCGCGTACCCCGATCACCGGCCTGCCGCCCGCAGCGGAATTCCTGCTGGCCAACGACGACCACCTCACCTTCGCCACCACCCGGCCCGACCCGGCGAGCAGGGACGCGCTCTTCCGTACGGCGGCACAGCTGCCCTCGGCCATCTCCCGGGGCGTCGCCGCCGCGACCGTCTGGGACATGCTGACCAACGGCGAGGCCACCGCGGCGGAAGCCGGGCGGTGCCTCACCGCGGTGCTGACCGCCGAGACGTCCGACGCCGTGATCGAGCCGTATCTGACCCTCGCCGCGGACATCGCCGAACTGTGGGCGCCGCCCGCCGAACGCGCCGCACTGACCGCCCAGGTGGCCGCGGCCTGCCGGCGTCTGGCCGAGGACCCGGGCCGCCGCCAGGTCGCGCTGCGCGGTCTGGCCCGCACCGCCGCCGACGGGGACGACCTGGCCTGGCTGCGCACGCACGCGGGCGACGACGTGGACCTGCTGTGGCGCGCGCTGGTCCGCGAGGCGGAACTGGGCGGCCGGGTGGCGTCCGCGTCCGCCGCCCTGCTGGAGCGCGACCCCGACCCCGACGCCTGGGTGCGCGCGCTCACGGTACGGGCGGCCCTGCCCGACCCCGCCGCCAAGGCCGAGGTCTGGCAGCGGCTCGCCGTGGACCGCGCCGTTCCGGTCAGCTCCGTCGGCCAGGTGGCGACCGCCTTCTGGCGCCCGGCCCAGGACGAGCTGCTGGCCCCCTACACCCAGCGCTACCTCGACCTGCTTCCCCAGCTGCACCAGGGCGGGATGATCCCGGCGATGGTCTTCACCGGCCGCCTCTTCCCCCCGTACGCCATCGACGCCGCCTACGTCGAGGAGGCCCGGCGGACCGTTCGTGACGCGGCCCCGGTGGTCCGCAACACGCTCCTGGAGCGTTCGGACGCCGTGGCCCGGATGCTGCGCGCCCGCGCCGCGGCTTCGCGGAGCACCGGATCGTAGGCCGCCGGCGCCCACTTCGACGCGTGGCGGGCGCGGTACAACGATCGGGCCGGTTCGGTGGTCGTACGGGGTGACACACCGGTCTGCGGCGTTCGCCGCCGGTCGCTGCTGCTCGTGAGGTGCGGCAGCAGGGCCCGTTGTTCCTGGGGAGGATTCATGAGCCGCTTCGTCGCACCATCGGGCGACAGACAAGGCACGGCGAGCCGTGGGGTCGTGGTGGGGGTCGTCGCCGTGCTGCTGGCGGGGGCCGGCGCGTCGGCCGAGGCCGCGTCCGGAACCACGCCCGGCGACCCGGTGCTCAGCGGCGCGACCGTCAACTCCGGGCACGACGTGATCGTGGGGATCACGCACGATGTCGTCTTCCCGGTGACGGTCACCGGATCGGACGACTCCGGCCTGGCCTTCGTCGACGTCGATCTGAAGGGCCCGCACGGCGGTTTCTACACGACCGACGCGTTCTGCGAGACCGCGACGGCCTGCACGACCGTGTTCACCGTCAACGCCCACCCGGCTCCGGGCAGCGACGATCCGGTGGACCTGGCCAACGCCGACGCGGGAACGTGGTCGGTCGACGCGTTGGCCGACGCCGGCGACGGCGGCAGCGTCTTCGCCCCCGGCATCGGGTCGTTCGGCCTCAAGCGTGCCGCGCGGCTCACCGTCGACGCCGCCCCGGAACCGGTGGCCAAGGGCGCCCGCATCACCGTCACCGGCAAGCTGGTGCGGGCCAACTGGGACACCTACCGTTACGCGGGATACGCGGGCCGAGCCGTCAAGCTGCAGTTCCGCCCGAAGGGCAGCAGCACGTACACCACCGTGGCCACCGTCAACACCAGCAGCACCGGCACCCTGCGCACCACGGTCAAGGCGGTCAAGGACGGCTACTGGCGCTGGAACTTCACCGGCAGCGCCACCACCGGGCCGGCCAAGGCCACCGGCGACTACGTCGACGTACGCTCCTAGCCGACCGCTGCGAGGGCGGACGGGCGCCTCGACGGCTTCGTCGCGATCGTGGGCGAGGTGTTCGCGCGAACCGACTTCGGCCCCGCCCGCGACCTCGTCGGCGGCCGGGGGCTGGTGCGGCACGGGGGCTGCACCGGCCGGCTGACCGGGGAGCGGACGACGCAGGGGGCGGTCGCTCCCGGGGCCGGACCGCTGACCCCGGCGACGGCCACCACCCTCCGTCTCCCTGAAAAACAGGGAGTGATTTCCCGCCCGCACCGCCGAGAGCCGCGCCCGCGGTAAGCGAGGGAAATCGACCGATGGGGAGTGGAATGTCATTGCCGCACCGGAGGGCGGCAAATGGGTTTCGGCCGGATCACCGCGCGGAATCGTTTCGCCTGCGGAGCGGGTGGTCCGGAAGCCGCCGTACGACCCCGGCGGTGCAGCTGGAGCGGGGTGTTCAACTGTTCGCGGCATCGATATTCCGGCGGCTTTGCCGTGCGTTTCTCCCGGTCACGCCCAGCGTGCGACTGGCTTGAAACCGTTGGCTCGCCGCCGTCGCACGCGACTGCGAGCAGGGCGGATTCAGGGCGAGTCGGCATCCCGTGGCGTGACTCGTCAGTCTGAGGGCCAACAACCGGTCCCGGCGGAACGCCGGAAGAAAACGTCCTGCGGGGCGCCTGCTTGGCTCGAAATCGCGTCCTGTCGGGCCAATGCGGCCGGCAGGTACGGTGTTGATATGCCACGCGCCCTGTCTTTTACTCAAGACGGCAGGACATCGCTTCCGAGCGGACAGCAGGGAAACGGGGGAGACGCGTGGACATCGGCATACTGGGCCCACTCGCCGTACGGATGAACAGCGTATCCGTCACACCTACCGCGCCCAAGCCTCGCCGGGTGCTGGCGCTGCTGGTCCTCAACGCCGACAGAACCGTGCCGGTCGACACCCTGGTCGAGGAACTGTGGGGGCACCGGCCACCGCGCAGCGCGCGCCCCACGCTGCAGACGTACATCCTGCAGATCCGCGAGATGATCACGGCCGCGCTGGCGCACGACCCGGACGGATCATCGCCGCGGACCGCCAAGGACGTCCTGCTGACCGTGCCCGGCGGCTACCTCCTCAACAGCGGTGGAGGCGTCCACGATGTCAGGGAGTTCGAGCGGCTGAGCGGCATGGGCTACCGGGCCATGGACGCCGAGGACCACGCCGCCGCGGCGGAATTGCTGCGCGAGGCGCTGCGGCTGTGGAACGGCCCGCCGCTGGCCGACGTCACCCCCGGACCGCACCTGAGCACCCAGGCCAAGCGGCTGGAGGAGAGCCGGCTGTGCGCCCTCGACCAGCGCATCGAGGCCGACCTGCGGCTGGGCCGGCACCGGGAACTGCTCGCCGAACTGACCGTGCTGGTCAGCCGGTACCCCGGCCACGAGAGCCTGTGCGGCCAGTACATGCTGGCGCTGTGCCGGGCGGGACGCAGGGGGGAGGCACTGGAAGCCTACCGGCGGCTGCGCACCACACTCGTACGCACCCTGGGCCTCGAACCCTCCCCGCCGCTCGCGAAGTTGCAGCGGTCCATCCTGTGCGCCGGCCCCGAACACGCGGTGCCTGCCGCCGCCCCGCGGGTGGCGGCACCCCGCTCCGACCGGCTGACCCAGGCCCGCCTCGAGCAGCGGTCCAGCGGGGCGGCGCACCCTTGATCCCCGTCGGAGAAGGGGCGAGCACGGGCGGAGCGCGGAGGGTCGCCCGAGCGGGACCGGGCAACACCCGACGGCCGCGGCAGGCGTGGGCTCGGGCTGCTCGCGGTACCCCGGCCCGGTCGGGGCGGACGTCGAACGGGCGGAGCGGGCGGTCCTCCTCGGCCTGCCCGCCGGGCGGGCCGAGACGCCGGCCGGGGCCGCGGTCCCGGCAGGTCCGCCCGAGCGGGAACTCCGGGCCCGGCCGATGCGGCGGTGGACGCTGAAGCAGACGTACGGCCAGGCGTTCGGCCACGGTCCGCGCCGCGGGTTCTCCGCGCCCGTGCCACCCGGAGGACGCGGGGGTCTCCCGGCTCACCGCGGTGCCGCACGCCGCCGGGTGGGGCTGCGCTGTCCCCCTCGTGGCGGGCCTGGCCCGGTGGACGAGGCTCACCGCGGCGCGTCCGGCGAAGCCCACCGCCGCACCGGCGCCGCACCGGCCGTCCGGTGGCATTCCGATGCCCTCCCGTCGGAGGGGCCGGGGGAGGGAAGGTGCCGCGCCCGCGATCGGGACCGGGTGCGGCCACCGGTGGATGAGGAGAGGCGGAGGCGGCAGGGGCGGGGCTGCCGCGCCGAGACAGGGGACCGGAAGCACAGCGAGACGGACAGGGGAGAGGGGGAAGGGGAGCCGCGTCCCCGCCGCCGCGGTGGACCAGGGCGCCCCTGGACATCGGATGAACACCCATCACGCGGTGCCGGGCACCGTCGTGTGCGTGGTCCACGAACCGGGCGGGTCGGCCGCAGGCCGCACGCAGGTGTTCGGCCTGCACGGACTGCCCGCCCGTGGCCAGGCCGAACGGCTCGCGGCCCGGATCGTCGAACGCCACGGCACCTTCTCGGTGATGCTCGACAGCCAGGGCTCCGGCCGGCACACGCTCACCCTCGTCAGGCACGGCCCCGACGGCGGCACGGGCCAGCTGCCCGCGGAGCTCCTCGCCGACCTGATGGTGCTGCCCGCCGACGCCGAGACGGTGCCGCTGGGCGGGGCCCAGCGCGGCCTGGTGCGCGAGGCCGTGCAGAGCGACGCGGACCGCAGCCGCCATGTCGAGCAGCTGACCTGGAGGTGGACCGGCCCGCTCGACACGGCGAGGTTCGTCGCCGCCTGGCAGTCCGTGGTGGAACGCGAATCGGTGCTGCGCGCCTCGGTCGACTGGGTGGCCGCTCCACGCCTGGTGCTGCACGAGCGGGCCGCCGTCGACGTCGTACGTCACTCGCGGACCGCCCTGCCCTGGCGTGACCTGCTCGCCCGCGACCGGTCGCAGGGGTTCGAGCTGCACCGGGCCGGACTGCTGCGGCTGACCCTGCTGGACGACACACCGGCCGTCGGCGCCGGGGCCGGGCCGTCCACCCGGGTCCTGCTGACGTACCACCGTGCCCTGTTCGACGAGCGGGCGGTGAGTGTGCTGCTGCGCGAGTTCTACCGCGCGTATCTGGCGGGCGGGCCGCTGCCCGGCGGCGAGCGGCGGCCCGACGTACGGGACCACGCCCGGTGGCTGGCCGGGCAGAACACCGATGCCGCCCGCGCGTTCTGGACGCGTGCCGCACCGCCGCGGGACGCGGCGCTCAGCCCCGGGCGGCCCGGTGCGCCGACCGGGCGGAGCGGGCCCGCGCAGCTGCGGCGCCGGCTCGGACCGGCCCGGGCCCGGCGGCTGAGGGAGTGGGCGGCGGGCTGGGGCGCGGGGGAGAGCAGCGCGCTGCACCTGGTGTGGGCGCTGCTGCTGTACCGGGCCACCGGCGCGCGGCAGCCGGTCCGGGTGGCGTTCGGGGTGTACCTGTCCGCGCGGGACATCGCCCTGCCGGGAGCGGCGCACGCGCCCGGACTGCCGGGCGGCTCCCTGCCGTTGACCGTCACCGTCGACCCCGCGGCGCCGGTGGGCCCGCTGGTCCGGCGGGTCCGGGACGCGGTGCTCGACATGTCGGCCTACCCGTGGGTCTCCGACGAGCTGATACGGGAGTGGACCGGGCGCGGCGAGGACGCGGACACCATGCACACCACCCTCTTCTTCGACAGCCTTCCCCATCTGTCCCCGGCCGTGCGCGGTGAGCTGGCCGCCCAGGGCATCCGGGTCGGCGTACCGCACCTGGTGGGCGGCGACACCAGCCTGGCCGTGACGCTCGTCGCCCGGCGCGACCCCGACGGCGGCCTCTGCCTCACCGCGCTGTACGACCGGCAGGTGCTGCGCGACGCGGACGCGGCGCAGACGCTCGCGCAGTGCGTGCGGCTGCTGGGCGCTCTCGCGGAATTCACCGACCCGCACGCCACCGTCGGGCAGGTACTGGGCGCGCTGGACGGCACGCACGTGCCGCGGGCGGCGCCGCGCCCGCCGCGCACCGGCGTCACCGGCCTGACCGTGCTGCGCCGCGGGGAGCCCGGCGCGGACGTCATCTGCCTGGTGACGGGGGCGGGCGTGGTGCCCGGCGCGTACGACCGTTTCGTACGGCGGCACGACGGCCCCGAGCGGATCGTGCAACTGCGCTGTCGCGGAGTGCCGCCCGTGCTGCCCGCCGCGCTGGCCGACGCGCTGACCGGCGGGGGCCGGCTGCTGCTGTGCGGCTGCGGGCCGGGCGCGCTCACCGCGTACGGGCTCGCGCACACCCTGCCCGCCGTGGTGGACCCGGTCGTCGTGATGACGGGCGTGGGCGGTGCCGAGGAGAGCGCGCAGGCGTTGTCGGCGGGGCTGCGGTCGGTGACGGCGCGGCCGGGGACGACGAGGGCGGGGACCGGCAGGGCGGGGACCACGAGGACGGAGCCCATGAAGACGGGTCCATGAGGCGGGGGCGGGGGCGGGGGCAGGGCGGGAATTGGGCCGGCGGCGAGGGCCGTCGGCCGCTCGGCGCTTCGGCGCACTGGCGCGGCCCGACCGGTTCTCGAGCGGTGTCACCGACCGTGGCGGGAGTGGGAGGAGACCGTCATGGGCAACGCCGCCGCACTCGACCCGCGCGAGCACCGAACCGGCCGCGGCCACCGTGCGTGTCGGGATACAGGTGTGAGCGTGAGCACGGAAGGCGAGGCAGCGTGGACATCGACCTACTAGGAGCGCTGGACGTGCGCGAGAACGGGGTCTCCGTCGCCCCCACCGCGCCCAAACCCCGCCAGGTGCTCGCCCTGCTGGCCCTGCACGCGGACCAGGTCGTGCCGCTGTCCGTGTTCCTGGAGGAGCTGTGGGCGGGCGCGCCGCCGCGCAGCGCCCGCACCACCCTGCAGACGTACGTGCTCCAGCTGCGCGAGCTCATCGGCGCCGCGCTGCTCGAGGACGCCCCGGACACCCCGCCGCGCACCGCGAAGGACGTCCTGGTCACCGCACCCGGCGGCTACACCCTCGTCAGCGGCGACGGCGTCAGCGACGTCCGGGAGTTCGAACGGCTCGCCGGAGCCGGCTACCGGGCGATGGACACCGGGGATTTCGCCGGAGCCTCCCGTGTGCTGCGCGAGGCGCTCGACCTGTGGACCGGCACGGCCTTCGCCGGGGTGCAGCCCGGCCCGCGGCTGGCCACCGAGGCCAAGCGGCTGGAGGAGAGCCGGCTGTGCGCCCTCGACCAGCGCATAGAGGCGGATCTGCGGCTGGGCCGCCATCGCGAACTGCTGGCCGAACTGACCGTGGTGTCCAGCCGGTACCGCACCCACGAGGACCTGCACGCCCAGTTCATGATCGCCCTTCATCGCTCGGGCCGCCGCGGCGAGGCCATGGACGTCTACCGCCGTCTGCGCACCACGCTCGTGCAGGAGCTGGGCCTGGAACCCTCCCCGCGGCTGACCCGGCTCCACCAGCACCTGCTGGCCTCCCCCGGCGACGGCCCGGCCCCCTACCCCGGCCCGGAAGGAGACCTGCCCCCGGCCGAGGAGCGCATGGCGGCGGCGGGCCGGCCCGGGGCCGGTCATCGGGCTCATTCCTCGTACTGAGGGCGGCGGGCGCGCCTCCCTCCCGGAACCCGGGACCGCTCCAGGTGGCGATGAACAGTGCGACCCGCGCGCGAGAGCCGGCAGCCCCGGCGGCCGCCGCCGAGCCCGGGGCGCGGCCGGACCCCGCGATGGGCGCCGGACCGTACGACTCCACGGACGCGGACAGGACACCGGCGCGCACCGGTGACGGCCGCACGGCCCCCGATCCCGATCCCGGTGCCGGTGCCGGTGCCGGAACGGATCGGCCGGTGCGGCTGTGGCTGTGCGCCGACGACGACCTGCCCCCGCAGACCGCCGGGGCGCTCGCCGAGCGCTGGCTGGACCGGCGGGAGAAACAGACCGCGCGCGAGTTCGTTTCCGAGCGCGACCGGCGGCGGTACCTGCTGGCCCACACCCTCGTACGGCGGGTACTGGCGCGGGAGACCGGGCTCACCGAACCCGAGCTGGTGATCCGGCGCTCCCCGCGCGGTAGGCCCTTCCTGCGCTGTCCAGCGGGCGGACCGCCGGGCGGCGGGGACCGACTGGACTTCAACCTCTCCCACAGCGGCGGATACAGCCTGCTCGGAGTGGCGCGGCACCGGCGCATCGGCGTCGACCTCGAACTGCTCGAGCGGCTCGACCGGGTCGGCCGGCCGCCGGATGCCATCACCGGCACCTTCGCGCCCGAGGAGCGGGCGTGGATCGCGCGCGCGGGGACGGACCCGCTGCGGGGGCGGCGCGTGCTGCGCCTGTGGACGCTGAAGGAGGCCTACGCCAAGGCGCGCGGCCTCGGTCTCGGCCTGCCGTTCGACTCCTTCGCCTTCACCCTCGCCGCCGACCGCGGCGTCCTCGCCTTCCGGCTGCCCGGGGACGATCCGACCGGCCGGTGGAGCTTCCTGGAGCTGGAGCCCGTGCCCGGCGTCCTCGTCGCCGTAGCCGTCCAGGCCGACGAGGGCCCGCCGCCCCCGCTCCAGCTGCACCACGGCTTTCCCCGGGCGGGCCGGGGAGAGCCGGACACCGTCACGCTGCCCGAACCGCTGGGGCGGCCGGGGGCGTGACGGACGGCCGACCGCCCGACAGGGAACCGGCGATCCGGCGGAATTGAAAATTCCGGCAAAGACGGAGCACTTGCATGGAACTCCGCTACAGAGCCGCTTGAGAAAAGCGCTCAGGGCGGAAGGGCCCGGCTAGCTTGCCTTTCGGCACGGGTGCGGGACCGGGCACGGTGCCGTCGAGCGTGAGCAGCGGGGAGGATCGTGTGAGGATTCAGCTTCTTGGTCCGTTGAATGCCGAGGTCAAGGGCGGATCGATTGTTCCGACCGCCGGCAAGCCGCGGCAGATCTTAGCGCTGCTCGCGCTGTATCCCGGTCGAGTCGTGCCCGTCTCGACGCTCATGGAGGAACTGTGGGCGTCGACGCCTCCGCAGAGCGCGCTCACCACGTTGCAGACGTACATTCTTCAATTGCGCCGACGGATCGGCACCGCGATGGGGGCCGGCTCCTCGCACGCCGTGAAGGACGTGCTCGCCACCCGGCACGGCGGATATCTGCTGCAGATCCCGGGGGAACGCGTCGACGTGCACGAGTACGAGAAGCTGGTGCGCGAGGGGCAGGAGGCCTTCGGGGCCGGGGCCAACCAGGTGTCGGCCGACCGTTTCCGGGCCGCGCTGGACCTGTGGCGGGGCCAGACGCTGGTGGACATCAAACTCGGGCCCGTGCTGGAGATCGAGGCGATGCGCCTGGAGGAGAGCCGCCTGGTGACCGTGGAGCGGCGCATCGACGCCGACCTCCGGCTCGGCCGGCACACCGAAGTCATCGCCGAACTGAGAGAACTGACGGCACGTCATCCGCGGCACGAGGGCCTGCACTCGCAGGTGATGGTGGCGCTGTACCGTTCCGGACGGCAGAGCGCGGCGCTGGACGTCTACCGCGGGCTGCGCGCCCGGCTCATCGAGGAACTGGGCGTCGAGCCGTCTCCGCAGCTCCAGCGGCTGCACCAGGCGATGCTGTCGGTCGATCCGATGCTGAACGTGCTGGCGGGGCCGCGGCGGACGTCCACGTTCGACCTGTTCGCGGCCTGAGCGTGCGGAGAAGACCATCCCTCCAGTACGGCTTGAGCGGGGTTGCGCATCCTGGCCGTGGACGACCGACAGGGGAGACGCCCCCCGAGCCGTACGCCGTTGCCGGGTCGCGTGCCGGACAGCGTCCGCAGACGACCGCACAGCGTCTGGAGCACACCAGGACGACGACCGCGAGGAGACCCCTATGCTGACGACGACCCCGTCCCCGAACGCCCTGCTGCTCGGCGCGCCGTACCGGCCGGACGAGCGCGAGATCGCCGTGCACGTCGACGACCACACCGAGACCTTCAAAATGCGGGTGGAGAACCGTTACGACCACTTCGAGCCGACCGACGAGTTCGTCCGCCGCGGCGAAAGCGAACTGCGGGTGTTCCGCTACATCCGCTACACCCGGGTCGCGGAATAGCCCGTCCCCGCATCCCCTTGACGCGTCGGCGGGACGCTTCCCGCCTGCTGTGGTGACGTGCCGCGGCCGCGACGTCGGGCATCCGGTGCGACGGAGAGGGCGAGGGCGGGGGCCACGGAGAGGGCGAGGGAGGGGGACAGCGTGGAGACACCGGCGCGGCAGGAGGCCGACGGTGAGGCCGTGGCCGCGTTCGTCGAGCGGTTCGCCGCGGATCTGACCGAGGCGGGCATCCCGCGGATGTCGTCCCGGATCTTCGCCTGCCTGCTCGCGGAGGCGGACGGGGCGCTCACCGCCGCCCAACTGGCCGAGCGGCTGAGCGCCAGCCCGGCCGCGGTGTCGGGTGCGGTGCGCTACCTGGCGCAGCAGCACATGCTCGGCCGCGAGCGCGAACCCGGTTCGCGGCGCGAACGCTACCGGCTCCACGCCGACATCTGGCACGAGGTGGTGGCCGGCCGCGACAAGGTGTTCGCGCGCTGGAGCGCGACCATGCGGGCGGGTGTGAAGGCCGTGGGGGAGGACACCGCCGCGGGACGGCGCCTGGCGGAGGCCGCCGAGTTCTTCGACTTCACGAAGGCCGAACTCGCCGCCATGGTCGACCGCTGGCACCGGAGCCGGGCCCTGACGCAGGAGAACCAGGTCTGACCGAGCCGTTCCCCGGCCCGGCGCCCTCCGGACCGGGCCGGGTGACGGCGGGACCGGGCCGGGTGACGGCGCGTACGCACGGCGGCCCGGCGGGCGGTGTCCCTCGACGCCGCCCGCCGGGCCGCTGCCCGTGCTCTCAGTGCGCCCGGAAGCCGCGCCCCGACTTGCGGCCCAGGTAGCCGGCCGCCACCAGGTGCCGCAGATGCCGGGCCGGTTCCAGCGTGGGCTCCTGGAAGGCCCGGTGGAGCGTCTCCTGGATCTGCAGTGAGACGTCCAGGCCGATCACGTCCAGCAGGGCGAGTGGGCCCAGCGGATAGGCGCAGCCCGCCGTCATGACCGTGTCGATGTCCTCGGCGCTCGCGCGGTGCTGCTCCAGCAGCCGCACCGCTCCGTTGAGATACGGGAACAGCAGCGCGTTGACGATGAACCCGGCGCGGTCGCCGCACGACACCGGATGCTTGCCGAGATCCGCGCAGACCGCGCGGACCGTGCCCAGCGCCTCCTCGGAGGTCAGCACCGTGCCCACCACCTCCACCAGGCGCATCACCGGCGCCGGGTTGAAGAAGTGCATCCCGAGGACCGACTCGGGCCGGGAGGTGACGACGGCGCACTCCACCACCGGCAGGCTCGACGTCGACGTGGTCAGCACCGCGCCCGGCCGGCACACGCGGTCCAGTCGGCGGAACACCGCCCGCTTGACGGCCAGTTCCTCCGCGACGGCCTCCACCACCAGGTCGCACTCGGCGACCGCGGCCATGTCCTGGGTGCCCGTCAGCCGTTCCACGGCGGCGTCGCGGTCCGCGGTGCCGATCTTGCCGCGGTGGACGCCCCGGTCCAGGGAACGGGCCACACCGTCCAGGGCCTCCTTCGCCCGGACCTCCGTCCGGGCCACCAGTACCGTCCGGCGGCCGGAACGGGCGAACACCTCGGCGATGCCCTTGGCCATCGTGCCGGAGCCGATCACGCCGACCGAGCGCACCGGCCGTGCGACGGCCGGCGCCGCGGCCGCGAGCCGGGCGGGGGCCTCCTGCGGATACCGGTAGAAGCCGCGGCCCGACTTCACACCCAGCAGCCCCGCCGTCACCATGTGGCCGAGCAGCGGCGGCGCCAGATAGCGGGACTCCCCGGTGAGTTCGTACAGACCGCGCAGGCCGTCACGGATCGTGTCCAGGCCGATCAGGTCCGCGTGGGCCAGCGGACCCAGCGGCAGGCCGCAGCCCAGCCTCATCGCCGCGTCGATGTCGTCGCGCGAGGCGTAGCGGCGCTCGAACATCGCGATCGCGCCGTTCAGGTACGCCAGCAGCAGGCCGCCGCCGACGAACCCCGGCTGGTCGCTCACCGCGACCGGGGTGCGCCCCGTACGCCGGACCAGATCCTCGACGGCCGTGCGCACGGCCGGATCCGTGACCGGCGTGTGCACCACCTCCACGCAGCCCCCCTCGGGGGCGTGCCCCACCGGATGCAGGCCGACGGTGCGCGGCAGCCGTCCGCAGGCGGCCGCGATCCGGGTGACCGGCAGCGACGTCGTCGTCGCGAACACGGTGTCCGCGCCGCACAGGTCGGCGGCCCGGCGCAGCAGGTCCGCCTTGAGCGCGAAGTCCTCCGGCACCGCCTCGATCACCAGCCCGCTGTCCGCGACCGCCTCCAGCCGGGTGGTGTACGTGACCGGAGCCGCGGACGCCCGGTCGCCGGCGACCCGCGCGGTGCGCTCGGCACCGCGCGCGAGTGACGCCTCGTCCGTCTCGACGGCCACCACCGGCACCCCGGCCCGGGCCAGCGCTCCGGCAAGGGCGGAGCCCACGGTGCCCAGGCCGAGCACCGCGACCCGCGCGAAACCGGGTGAAGCTGCTGTCGTGGTCATGCCGCTGATTCCTTTCGTCGGGGCCGAGGCCCTGGACGAGTGAGAAGGCTTGGTCCAGGCCGCCGCCGTCCCGCCCCAGCGCACCAGGACGGTGCCCAGCGACATGCCGCCGCCGAATCCGGCCAGCAGCAGCAGGTCGCCCTCGTGCAGCAGACCGCTTCTGCGGGCGTCGTCGAGGGCGAGGGGAATGGAGGCCGCACTGGTGTTGCCGTGCCGGGCGACGGTCAGATGGGTGCGGGCGCGGCCCAGCCCGAGCCGCTGCACCGCTTCGGCGAGCATGACCCCGTTGGCCTGGTGCGGAATGAAATGGTCCACGTCAGCCAGGTCGAGGCCGTGCTCCGCCACCACCCGCCGTACCGCACGCGGCAGTTCGGCCATGACGAACTCGCGCACGCCGCGCCCGTCCATGCGGAAGCGGTGCAGCCCTTCGGCCAGCGTCTTCTCCGACGCGGGCAACCGGCTGCCGCCCGCCGCCACATGGATCAGATCGTGCCGGTCGCCGCGGCTGGCCAGGTGGGCGCCGAGCACCCCGGACCCGTCGGCGGCCGGTCCGAGCACCACCGCGCCGGCGCCGTCCCCGAAGAGGATCGCGGTGCGCCGGTCGGTCCGGTCGATGATCCGCGAGTAGATGTCCGCGCCGATCACCAGGGCGTACCCGGCGGACCGTCCACCGGGCGCGGCCGGCAGCAGCCGGGCCGCCGCCACCAGCGCGAACACGAAACCGCTGCACACGGCGTTGAGGTCGAAGGCAGCCGCGTCCGGCGCGCCCAGCCGGTCCTGCACCAGGCAGGCGGTGGCCGGCTGCGGACAGTCCGGGGTGGACGTCGCCACGACGATCCAGGACAGCTCCGCCGCCGTGATCCCGGCCGAGTCCAGGGCCGCGCGGGCCGCTTCGACCGCCAGGTCGGAGGTGGCCTCCGAGTCGGAGGCGTAGCGCCGTTCGAGAATGCCGGTCTTGCGCTCGATCCACTCGGCGGAGACGCCGGCCCGGGCCGCGCAGACGCTGTTGGAGACCGTGTCGGCAGGCAGATACGAGCCGGTGCCCAGGATCCCGACTCCCGCTCCGGGAGCACCCTGACCACCGCGACCACCCTGACTGCCGGGACCACCCCGACCGCCCGGAACACCGGGACCACCCGGAGCACCCAGATCATCGGGACTGCCTGATTTCCCTGTCATGACGGCTCCTGACCGTTCCGCGCCGAGCGCCGGTACAGGAACGTCGTTCGCCGGCCGCCGGCGCTCGGAGGGACTTTCCGCAAGGTTCTCGGGCGGCGGCCGGGCCGGTAACCCTTGTCTGCCCCCCTAGGCGCCCCTACGAGCCGCGTCCGGCCGTGACCAGGACACCGGCTTGGCCGCACCTTTGAACCGCGCGTCAGCGTCCGGCCGTCGCTGCACGGAATGCCCGGATCCGGTCCACCCGCGCCGACGGAGCCCTGGCAGACGCGCCAGGAAATCAGCGAAGGGGGAGCTCGTGGCCGAGCCAGCGAATTCGGCGGGACAGACGACGGCACCGGAGGCCACCGAGGCGTCCCGGCCGGCCGGGACGGCCGGCCGGACCACCGCACCCGTCGCCGTCGTCGGCCTGTCGTGCCGCTTCCCGCAGGCCGACGGTCCCAACGCCTACTGGCGGCTGCTGCGCACCGGCACCGACGCGATCACCCGCGCGCCCGAACACCGCCGCGACACCGTCGCACCTGACGCGCCCGAGACCGCCTGGGGCGGCTTCCTCGACCGCGTCGACACCTTCGACGCCCGTTTCTTCGGCATCTCGCCGCGCGAGGCCGCCGCCATGGACCCGCAGCAGCGGCTCGTCCTGGAACTGGCCTGGGAGGCCCTGGAGGAGGCTGGCATCCTCCCCGGCACGCTGAAGAACACCGCCACCGGCGTGTTCATCGGCGCCATCTGGGACGACTACGCCCCTCTCGTGCACACCGACCGGGCCGCCACCGCGCACGCCTTCACCGGGCTCAACCGCGGTGTCATCGCCAACCGCGTCTCCTACACCCTCGGCCTGACCGGCCCCAGCCTCACCGTCGACACCGCCCAGTCCTCCTCCCTCGTCGCCGTCCACCTCGCCTGCCAGGCCCTGCACAGCGGCGAGGCCGACCTGGTCCTCGCCGGCGGCGTCAACCTGCGCCTCGGCGCCACCAGCGCACAGCGCACCGCCGGATTCGGCGCGCTGTCCCCCGACGGCCGCTGCCACACCTTCGACGCCCGCGCCAACGGGTTCGTCCGCGGCGAGGGCGGCGGCATCGTCGTACTCAAACCCCTCGACCGCGCCCTCGCCGACGGCGACCGCGTCCACGCCGTGCTGCTCGGCAGCGCCGTCAACCACGACGGCGCCACCGACGGGCTCACCGTGCCCAGCGCCGCCGCCCAGGCCGCCGTCGTCCGCCGCGCCCTGCGGCAGGCCGGCACCGACCCGCACGACGTCCAGTACGTCGAACTCCACGGCACCGGCACCCCCGTCGGCGACCCGGTCGAGGCCACCGCGCTCGGCGAGGCCGTCGGCCGCGGCCGCGACGCCGACGACCCGCTGCCCGTAGGCTCCGCCAAGACCAACGTCGGACACCTCGAAGCCGCCGCGGGCATCGCCGGCCTGATCAAGACCGTGCTGGCCGTCCGCCACCGCGAACTGCCGCCCAGCCTGCACCACGAGACCCCCCATCCGGCCATCGACCTGGAGGGCCTGCGGCTGCGCGTGCAGACCTCCACCGGTCCCTGGCCGCACCCGGAGCGGCCCCTGATCGCCGGGGTCAGCTCCTTCGGCCTCGGCGGCGCGAACTGCCACCTGGTGGTCGGACAGCCCCCCACCCGGCCGGCCGACGACAGCGCCACCGAGCCCGCGGCGCCGGGCCGCACCCTGCTCTTCCCGCTGTCCGCCCGCGGTCCCCGGGCCCTGCGCGCCCAGGCCGACCGGCTGCGCCGCCACCTCGACGCGCACCCCGCCGCCGACCCCGCACGCCTGGCACAGGCCCTGGCCACCACCCGCACCGCGCACGAGGACCGCGCGGTCGTCCTCGCCGAGGACCTCGGCCGGCTCGCCGAGCACCTCGACGCGCTCGCCGCCGGCACCGGCACCGCCCGCCTCGTCCAGGACCGCGTCCGCACCGGCGCCACCGCGTTCCTGTTCTCCGGGCAGGGCAGCCAGCGACCCGGCATGGGACGCGAACTGCACGCCGCGCAGCCGGTGTTCGCCGCCGCGTTCGACGAGGTGTGCGCCGCCCTCGACCCGCACCTGGACCGGCCCCTGCGCGACATCGTCTTCGCCGTCCCCGGCAGCGCGGACGCCGCCCTGCTCGACCGCACCGCCTGGACCCAGCCCGCCCTGTTCGCCTATGAGACCGCCCTGTACCGGCTGCTCGACCACCTGGGCGTGCGCCCCGACTTCCTCGTCGGCCACTCCATCGGCGAACTCGCCGCCGCCCACGCCGCCGGCGTCCTCGGCCTCGACGACGCCGCCGCCCTGGTCGCCGCGCGGGGCCGCCTCATGGACGCCCTGCCCGAAGGCGGCGCCATGGCGGCCGTCCAGGCCACCGAGGAGGAAACGCACCCGCTGCTCACCGACCGGGTGCGCCTCGCCGCGATCAACGGGCCGCGCTCCGTCGTGGTCTCCGGCGACGCCGACGAGGTCGCCCGCATCGCCGAGCACTGGCGCGCCCGGGGCCGCAGGACCAAGCGGCTGAAGGTCAGCCACGCCTTCCACTCCCCGCACATGGACGGCATGCTCGACGCGTTCCGCACCGTCGCGGCCGGCCTCGCCTACCGGCCCGCCCGACTGCCCGTCGTCTCCAACCTCACCGGCCGCGTCGCCGCCCCGGAGGAACTGGCCGACCCCGACTACTGGGTGCGCCACGTCCGCGACGCCGTACGGTTCGCCGACGGCATACGCACCCTGCTGGACGCCGGCGTCACCACCTGCGCCGAACTCGGCCCCGACGGCGCCCTCGCCTCCGCCGGCCGCGAAACCGCCGGTGATCAGGCCGCGTTCGTCCCGCTCACCGGCGGCGGCCGCCACCCGGAAGCGGAGGCGTTCACCACCGCCCTGGCCCGCCTCCACACGCTCGGCGCCGCTGACGGCCTCGACTGGGACGCCGTCCTCGGCACCCCCCGCACCCCCCGCTCGGCTCTGCCGGCCCTGCCCGGCTACGCCTTCCAGCGCAGGCGCCACTGGATCACCCCGGACCCGAGCGCGGGCACGCAGGGCACGGCGACCGCGCGCGACGCCGCAGGCGCGGCCTCCGCATCCGCATCGGGCGTCGCACCTGCCGCCACGGCCGATGCGGTGACCGATGCGGTGGTCGATGCGGTGGTCGACGCCGACGTCGAATCCCGCGCCGGGATCGATGCCGTGGCCGACGGTGCCGACGCCCCCGCGGCGGGCCGTCTGCGCGCGCTCCTCGAACCCCTGCCCACCGAGGCGCGCGAGCAGGCCGTCCTGGACCTGCTGCGCGGCGACATCGCCGTCGTCCTGGGCCACGACGACCCCGCCGACATCGACCTGCGCGACACCTTCCACGGCCTCGGCTTCGACTCGTGGAGCGCCGTCGAACTGCGCGACCGGCTCAGCCGCGGCACCGGCCTCGACCTGCCCAGCAGCCTGCTGTTCGACCATCCCACCCCCATCGCCCTGGCCCGTCACCTGCGCGACCGCGCCCTCGGCGCCGGCCGCGGCACCACCGTCCCCGTCGCCGCCCAGCGCGCCGACGCCGGCGACGGCGGCGACGGCGGCGACGAGCCCGTCGCGATCGTCGCCATGGGCTGCCGCTTCCCCGGCGGCACCGACTCGCCCGAGGCGCTGTGGCAGGTCCTCGCCGAGGAACGCGAGGTGATCGGTCCCTTCCCCACCGACCGCGGCTGGGACCTCGACGGCCTCTACGACCCCGAGGGCCGACCCGGCAGGCACTATGTGCGCGAAGGCGGATTCCTCGACGGAGCCCCCCTCTTCGACCCGCAGTTCTTCGGCATCTCGCCGCGCGAGGCCGCCGCCATGGACCCGCAGCAGCGGCTCCTGCTGGAGACCTCCTGGGAGACGCTGGAGCGTGCCGGCATCGACCCGCACTCCCTGCGGGGCTCCGCCACCGGCGTGTTCGTCGGCGCCACCTTCCAGGACTACGGACCCCGCCTGCACGAAGGCACCGAGTCCACCGAGGGCTACCTGATGACCGGCAGCACGCCCAGCGTCGCCTCCGGCCGCATCTCCTACACCCTCGGCCTCGAAGGCCCCGCCGTCACCGTCGACACCGCCTGCTCGGCCTCCCTGGTCGCCCTCCACCTGGCCGCCCGGTCCCTGCGCTCCGGCGAGTGCTCCCTGGCCCTCGCCGGAGGCGTCACCGTCATGCCCACCCCCGGCATCTTCGTCGAACTCACCCGCCAGCGCGCCCTGTCCGCGGACGGCCGCTGCAAGTCCTTCTCCGCCTCCGCCGACGGCACCGGCTGGTCCGAGGGCGTCGGTCTGGTCCTGCTGGAGAAACTGTCCGACGCCCGCCGCAACGGCCACCGCGTCCTCGCCGTCGTCCGCGGTACGGCGGTCAACCAGGACGGCGCCTCCAACGGCCTGACCGCCCCCAACGGAATCTCCCAGCAGCGAGTCATCCGCCAGGCCCTCGCCAACGCCGGTGTCGCCGCCGACTCCGTCGACGCGGTCGAGGCGCACGGCACCGGCACCCGCCTCGGCGACCCGATCGAGGCCCATGCCCTGCTCGCCACCTACGGACAGGACCGGCCCGAGAACCGGCCCCTCTGGCTCGGCTCCGTCAAGTCGAACATCGGCCACACCCAGGCCGCCGCCGGCGTCGCGGGCGTCATCAAGATGGTCATGGCGATGCGGCACGGAGTGCTGCCGCGCAGCCTCCACTGCGAGGAACGCTCCCCCCACATCGACTGGGACAGCGGCGCCGTCGCCGTCCTCACCGAACACCGCGACTGGCCCGTCACGGACCGCCCGCGCCGTGCGGGCGTCTCCTCCTTCGGCATCAGCGGCACCAACGCCCACCTGATCCTCGAAGAAGCCCCCGAGGCCCCCGAGGCTGCTGAGGCCCTCGACGCCCCCGAGGTGCCGGTTGCCGACGGCAGTGCCACCGGCCCCGTCGCCTGGCTCCTGAGCGCCCGCAACGACGACGCCCTCACCGCACAGGCCGCCCGCCTCCGCGCCTACGCCGACTCACACCCCGACACCCCGCTCGACGCGGTGGCCTCCGCCCTGGCGGCGCATCGTGCGGTGTTCGATCACCGTGCGGTGGTGGTGGGTGGTTCGCGGGGGGAGTTGGTGGCGGGGCTGGAGCGTCCGTCGGTGCGGGGGGTGGCGGATGCCGGGGGGAGGGTGGTGTTCGTGTTTCCGGGTCAGGGGTCGCAGTGGGTGGGGATGGGGGTGGGGTTGTTGGATGCGTCGCCGGTGTTCGCGGCGGGGTTCGCGGAGGCGGCGGCCGCGGTGGAGGGGTGTGTGGGGTGGTCGGTGGAGGGTGTGCTGCGGGGTGAGGTGGGGGCGCCGTCGTTGGAGCGGAT
>NZ_JAYMHD010000074.1:0-14973 GCF_035656535.1 Streptomyces sp. H51
GGGGCGGACCCCGTGCGGGTGCGCACGGTCAGCCCCGCGGTGCGCAGCTCGGCCTCGCGGTCCGCCACGGCCGCACGTCCGGCGTGCGGGCCCCCGCGGTGCATTCGTCAGGCCGCTGCTTCCGCGTCCTCGGCGGGCTTGCGGTGCCGGCCGTGAGGGGCCGTGTCACCGTCCTGGGCCGAGATCGGGCCCCGGTGCCGGCCGTGGCCGGTGTCCTCCCGGGCTTCGGCGGGCAGCGGCTGCATGATACGTGCGTCGCTCATCGGAACTATTCACCCCGTCAAAACATGATCTCTTTACAGCCCGGCGAGTCTATCCAGCCCCCCGAGGGCCGGATCCAGGCGACCGGCCGACCGGGACTATTTCGTTACAAGACCCCCCAACGGCGCCTGCTGCAACGGCACCGGACGCGGCGCGGCGGGCTCCGGTTCGTCCTCCCGCGGTGACGCGCCGTCCGGCGGAGCCGAGGCGCCCGGTGACGCGGGGCCGGCGTCCTCCGCGGCCGGTGCCACGCGCTCCCACACCGCCCGTACCGCCGTCGCGCCGCCCTCCGCCTGCCGTACGGGCGCCGGCACCCGCGCCACGCCGCACGGCACCTCGTCCGTCGCGTACGGCAGCAGCAGCACACCGTCCGGCGTGCACAGCCCGGCGCCCGCCAACCACCCCTCGGGCGCCGGGAGATGGTGGATCCGCCCGCCCTCCGGCCGCCACACGCCGACCCAGCCGCCGGCCGGTCCGTCGATGCGCAGCGCCACCGCACAGCTCTCCGGCGTCAGCACCTGCCCCGGCTGGATCGCGAACGGCGTCACCGCGCAGCCGGGCAGCCGCAGGCTCTCGGGGAAGCGCACCGGCAGGGTGCTGCCGAGCACGCCCCAGCCCAGCCGCTCCTGTCCGGGCGAGGGCGCGTCCGAGCTGATCAGCAGCAGGCCGCTGTCCAGGTCGGCGAGCAGCAGCCGGTCGTCGCTGTCGGCGGCGATCTGCAGCAGCGGCGAGATCTCGCCGCCCCGCTCCAGGTCGGTCACGACCGTCTTGGTCCGGCCGCCGGTCTCCCGGTCCAGGGCCAGCATCCGCCCCGACCGCTCCAGCCACACCCCGCCCGAGCAGCGCCCCGGGACCTCCGCCACGGGCTCCGGTCCGAAGGCGCCGCCCACCACCCGCCACACCGTGCTGGAGCGCCGGCCCACGACGAGGGCGTACGCCCGCTCGCCGCCCGGCGCCGGCGGCAGCAGCCGCAGCCGGCTGCCGGGCTCCGGGCACTCGACCGTCCCGAGCGGCAGCTCACCCGTGCCCGGTCCGGTCGGGTACAGCAGCGCGAATACGTGCCGCCCCTCGGCCGTCCGGCGGATCAGCACCCGCCCGTCGCCCATCGGCTGCACCTCGCTGCCCGGCTGCTCCGGCCGGCTGCCGGGCAGCGGGACGGCGTACGGCTCGGGACCGTCCAGTGTCCAGCGCTCCGGGAACCAGGAGTCGCCGTCCGGAGCGAGGCGGGCGGCGTAGGAGCCGTCCACGGTGATCGTGCAGCAGCCCGCCCGCGGGGCGCCGTCCCCGGGCGCGGTCCCGGGCTCGATCGCACAGGCCGTCATCGTCTGGTCACCTCCTGCGACGACGCTAGTTTTCGTACGCGCAGGCGGGGTCAGGCTGGCGCCCGCTTCACACATAAGGGTGGCCCAGGAACGATTCTGCTGAGGAAACGGCGACCCGTGTGCTGAGGGTGGGCCGACCCCGCACGGTCCCCGGCGCCGGCCCTCGGAGCCGGTGCCCGGCACCGGTTCAGCGGCGCGGTGCAGGCAGGTAGCCTTTTCCCGTGCCCCGTCTGTCTGAAGTCATCGCCGCGCTGGAGAACCTGTGGCCCGCCGAGCGGGCCGAGTCCTGGGACGCGGTCGGCACGGTCGTCGGCGACCCCGACCAGGAGGTCACCCGGGTCCTGTTCGCCGTCGACCCGGTCCAGGAGATCGTGGACGAGGCGGTGGAACTGGGCGCCGACCTGCTGGTCACCCACCACCCGCTCTATCTGCGCGGGACGACCACGGTCGTCGCCTCCACCTTCAAGGGCCGCGTGGTGCACACGCTGATCAAGAACGACATCGCCCTGCACGTCGCCCACACCAACGCCGACACGGCCGACCCCGGCGTCAGCGACGCGCTCGCCGGCGCGCTGGACCTGCGGGTGACCGGCCCCCTCGTCCCCGACCCGAGCGACCCGCACGGCCGCCGCGGCCTCGGCCGCGTCTGCGAACTGGACCACCCGCTGCCGCTGCGCGACCTCGCCGCCCGCGCCGCCGAGCGGCTGCCCGCCACCGCGCAGGGCATCCGGGTGGCCGGCGACCCCTCGATGACGGTCCGCACCGTCGCCGTCAGCGGCGGCTCCGGCGACAGCCTCTTCGACCACGTCCGGGCGGCCGGCGTCGACGCCTTCCTCACCGCGGACCTGCGCCACCACCCGGCCTCCGAGTTCATGGCGGCCGGCGCCCACCGTCCCCTCGCGCTGCTCGACGCGGCGCACTGGGCCACCGAGTGGCCCTGGTGCGAGCTGGCCGCGAGCCAGCTCGACGAAATCTCCGACCGGCACGGATGGGACCTGCGCGTCCACGTCTCCAAGACGGTCACCGACCCCTGGACCAGTCACTCCCCTTCACCTGGAGCCCCCAACTGAACGCCGCGCCCGCCGACCAGATCCGACTCCTCGACGTCCAGGCCCTCGACGTGCGCCTGCAGCAGCTCGCGCACAAGCGGAGGTCGCTGCCCGAGCACGCCGAGATCGAGTCGCTGACCAAGGATGCAACCCAGCTGCGCGACCTCCTGGTGGCCGCGCAGACCGAGGAGAGCGACTGCGCCCGCGAGCAGACCAAGGCCGAGCAGGACGTGGACCAGGTGCGCCAGCGCGCCGCCCGCGACCAGCAGCGCCTGGACTCCGGTGCGATCACCTCGCCCAAGGACCTGGAGAACCTCCAGCGGGAGATCGCCTCCCTCGCCAAGCGCCAGGGCGACCTGGAGGACATCGTGCTGGAGGTCATGGAGCGCCGCGAGTCGGCGCAGGAGCGGGTGAACGAGCTGACCGAGCGCGTCGCCTCCGTCCAGTCGAAGATCGACGACGCGACCGCCCGCCGGGCCGCCGCCTTCGAGGAGATCGACGGCGAGGTGGCGTCGGTGACCAAGGAACGCGAGGTCGTCGCCGCCTCCGTCCCCGCGGACCTGCTGAAGCTCTACGACAAGCTGCGTGAGCAGCAGGGCGGCATCGGCGCGGCGAAGCTGTACCAGCGCACCTGCCAGGGCTGCCGCCAGGAGCTGTCCATCACCGACATCAACGACATCCGCGCGGCCGCCCCCGACACGGTGGTGCGCTGCGAGAACTGCCGCCGCATCCTGGTGCGCACGGCCGAGTCCGGCCTGTAGGGGCGGGTCGTGCGGGAGTTCGTCGTCGAGGCCGACGGCGGGTCGCGGGGCAACCCGGGACCCGCCGGGTACGGCTCCGTGGTACGCGACGCGGCGACGGGGGAGACCCTGACGGAGGCCGCGGAGTACATCGGCGTCGCCACGAACAACGTGGCCGAGTACCGGGGGCTGCTGGCCGGTCTGCGCGCCGCGCACCGGCTGGACCCGTCGGCCACCGTGCACGTCCGCATGGACTCCAAGCTCGTCGTGGAGCAGATGTCGGGGCGCTGGAAGATCAGGCACCCCGACATGAAGCCGCTGGCGATGCAGGCGGCGCGGGTGTTCCCGCCGGACCGGGTGACGTACGAGTGGATCCCGCGGGACCGGAACAAGCACGCGGACCGCTTGGCGAACGAGGCGATGGACGCCGGAGCCCGGGGCGAGCAGTGGACGGAGCCGGCGTCGGCGCCCACGGCCGAGGTGGCCGCGCAGGCCGCGTCCCCCGCCGAGCCGACGGCCCCGCCCGCCGCGCCGACGGCCCCGCCCGCCGAGCCGACGGCCCCGCCCGGAGACGCGAGGAGCGGCGCGGCGAAGGCGCGCGAGGCACTGGCGCGCGGCCGCGACCGGGCGGGCACTCCGGCCGGCGGCGAGGCCGCCGAGGCCGATGCCGACGTCCGTGCCGCGCGCACCGTGGCTTCTCCCGGCTGGGCCCCCGCCGACATGGGCGCCCCGGCCACCTTCGTGCTGCTGCGGCACGGCGAGACGCCGCTGACCCCGCAGAAGAGGTTCTCCGGGTCCGGCGGCAGCGATCCGTCGCTCTCCGCCGTCGGCAGGGAGCAGGCCGAACGGGCGGCGGCAGCCCTCGCCCGGCGCGGCACGATCCAGCACGTCGTCGCCTCCCCCCTCGCCCGCACCCGCGAGACCGCCGGCATCGTCGCCGAACGCCTCGGCCTGGAGGTCGGCGTCGACGACGGCCTGCGCGAGACGGACTTCGGCGCCTGGGAGGGCCTCACCTTCGCCGAGGTGCGCGAACGCCACCCCGACGATCTGAACGCCTGGCTCGCCGACCCGGAGGCCCAGCCGACCGGCGGCGGCGAGAGCTTCGCGGCCACCGCCACCCGGATCGCCGCCACCCGCGACAAGCTGACCGCGGCCTACGCGGGCCGCACGGTCCTGCTCGTCACCCACGTGACGCCGATCAAGACGTTCGTACGGCTCGCCCTGGGCGCCCCGCCGGAATCCCTGTTCCGCATGGAACTGTCGGCGGCCTCCCTGTCGGCGGTGGCCTACTACGCCGACGGCAACGCGAGCGTCCGCCTCTTCAACGACACCTCCCACCTGCGCTGACCGGGCCCGGGAACGCCGTCGGGGCAGCTGCCGTGCGTGCCGGGGCAGGCGTCGAACGCCCAATCCGTCGTTCTTCGACAGGCTCGACCCGAACGGCCGCCTGGTGGCCGTGGGCGCTGTCGCGGGTCAGCCGCCCGCGGACTTCGGCACGAAGACCATGGCGGCGTTCCGGAAGCCGCTGTCCTTCGCCGCTCTCATCGGCCGTGGCGAGATCGAAGCGGTGGTGCACGAAGTGCTGCCGCCGGACGAAGCCGGGCCGGCGCACCGGAAGCTGGAGGCGGGTGAAGTGCCCGGCAGGATCGTACTGACGCCTTGACTCACGCCCTCTCCGTTTCCACGGTGGACCGTGCCGCCCGTTCGCCCCCGGGCCCGAGGTCCGGTACGGAAGGCGGCAGGCGACTCGGCCTCGCCGCCCGCGAACCTCAGTGCACCTGGTCGACCAGCACGTCCAGCGCCCAGGCGCGGCCCGCCGCCGTGGGCGCCTGCGCCTCGACGACATATCCGAGGTCACGCAGCGCCTCCACCAGCTCGCCCGGCGCCGACACCGCCGCGCCCGCCGTGAGCAGGCTCCGGACGATCCGGCCCTTGGTCGCCTTGTTGAAGTGGCTGACGACCTTCCGGGTCGGCGCGTGCAGCACCCGCACGGTCGCCGTCCGCCCGGCGACCTCGCCCTTCGGCTTCCACGCGGCGGCGTACGCGGAGGACCGCAGGTCCAGCACCAGCCCGTCCCCGGCCGCCTCCGGCAGCACGGACGCCATCGGCGCCCGCCAGTGCGCGGCGAGCGCCCCGAGCCCGGGCAGCCTGACGCCCATCGAACAGCGGTAGGAGGGGATCTCGTCGGTCACCCGGACCGCCCCCCACAATCCGGAGAACACCAGCAGCGAGCGCGCCGCCCGCTCCTTCGCCGCCGCGTCCAGGGACGCCAGGCCGAGGGCGTCGTACAGCACGCCGGTGTAGATCTCCCCGGCGGGCCGGGTGCCGGCCGTGCGCAGCCCGGCGTTCTTCGCGACCTCGCCGCGCAGTCCCTCGCTCAGCCCCAGGACCTCGCGCGCCTTGTCCTCGTCCCCGGCACACAGCTCGACCAGCTCGTCGAGCACGGCCGCACGGGCGGCGGCCAGTCCCGGCAGCGAGAGCGACTCCGGCTTCAGCGGGGCGCCACGGCCGGGAGCGGCCTTGCCTTCGGACGGGGGCAGCAGGACAAGCACGGACGGATCTCCTTCGATTCAGCTCTGCGCCAGCGTACGGGGGCCGGAGACCGCCCCGAGACGCGCCTGCCGCTCCTCCCCCGAGCCTGGTACCGAAGGCCCGTGCCGTCCTACCAGGAACCCTCCGGCTCCAGGGGTTCGAAGTCACCGGCCGGCTGGTAGGTCAATTGCCTGGCGTATTCAAAAGGGAAATCGTCCGGCGCTCCGGCTTCGTTGAAGCGGTCCAGTTCTTCGATCTGAGGGGCCCAGTCGCCATACTGAAGGCCGATGGCCATGGGCGCGTAGGGGTGACACCATCCTTGCTGGGAGCCCTTTCTCGCTCCATCCAGTGTCGTGACATTCGCGTAGTCGAGCGTGTTCGCACAGGCTTCGCAGTGGAGGCTGGGGCACCCCATCAAGTCCACATCCACTTCAGGGTTCATGCCCATACTCCTGGCGGCGGCCAGGATGCACATTTCGGCGTGATTGCTCGCTGCGTCTCTGGTGAACTTCTTGGCCAGGCAGACGCCGTCGAGTTCGGCCTGCCATTCTTGTGCCGCCATCCAATGGGCCAGGTCGTGCATCCCCCTCCTTGCGCTGGTCACGCCGCCGACCTTGCTGATGATCATTTGGTTCGTGTTGGTGATGGCGACGGTCCAGTTGACTTCCTGGCCGCCACCGTCGAGATGTTCCACCATCCAGCCGAGTGTGCGTTCGATCATGTCCTCTTTCGGGGTCATCGCGATCCCTCCATCGGTTCTCGGCAGGCCCATTTCCCCGATACGCGCAGACTCGGTGAGGCCGGCGCGCATTCACCCCATTCGGTGGCACGGGGCAAAGGCTGGCATCGGGCGGTACGACGCGGATCAATTCGCTGTCGCTCGTACCCGGAGATTCAGGTCACAGGAGGCCCGGCGAACAACCGCCAGGACGGCCTCCGATCCAGAGTCTGCCGAGGATTCGTGTTCCGCAACTCGTCCGTCCGGCGGCTCAAGGCGGCGAGGCTCCCGGCCCGGCATCCGCCCCGGCATCCGCCCCGCTCACACCTGACGCGCCCTCAGATGCCCGCCCCAGGAGGCGTCGTAGGCCCGGAGGCGCCCGCCGGGGACCGTGGCAGAATCTGCGGGTGCAGATCGGGATGCTGGGTCCGTTGGAGGTCCGCGCGGACGACGGCGCCTCGGTCGACGTGCCGGGCGTACGCCTGCGCGGACTGCTGGCCGCCCTCGCACTCAGGCCGGGGCAGGTGGTCCCGAGGACGTCGCTGATCGACTGGATCTGGGGCGAGCACCCGCCCGCCGACGCGACCAACGCCCTGCAGCGCCTGGTCTCCCGGCTGCGGAAGGCGCTGCCCGACGGGGCGGTCGAGGGGCAGCCGGCCGGCTACCGGCTGGCGGTGGACCCCGACGCCGTCGACGCCGTGCGGTTCGAACGTCTCCTCGGCACAGGCCCGGGCGCCGGGGACGCCGCCCGGCGGGTGCGGCTGCTGCGCGAGGCCCTCGGCCTGTGGCGCGGGGCGGCCCTGCAGGACGTCGGCCTGCACGACAGCGCCGCGTGCGGCGCCGCGGCCGCCAGGCTGGAGGAGTTGCGGCTGACCGCCCTGGAGGAGCGGTGCGACGCGGAGGCCGCCCTCGGACACCCGGTGGACACGGTCACGGAGCTGTCCGACTTGGTGGCCGCGCACCCGCTGCGGGAACGGCTCGTCGCCGCGCTGATGCGCGCCCTCGCCGCGGCCGGCCGCGACAGCGAGGCGCTGCTGGTGTACCAGCGGGCGCGGGAAGCCCTGGCCGACGCGCTGGGCGCCGACCCCTCGCCGGACCTGGCCGCGCTGCACCTCGCGCTGCTGCGGGGCGAGCCGGGGAGGCGGCACGAGGGGCGCAGGACCAACCTGCGGGCCGAGCTGACCGCCTTCGTCGGCAAGGACGCCGACGTCGCCGCCGTCCGCGAGCTCGTCGCCGGGCACCGGCTGACCACCGTGATCGGGCCGGCCGGCTCGGGCAAGTCCCGGCTGGCCGCGGAGACCGCCCACACCCTCCTCGACGACCTGCCGGACGGGGCCTGGCTGGTGGAGCTCGCCGCCGTCCGCGCGAACGGCGACGTGGCCGACGTGGCGCAGTCGACGCTCGCCGGACTCGGCCTGCGGGACGCCCTGCTCGGCGGGGCCGCGAACGCCGAGCCGACGGACCGGCTCGTCGCCGCGATCCGCGAACGGGAGGCGCTGCTGATCCTGGACGACTGCGAGCACGTGATCGAGTCCGCGGCGGTCTTCGCCCACCGGGTGCTCGGCGAATGCCGGCGGCTGCGGATCCTCGCCACGAGCCGGGAACCGCTCGGCATCACCGGCGAGGCGGTGTGGCAGGTCGAGCCGCTGTCCCTGCCGGCGGTGGACGCGACCCCCGACGAGATCGCGGCCTCACCCGCGGTCCGGCTGCTGCGGGACCGGGCCGGGGCGGTGCGCCGCGACCTCGCGGCCGACGCCCGCACGCTGGCGACGATGGCGCGCGTGTGCCGGGCCCTGGACGGGATCCCGCTGGCGATCGAACTGGCCGCGGCCCGGTTGCGCACCATGTCCGTCGACCAGCTCGCGGCCCGGCTCGACGACCGCTTCCGCCTGCTGACCGGCGGCAGCCGGACCGCGCTGCCCCGCCACCGGACGCTCCGCGCGGCGATCGACTGGAGCTGGGAACTGCTCACCGACGCCGAGCGGGCGGTGCTGCGCCGGCTCTCGGTGTTCTCCGGCGGGGCGAGCCTGGAGGCGGCCGAACGGGTCTGCGCGGGCGACGCGGGCGACGCGGGCGACCCGGTCGAGCCGGAGGACGTACTCGACCTGCTCACCGCGCTCGCCGAGAAGTCGCTGCTGCTCGCCGAGGGCGACGGCGCCCCGCGCTACCGCATGATCGGCACGATCAGGGAGTACGCCCGGCACCGGCTCGCGGAGGCGGGCGAATCAGACCGGGCCCGCCGCGCGCACCTGGCCTGCTTCACCGAGCTGGCCGAGATCGCCGAACCGCACCTGCGCCGGGCGGAACAGCTCGAGTGGCTGGCCACGCTCGAGGCGGAGCACGACAACATCGGTGCCGCGACGCGCGGCGCGCTGGCGGCGGGCGAGGCACAGGCGGCGATGCGGCTCGCGGCGGGCGCGGGCTGGTACTGGTGGCTCGGCGGCCACCGCACCGAGGGCCTGGAACTGCTCACCGCTGCCACCCGCGTCCCCGGCGAGGTGACCGACGAGGTCCGGGCCATGGCGTACGCGCTGGTCGTGCTGTTCGTCAGCTCCGGGCGGGGCGACGAACGCCAGGCCGCCGAGTGGATCCGCGAGGCGCACCGGTTCAGCCGCCGCAGCCCGCGCCGGTACCCGCTGCTGGGGCTGGTCGACGCGCTGGAGCACATGCTGCGGGCGCCCGGCGAGTTCCTGCCCGCGTTCGAACCGCTGCTCGACAACGAGGACCCCTGGGTGCGCGCGCTGGCCCGGCTGCACCTGGGCAAGATGCGGATCGTGCTCGGCCGGCACGGACGGGACGCGGACGCCTACCTGGAGACGGCGCTCGCCGAGTTCCGGGCGCTCGGCGAGCGGTTCGGCATCTCCTTCGCGCTGACCGAGCTGGCGGACCGCCTGGCCGCGCGCGGCGACCTCGCCCGCGCCCGCGACTCCTACGAACAGGCGATAGCGGTCGTCACCGAGGTCGGCACCACCGAGGACGTCATCCGGATGCGGTCGCGGCAGGCCCAGCTCCACTGGCTGCTGGGCGACCGGGACGCCGCGGCGGCCGCCCTCGCCGAGGCGCAGCGGCGCGCGGAGCGGGTCACCTGGCCGGACGCGCTGGCCGAACTGGCCCTGTCCAGGGCGGAACTCGCCCGGTGGGCCGGTGACGCCGAGGAGGCACACCGGCAGCTCGGCCTCGCGACGGCCGCGTGGGGCGACGAGGCGCGGATGGCGAACGTCCGCGCGGTGACGCACGACCTCCTCGGCTACCTCGCCCACGACCTCGGCGAGGCCCGGACGCACCGCGCGGCGGCCTGCGCGGCCGCCGCCGAGGCGGGATACGCGCCGCTGCTCGCCCGGACCGTCGTCGGGGTGGCGGACCTGGCCCTGCGCCGCGACGAGCCCGAGCAGGCCGCGCGGCTGCTCGCGGCCGGCGCGGACGTGTGCGGGCTGGAAGACCGCTCCCAGCCGGACGCGGCCCGCATCGAGCGGGCCGCGCGGCGCCGCCTGGGCGACACGCGGTTCGACGAAGCGGCCGCGGAGGGGGAGCGGACCGGCTGGTCCCGACTCGTCGAGGTCACGCTCGCTTCCTGAACGTGGAGACCGCCCACGCGTACCCGAGGGCGGCGAGCCCGACGCACCAGGCGACGGCTGCGTAGGCGTCGCCGCTCGACGGATGGCCCGCCAGCAGCCCGCGCAGCGTCTCGATGATCGGGGTGAAGGGCTGGTACTCGGCGAACTGCCGCACGCCCGCCCCCATGGTGTCCGCGGGCACGATCGCGCTGCTCAGGAACGGCAGCATGACCAGCGGCACGGTGGCCAGGCCCGCCGACTCCGCGGTCTTCGCGGCCAGCCCCAGGGCGACGGTGAGCCAGCCGGCCGCGAAGGCGAGCAGCAGGATCAGGCCCAGCACGCCGAGCCAGTCGAGGGCGCTCGCGTCCGGGTCGAAGCCCAGCGCGAAGGCCACGGCGACGATGGCCGCGCAGGCCACCAGACAGCGCACGGTGGTGACGACGACCTGCCCGGTCAGCACGGCGCCGCGGGAGACGTCCATGGCCTTGAACCGGTTGATGATGCCCTTCCTCATGTCGTCGTTCACCGCCGTCGCGGTGGACCCCAGCCCGTAGCTGACCGCCATCACCAGCAGGCCCGGCGTCGCGTAGTCGATGTAGTCCTCGCCGACGCTGAAGGCGCCGCCGAGCACCTTGACGAACATGAGCATGAGCACGATCGGGAAGAGGACCGCGTTGAACACCACGAGCGGATTGCGCAGGGTGTGCTTCACGTTGCGGCGCAACATGATCGCCGAGTCGGCCAACGCCGTGGACAGGCCGCTCACTTCGCCACCGCCTCGACACTCGGGCGCCCGGTGAGGGCGAGGAACACGTCGTCGAGGTCGGGTCTGTGCACGGAGAACTCCTGGGCGTTGATCGTGTTTTCGTCGAGCCGGTCCAGCAGGGCCCGCAGCGACCGTGACTCACCGTCGCTGGCCACCCGCAGGGTCAGCTCCTGGTCGTCGCGCGCGGAACCGGCCAACAGCCTTGCCGCGGCGTCGAGTTCGTCGAGGCCGGCGAACCGGAGCCGGACGTGGGTGCCCGGTACCCGGCGCTTGAGCTCCTCGGGAGTGCCCTCGGCGACCAGCCGGCCCCGGTCGAGCACCGCGATCCGGTCGGCGAGCTGGTCGGCCTCCTCGAGGTACTGCGTGGTGAGGAAGATCGTGGTGCCGGCGGCCACCAGCTCGCGGACGATCCCCCACATCGTGCGCCTGCTGCGCGGGTCGAGTCCGGTCGTCGGCTCGTCCAGGAAGATGATCCGCGGGTCGCCGACCAGCGTCATCGCCAGGTCCAGCTTCCGGCGCATACCGCCGGAGTAGGCCGACGCCCTGTCGTCCGCCGCCTCCACCAGGTCGAACCGCTCCAGCAGCCCCGCGACCAGCCGGTCCGCGGCGGGCACCCGCTTCAGGTCCGCCATCAGCCGCAGGTTCTCCCGGCCCGACAGCAGTTCGTCCACCGCGGCGAACTGACCGGTCACCCCGATCGCCGCGCGTACCTGCCGGGTCCCGGCCGCCACGTCGTGCCCGGCCACGCGCACCGTCCCCGCGTCGGCCGTCAGCAGCGTCGCCAGGATGTTCACCGTCGTCGTCTTGCCCGCCCCGTTCGGGCCGAGCAGGGAGAAGACCGTCCCCGCGGGGACCTCGAAACCGATGCCGTCGAGGACGGCTCTGTCGCCGTACGCCTTGCGCAGCCCGGAGACCGCGATCGCCGAATTCTTCATGCCCCCACCGTCGCGACCGCCCCTGACACCAACCTGTCACGCCCCTGACACGCCCGCTGACACGCGCTCCCGCCCCCGCGGCCGTCGTCGTCGTGGGCGTGCCGATCCTGTGCCACGATCGAGGGAACGGTTCCCGATCCCACGGACAGGTGATCTCCGATGTCCCAGGCTGGCGAGCGACCGAAGGAGGGGCGTGACATGACCGCCATGGCCCATGAGCCGCTCACGCAGGCGGAGGTCCTGCTGGAGGGCTTTCTCGCCCTGGACACCCCGGAGGGTTTCCGGGCCGAGCTGATCGACGGGGAGATCGTTGTGACACCGCCGCCGGACGGGGATCACGAGAAGTACATCAGCCGCATCGTGAGGCAGGTGATCAGGCGGTCCCGGTCCGACATGGACTGCTCCGGCAACAAGGGGCTCAAGCTGGTGAGCGGAGGCGCCTGTCCCAGGAACCACGCGATCCCGGATGCCACCTTCGCCCCCGTCGACCGTGACCTCTTCGCGGGTGCCGAAGCCTGGATGCCCTGCGACGGTGTCGCCATGGTGCTGGAGGTGACCTCCACCAAGCCCGCCGCCGACCGCGAGGCCAAGCGCCGCTGCTACGCCCGCGGAGGCATCCCGCTGTACCTGCTCGTCGACCGTGAGGCCGCGTCGGTCACCCTGTTCGCCGACCCGCGGAACGACGACTACCGCCAGGTCTGCACCCTCCCCTTCGGCAAACCGCTGCCCCTTCCCGAGCCGTTCGCCTTCGAGCTGGAGACCGCGGACTTTCTCTGAACCCGCGGGCGTTGCACCCTGAGGACGACGCGGAGACAGGGGGCGGCGCGTGGAGCAGGCACGGTGGACCAGGGCACGTCTCGGCCGCTGCGGCCCCCGCCTCGACCTGCTCACCGCCCGCTTCGACACACACGTCTACGCGCCCCACGCGCACGACGAGTTCACCGTCGGCGTCTGCGTGGCCGGCTCCGAGGTCATCGACTACCGCGGCGGTCACATCCGCACCGGCCCCGGCTCCATCGTCGTCCTGGCCCCCGGCGAGATCCACACCGGCGGGCCCGGCACCCCCACCGACGGCTACGCCTACCGCGCCCTGTACGCGCGGACCGAACTGCTCACGGACGGCACCCTCGGCGGCGTACCGCACTTCCGCGAGCCGCTGATCGACGACCCGGAGCTGGCCATGGCGGTCCTGCGCACCCACACCGAACTGAGCGCCTGCCCGGACCCCCTGGAGACCGAGTCCCGCCTGCCGTGGCTGCTCACCGCCCTCGCCCGCCGCCACTCCACCGCCCGCCCGGCGGACGACGCCGTGCCCGGCGCCGACCGCATCGCCCGCGTCGTACGCGACCGCCTGGCCGACGAACTCCTCGACCCGCCGTCCCTCGCCGACCTGGCCACCGACCTGGGCCTGTCCCGCTACCAGCTGCTGCGCGCCTTCCGCACCGCCATGGGACTGCCGCCGTACGCCTGGCTCGCGCAGCACCGCGTCCACCGGGCCCGCGGCCTGCTGGACGCCGGTCTGCGCCCCGCCGAGGCGGCCGGCCTGGTCGGCTTCGCGGACCAGGCGCACCTGACGCGCTGGTTCCGCCGCGTGCTCGGGGTCACCCCGGCGGCGTACCGCAACAGCGTTCAAGACGGCGGGTGCTGACCGGCCGGAGACTCGCCGCATGACTGCACGTGGCTGGTTCCTGTTCTCCCTGATGGGAGTGGTCTGGGGCGTTCCCTACCTGTTGATCAAGGTGGCGGTGGAGGACCTCTCCCCGTCGGCGGTGGTGTTCACGCGCTGCGCCGTGGGCGCGGCCCTGCTGCTCCCGTTCGCCCTGCGCGGCGGCGGTCTCCCCGGCACGCTGCGGACGCACTGGAAGCCGATGCTGGCCTTCGCGTGCCTGGAGATCATCGTCCCGTGGTTCACGCTCACGGACGCCGAACGCCGCCTGTCCAGCTCCACCGCCGGCCTGCTGATCGCGGGCGTCCCGATCGTCGGCGTCGCGGCGGCCCGCCTCCTCGGCGACACGGAACGGCTCGGCGCCCGCCGGGTGGCCGGCCTGGCGCTGGGCCTGGCGGGCGTGGCCGTCCTCACCGTCCCCCACCTCACCGGCGGCGACGCCCGCTCGCTGGCCGAGGTGCTGCTGACGGTCGTGGGCTACGCGACGGCGCCGCTGATAGCGGCCCGCCGGCTGAAGGACGTCCCGACGCTCCAGCTCATCGCCCCCTGCCTGGCCCTGGCTGCCCTGGTCTACGCCCCCGCCGCGGCGGCGACCCGGCCCACGGCCCTGCCCGCGCCCTCCGTGCTGGCGTCCCTGGCCGGCCTGGGCGTCGTCTGCACCGCGCTGGCCTTCGTCGCCTTCCTCGAACTGATCAAGGAGATCGGCCCGACCCGCTCGACGGTCATCACGTACGTCAACCCGGCGGTGGCCGTGGCGGCCGGGGTGCTGTTCCTGGACGAGCGGCTGACGGCCGGCACGATGGCGGCCTTCGCCCTGATCCTGGCGGGCTCGGTGCTGGCCACGGCGGGGTCGGCGCGGAAGGCCCCGCCGCGCCCGGTAACATGGCCGACACGGCAGACGAGCCGGGCGGACGGCCGCGTGGAGTCCCCCTGACGGGGGTGCTCCCCGAGGAACGTCCGGGCTCCACAGGGCAGGGTGGTGGCTAACGGCCACCCGGGGTGACCCGCGGGACAGTGCCACAGAAAGCAGACCGCCCGGCACTTCGGTGCCGGGTAAGGGTGAAACGGTGGTGTAAGAGACCACCAGTGCCCAGGGCGACCTGGGCAGCTGGGTAAACCCCACCTGGAGCAAGGTCAAAAGGAAGCACTCCGGTGTTTCTGCGCGGACGACCGAGGGCTGCCCGCCCGAGTCCGCGGGTAGACCGCACGAGGCCGGTGGCAACACCGGCCCTAGATGGATGGCCGTCGCCGGCGGGCCCGCGAGGACCCGCCGGAACAGAACCCGGCGTACAGCCCGACTCGTCTGCCGCCACCTGCGACGTGCTCGGGAAGGGCCTCCGACCTGTGTCGGAGCTGCTGCAGGGTAAGACCGCCTCGTTCTACGCCACCGTCTCCGAACGGTTGAGGACGTTTCACGATGACGTGCGGCA
>NZ_JAYMHD010000075.1:0-221836 GCF_035656535.1 Streptomyces sp. H51
CTTCATCGTTCGACTTGCATGTGTTAAGCACGCCGCCAGCGTTCGTCCTGAGCCAGGATCAAACTCTCCGTGAATGTTTTCCCGTAATCGGGATGACACCACGAGAGCGGTGCGAGAGGAGGAATGATCCTCTCGCACACAGCGTCCTCGCTGTGTTTTTTCAAAGGAACCTCGTCCCGGTCATGATGGCCGGAGACGGGGTATCAACATATCTGGCGTTGATTTTTGGCACGCTGTTGAGTTCTCAAGGAACGGTCGCTTCCTTTGTACTCACCCTCTCGGGCTTTCCTCCGGGCTTCCCTTCGGTGTTCCAAACTCTATCAGTGTTTTTCCGTCTCCCTGACCACCGTTCTGCGGACATGCAGAACGCGACCCGGGATAGGATCTGACGAGTATGGGTGCCTGCCGAGCGAGGACGCTTGGTCCGCGTCGCTCGTCCTCAAGCAGGGATACGACTGTACACGGGGCCGCCGATCGGGTGCAAATCTGTCGGGGTGGTGGTCTAGACCTCTAAGCGGTATCTTCCCTCCGAACCGGCACTTCGTATGACATACCCTGCTGCACAGTGCGCCGTCAGGGACATGCGGTGACGGCCCCTACATGAATCTCCACCCCTGGGAGGCTTCCCATGACCACCGTGACGTCCCCGCTGGCAGGACGCGCCATCGGACTGACCGCAGTGCCTGATCCGGTCTTCTCCGGGGCCATGGTCGGCCCGGGCACCGCGATCGACCCCGTGCGCGAGCCTTCCGAGGCCGTCGCCCCGGTGGACGGAGTCGTCGTCTCCCTGCACCCGCACGCCTTCGTGGTCGTGGACGAGCAGGGACATGGGGTGCTCACCCACCTCGGCATCGACACCGTGCAGCTCAACGGCGAGGGCTTCGAGGTACTGGTGAACAAGGGCGACACCGTGACCCGTGGCCAGGGCATCGTGCGCTGGAACCCGGCTGCCGTGGAGGCCGCCGGCAAGTCCTCCGTCTGCCCGGTCGTGGCGCTCGAGGCCACGGCCGACGCTCTCTCCGAACTCCGCGAAGACGGTGACGTGAAGGCCGGCGACAGCCTCTTCGTATGGGCGTGACGCCGGTGCCGCCGTCCGACGGCGGCAGGACGACCACCGCGGCGGCGGGACCCGCCGCACTACCGGAGAAGGGTGAGATGGAGACAACGCTGCGAGGCGTCGGTGTGAGCCACGGTGTGGCGGTCGGCGAGGTTCGGCACATGGGAACGGCGGTCCTCGAACCGCCTGCCCAGCAGATCCCGGCGGAGGACGCGGAGCGCGAGCAGGGGCGCGCCCGCAAGGCCGTGGACGCGGTGGCGGCCGACCTGATCGCGCGCGGCAATCTGGCCGGCGGAGAGGCCCAGGGGGTACTCGAGGCGCAGGCCATGATGGCCCAGGACCCCGAGTTGATGGCGGATGTGGAGCGGCGTATCGCCGTCGGCAGCACGGCCGAGCGCGCCGTGTACGACGCGTTCGCGGCCTACCGCGCCCTGCTGGCCGGTGCCGGTGAGTACCTGGCCGGGCGGGTGGCCGACCTGGACGACGTGCGGAATCGTATCGTCGCCCGGCTGCTGGGGGTTCCGATGCCCGGGGTTCCGGACAGTGACGAGCCGTACGTCCTGATCGCGCGGGACCTCGCGCCCGCGGACACGGCGCTGCTGGACCCGACGCTGGTGCTCGGTTTCGTCACCGAGGAGGGCGGCCCGACCAGCCACAGTGCGATCCTCGCGCGGGCGCTCGGCGTTCCGGCCGTGGTCGCGCTGCCGGGCGCCGGCGAGCTGGCCGAGGGCACCGTGATCGCCGTGGACGGCAGCAGTGGCGAGATCTTCGTGAACCCGAGTGCCGAGAAGAGGGCCGAGCTGGAGGCCGCGGCCGCGGAGCGCAAGGCCGCGCTGGCCTCCTCCACCGGGCCGGGTGCCACCTCGGACGGACACAAGGTGCCGCTGCTGGCCAACGTGGGCGGTCCCGCCGATGTGCCGGCCGCCGTGGAGGCCGGGGCCGAGGGTGTCGGTCTGTTCCGCACCGAGTTCCTCTTCCTGGACGACAGCAAGAAGGCGCCGTCGCAGGACAAGCAGGTCGAGGCCTACCGGCAGGTGCTCGAGGCCTTTCCCGAGGGGCGGGTCGTCGTCCGGGTCCTCGACGCGGGCGCGGACAAGCCGCTGGACTTCCTCACCCCGGCCGACGAACCGAACCCGGCACTGGGCGTGCGCGGTCTGCGGACACTGCTCGACCACCCCGAGGTGCTGCGCACCCAGCTGACCGCCCTGGCGAAGGCCGCCGAAGGGCTTCCGGTGCACCTCGAGGTCATGGCCCCCATGGTGGCGGACCGTGCCGACGCCAAGGCGTTCGCGGACGCCTGCCGTGAGGCGGGGCTGCACGCGAAGTTCGGTGCGATGGTCGAGATCCCGTCCGCCGCGCTGCGGGCGCGCTCGATCCTGCGGGAGGTCGAGTTCCTGTCGCTGGGCACCAACGACCTCGCGCAGTACACGTTCGCCGCGGACCGTCAGGTGGGCGCCGTGTCCCGGCTGCAGGATCCGTGGCAGCCCGCGCTGCTCGACCTGGTGGCGCTGGCCGCCGAGGCTGCCAGGGCCGAGGGCAAGAGCTGTGGCGTGTGCGGTGAGGCCGCGTCCGACCCGCTGCTCGCCTGTGTGCTGACCGGTCTGGGCGTCACCTCCCTGTCCATGGGCGCGGCGTCGATTCCGTATGTCCGGGCGGCGCTGAGCAAGTACACGCTGGCCCAGTGCGAGCGTGCGGCCGCGGCGGCGCGGGCCACGGACAGTGCCGAGGAGGCGCGGAACGCTGCTCAGGCGGTGCTCTCCGGCGAGTAGCCGTCCGGCCGGTTCGCCGGCCCGCGCAGCCTGCCGGCTCCATGGCGGGGCGCCCCGGAGGGGGCGCCCCGCTGTCGTTTCAGTGGAGGTGGCCCGGCGCCGGGCCACCCTCCTCGCCCAGGTCGGGGGGTACGCAGTAGTCGACGTCCGATTCAGGCGAGATGAGGTCTCCGGAGTCGATGTCGGTGCAGTAGGCGTCGAAGACCTCGCCCGCGGTCAGGGGCTCGAGGCCCTCCCCGCGGACACGCCAGCCGTAGACGCGGTCCGCGGTGCCCGGCGCGCTGGTGCGCATGACGAGGCCCGCGGGACCCCGGGTGGCGATGCCCAGCGCGAGGACGGTGGCGAATTCGAGGGCCTCGGCCTCGTCGAGCCGGGTTTCACCGTCCGGGTCCTGGTCGGCGTGGAGGACGGCGACCAGGGTCTCCGGGGTTCCGGTGACGCTGCATACGAGGTGCCGGTCTCCCGGCCCCGCCGTGTCGAGGATGCGGACCAGGAGGTGGGAGGCGCGGGTGAAGGCGGCGCGGCCGATGTCCTCGCCGCAGGAGGCACAGGCGCCGAGCCGGGTCAGCAGGGTGGAGGCGTACTCCCAGGTGGCCCGGCGGACGGCCTCGTCGACGAGGGCGGGGACGAGGTCTGCCAGTGGCTGGCCCTCGTAGGGCAGGGTGGGTCCCGCGGCCGCCAGTTCGGCCGTGAAGCGTGTGCGGCTCGACGCCTGGTCCGGGTCGAGGCCGGTGTCGGCGCAGAAGGCCGCGTACTCCTGCGGGTCGAAGAGGGCGACCGCGGTGTGGCTGCCTTCGGAGGCTCGCGTCCTGAGCAGCGCCTCCACCTGCTGGAGGTAGGCCGTGTGGTCGTGGAAGGCGAAGCTGCGGTAGCGCCGCATGGCGCGGAAGTCGTGCTCGTCGGTGAGCAGTCCGATCGTGCCCGCGATCTCGCGGTGCAGGACGCGTCGCATGGTCCGGTGGTCGGTGTGCGCTGACATGTGTCCCCCTGTGCGCAGTCGATCAATGCTCACTCACAGTAACCGGGTGCACTGACAACGGCGTCCGGGCGGGACGGTCGCGGACCGTGCGACGACCGTCCGCAGGCTCCTGCTCCCGCTGTCCGGGGGCCGGGGCGCCTGCGGCGGTCGACTCGCGGTTCTCAGCCGCGCTTGCGGGCGAGCTGCTCGTAGTGGTGCAGCAGGTCGAGGTCGTCGATCGAGCCCGGGTTCACCGCCTTCTCCAGCGGAGTGCCCTGGAGGAGGCGCTTGACCGGGACCTCGATGCGCTTGCCGGTGAGGGTGTGCGGGACGCCCGGCACCTCGATGATCTCGTCGGGGACGTGACGCGGCGAGAGCTGCTCCCGGATCGTCTGCTTGATGCGGTTCAGCAGGGCCTCGTCCAGGACGGCGCCGGGGGCCAGGTGCACGAACAGGGGCATCCAGTAGCCGCCGTCGGGCTGTTCGATGCCGACGACGAGGGACTCCCTGATCTCGGGCAGGCGCTCGACCGCCTCGTAGATGTCGGCCGAGCCCATGCGGACGCCCTGGCGGTTGAGCGTCGAGTCGGACCGGCCGTGGATGACGACGGAGCCGCGGGAGGTGATGGTGATCCAGTCACCGTGGCGCCACACGCCGGGGTAGGTCTCGAAGTAGCTGTCCCGGTAGCGGCTGCCTTCGGGGTCGTTCCAGAAGTAGATCGGCATCGACGGCATGGGGTTGGTGACGACGAGTTCGCCGACCTCGTCGACCAGGGGTTCGCCGCTGGGGTCCCAGGACTGCAGGTCGGTCCCGAGGCCGGGGGCCTGGAGCTCGCCGATGTGGACCGGGAGCGTCGGCACGGCTCCGGCGAAGCAGGAGCAGACGTCCGTGCCGCCGCTGACGGACGCGATCCACAGGCCGGCGCCGTTCCCGGCGGACTCGTCGTGCAGCCAGCGGAAGCCGTCGGGCGGCAGCGGTGAACCGGTCGTGGCGACGCACTGCACCGCGGACAGGTCGAAGTCGCGCCAGGGGTGCACGTCGGCCTTGCGGCACGCCATGACGTACGCGGCCGAGGTGCCGTAGACGGTGGCCCGCGTGCGTTCGGCGATCCGCCACTGGGCGGCCGTGTCCGGGTAGCCCGGGCTGCCGTCGTACAGGACGATCGTGGTGCCCGTCAGGAGGCCGGAGACGAGGAAGTTCCACATCATCCAGCCGGTGGACGTGTACCAGAAGAAGCGGTCCTCGGGGCCGAGGTCGCAGTGCAGGCCCAGCTGCTTGAGGTGCTCGACCAGGATGCCGCCCTGGGACTGGACGATGGCCTTGGGCAGGCCGGTCGTGCCGGAGGAGTACAGCACCCACAGGGGGTGGGCGAAGGGGACCTGCTCGAAGACGGGCTCGACGTCGGAGCCCGTCAGGGCGGACCACTCCAGGGCGCCCTCGGGGGCCTGGGTGCCCAGGAGGGGGATGTGGACCACGGCCCGCAGGGTGGGCAGTTCGCGGCGCAGTTCGGCGACGATGTCGCGGCGGTCGTGCTCCTTGCCGCCGTAGCGGTAGCCGTCGACGGTGAACAGGACGACCGGCTCGACCTGCTGGAAGCGGTCGAGGACGCTGCGCGCGCCGAAGTCGGGGGCGCAGGACGTCCAGACGCCGCCCACGGCGGCCGTGGCGAGCAGGGCGACCACGGCCTGCGGGATGTTCGGCAGGTAGCCGCTGACGCGGTCTCCCGGCCGTACACCCAGGGCGCGCAGTTCGGCGGCCAGCGAGCCGACCTGACGGCGCAGCTCGGACCAGCTCACCGGGGTCGGCTCGTGGGTCTCGTCGACGTACAGCAGGGCCGGTTCGTCCGGGCGGGTGGCGGCCGCGCGCAGGGCGTGCTCCGCGTAGTTCAGCGTCGCCCCAGGGAACCATTCGGCGCCCGGCATGGAGCGGTCGCCGAGCACCCGCGCGTACGGCGTGGAGAACCGTACGTCGAACCACTCGGTGACGGCATTCCAGAAGGTCTCCAGCTCGTCGACGGACCAGCGGTGGAGTGCCGCGTAGCCGCCCTCGGACGGGGCGCCGTGACGTTCGGCGGCCCAGGCCTGGAACTTCGTGACCTGTGCACGCGCGATACGCTCCGGATCGGGCTGCCAGAGGGGCTGGGGGTTCTCGGTCGACATGGGGCGGCTCCCGGGCTGTGCGCGTCGTGTGCGTCCTCCGCGCACGGGCTGGGGTGTGCGCGTGACGCGGCTGACACGGACGATGCCATGTGATCGACTTCCGCACCAGGGCGCGCCCCACATAGTCGCTGTCATGACGATGTGGCCCAGGCACGGGTGAACGGCAGTTGAACGAGCCGCGCGCGTGGCGTCGGCAATGGCAGGCTGAGCAGCATGGACGGTCGTGACCTGGTGCGTTCGGTGAAAAAGGTCGGTTCGGCGGGGGCGGCGCAGGGGCTGCGCACCGTGCGGGCCGCTTGGCGGAGGCGGCGTGCCGACGCCGGTGCGCTGCCGCCGCGGGGCGCCGAGCGCGCACGGGTGCCCGGCCCGGTGCGGGAGGTGGAGCCGGGCCCGGGGGGCGGTGTCGTCCGGTTCGCCCGCTCCGAGCTGCGGATCGTGGTGGCGGTGAACGGGGCGGTCTTCTGGGGCTGGGACGGGGCGGGCCCCGAGCCCTCGTACGCGCTCGCCGGCCGCTGCCCGGAGCCGGATCCGCGGGCGGTGCTGGAGCCCGACAAGGACGGCGGCTGGCGGGTCGTGGCCGAGCGGGCGACGGTGGCCGTCTCGCGGCACGGCGCGGTCGAGGTGCTCACCCCGGGTGGTGTGACCGTGCGCCGTGATCTGCCGCCCCGCTGGTGGGAACCGGCCGGGGGCGGCGGCGCGCGGTGGATGCAGCGGACCGAGGTGCCCGCCGACGCGCGGTTCTTCGGGCTCGGCGGGCGGGCGTCGGGGCCACGGCTGCGCGACGGCACGTACCGGCTGTGGAACACCGATCCGGGCCGGCCGTTCGGTCCCGGCGACGATCCGCTGCACATCACGATGCCGGTGCAGCTGGTGGTGGCCGACGCGGCCACGCACCTGGTGTTCCACGACACGTCGTGGGACGGGACGGTGACCCTGCGCGAGGGGGAGGAGGGTGCCGGTTCCGGTCACGACCGGGCGGGGACGTGCGAACTGCGGATGGACGGCGGGCCGCTGCGCTGCTGGGTGATGGTGGGCGCCCCGGCGCGCGTGCTGCTCGCCTGGGCCTCGCTGACGGGTGCGCCGGCGCTGCCGCCCGCGTGGGCGCTCGGCCATCACCACGCGCGCCGGGGCTTCGGCGGCGAGCAGGAGGTGCGCCGGATCGTCGCGGGTTACCAGGAGCGCGACCTGCCGCTCGACGCCGTCCATCTGGACATCGACCACTACGACGGGCACCAGGTGTTCACGGTCGACGAGGACCGCTTCCCCAAGCTGCCGGTGCTCGCCGACGAGCTGCGCCGGGACGGGATACGGCTGGTGTCCGTGGTCGGCCCGGCGGTGAAGGCCGCGCCGGGCAACGCCGTGTACGACAGCGGTGCGGCCGCGGACGCGTTCGTGCGGGAGGCCTCGGGGCGGGTGGTGCGCGGTGTGGCGTGGCCCGGGGACGCGGTGTTCCCGGACTTCACGCACGCGCGCGTGCGTGAGTGGTGGGGCGGGCTGTACGAGGAGCGGCTGACTCAGGGGTTCGCCGGGTTCTGGCACGACATGAACGAGCCCACCTCCTTCGCCGCCTTCGGTGAGCCGACGCTCCCGCGATCGGCCAGGCACTCCCTGGAGGGACGCGGCGGCGATCACCGTGAGGCGCACAACGTCTACGCCCTGTGCATGGCCAGGGCGGCCCACGAGGGACTGCGCGAGCTGCTGCCGCGGGAGCGGCCGTTCGTGTTCTCGCGCTCCGGGTGGGCGGGCATGCAGCGTTACGGCGGGACGTGGTCGGGCGGCGTGGCGACCGGCTGGCCGGGGCTGCGGGCGTCACTGTCCCTGGTCCTGGGGCTGGGGCTGTGCGGGGTGCCGTACTCGGGGCCGGACGTGGGCGGCTTCGACGGGAATCCGTCGCCCGAGCTGTATCTGCGCTGGTTCCAGCTGGGCGCCTTCCTGCCGCTGTTCCGCACGCACGCGGGCGTGCGCGCGGGGCACCGGGAACCCTGGGAGTTCGGTGCCGAGGTGCTGGAGCACGCGCGGGCGGCGCTCGTGGAGCGCCGGCGGCTGCTGCCGTACTTCGTGACGCTGGCGCATGTCGCCCGGCGTACCGGCGCGCCGTATGTGCGGCCGCTGTGGTGGGGGTCCCCGGAGGACCGCGCGCTGCGCGACTGCGAGGACGCGTTCCTGCTGGGCGACTGCCTGCTGGTGGCGCCGGTCCTCGGTCCGGGCACGGAGCGCCGTGCGGTGCGGCTGCCGCGGGGCCGGTGGTACGACACGGCGACGGAGCGGGCGTACGAGGGGCCGGGGCGGGTGCTGGTGGACGCGCCGTTGTCGCGGATTCCGGTGCTCGCGCGCGCGGGTGCCGTCATACCCGTGCGCGGGGCCGGGGGCGGGCTGGAGCTGGAGGTGTGGGCGCCGGACCGGGGTCGGGCCGGGGGCTGCCTGGTGGTGCCCGACGCGGGCGACGGATGGGCGGAGCCGGAGCTGGAGCGGTACGTCTCCCGCTGGGAGGGCGGACGGGTGGTGGTGGAGCGGGAGGGCGAGAACGGCGTGAGCGAACCGCCCTACCCGGTGCGTGTACGCGGGCTTCAGGGGACCTGAGTCAGATGTACCGGCCTTCGAACCAGGCCCGTACGGCCAGGGTGTGCAGGGGGAAGGCGAGTTCCTCGGGCCTGCGCAGGAGGTGCCAGCCCTCCGTCTCGTCCGTGGCGGCGGACTGCGGCAGGCCCTCGGCCGGGCGTTCGGGCAGGAGGCCGAACAGCAGCAGGTGCCCGTCGGGCGAGCTCATGGCGTCGATGAGCCGTACGTCGCGGCTCGCCGCGTCGATGCCGGTCTCTTCCTTGAGCTCGCGGACGACGGCCTGCCGCCAGTCCTCGCGGTCGTCGATGTAGCCGCCGGGCAGCGCGACGCCGCCCTGCGCGGGGGCGACGGTCCGGGTGATGACGACGAGGGCCGTGCCCTGCGTGTCGTACACGGGCTGGAGCGCGATCGCGACCGGCAGCGGGTTGCGGTAGCCCACGGCATGGCAGGCCGGGCAGGTGCGGGGCCAGCCGGTGACGCCCTCTCCGTAGGGCGCTCCGCAGCTCGAACAGTGGGAACCAGGTGCGGAGTTGGGGTTGGAGTGCTGAGTTTCGGACACGCGGCGGACTGTATCCGATCGCGGAGAGGGAGTTGCCGGGGGGCGGCTCAGCGGGGGCCGGCGAGCGACTTCGAGGAGACCGGGAAGTCGAAATGGGTGTCCGGGTAGGGCTCGGGCTTGAAGGTGTAGTGCCACCATTCCTCGGCGAGGTTCACGAATCCGAGGCGCTCCAGGGTGTTCTTGAGCAGCATGCGGTGGGCCCGCTGTACGCCCTGGACACGCGGGTCGAGGGTGTGGGCGAGGGGGTCGAAGCAGTCGAAACCGGTACCCATGTCGACGGAGTTGTCGGGGAAGCGCTCGTCCTCGGGCGCGTAGCAGGGGACCAGGGGCTCTCCCGGGTGGTACGGCCTGGTCGGCCGGGCCGGGAGCCGCACGATCGTGAGGTCCATGGTCGAGCCGCGGCTGTGGCCGGATTTCTCCGCGATGTACCCGTCCTCGAACAGGCGGGTCTTGTCGACGTCCGGGTAGAACTCGCTCTTCATCGCCTGGTCGTCGAGGTCTTCCGCCCAGCGCACGAAGTGGTCCACGGCACGCTGCGGCCGGTAGCAGTCGTAGACCTTGAGGGTGTAGCCCTCGCGCAGGAGCTCGGTCTGGGCCCGGTGGAGGGCCTCGGCCGCGGGGCGGGTGAGGACGCAGATCGGCTGCCGGTAGCCGTCGATGCGCTCCCCCACGAAGTTGTGCGGGGTGAAGTAGCGCATTTCCTGGAGGATCGTCGGGTCCATGGTTCGGAGCGCGACGAAGTCCTCCGGGGCCCGGGGCTCGGTGTCCGCGCGGGCGGTGGCGCCGGCGGCGGTCAGGCAGAGCAGGGCCGCGAGCACGGTGACCAGGCCGCGCGAGGCGGTGGAGAGTCGTGTCATGTCTCTGCCTCTGCCCATCTCCGGTCTGCCGTGACACTTTCTGACGCTCCATCACGTCTGGCTGCGGGAGGAATCGTGACGCGTACGCACACACCCCTGGTGGCGGGCCGGTTCGCCGGTGACGGTGACGGCTTCCGCGTCTTCGGCGTCCGCTGTGCCGACTGCTCCTCGGTCTTCTTCCCGCGTGCGGACGTCCACCGCCGCAACCCCGGCTGCGTCGGCGGCGAGTGGGCGAGGTGGCGGTGCTCGGCGCGGGCATGCACCCCTGGGGCAAGTGGGGGCGCGGCTTCGTCGAGTACGGGGTGGCGGCGGCCCGCGCGGCGCCCGCCGACGCCGGGCTGGAGTGGCGGGGGGGTGGGCTCGGTGGTCGGCGCGGACACCGTGCGCGGCATGTGGTGGGTGCGACGTTCGCCGGGGCAGTTGGGCCGGCAGGGGGGCCGGGTGGCGAGCGTGTACGCGGCGTGCGCGTCCGGGGCGCAGGCCGTCGACGCCGCGCGGGCGCAGATCCTCCCGGGTCTCGCGGACGTGGTGCTCGCGGTGGGGGCCGACGCGGCACAGGCCGGGGTGAAGAACCCGGCCGCGCGCGCTGAATCCGTACGCGCGCCACCGCAAGCGGGTGACCGCGCGGGAGGTCGCCGCCTCCGCCGTGGTCGCCGATCCCCCGCGCCTGCTGGACACCTGCGCGACGTCGGACGGAGGGGCGGCCCGGTGCTGTCCGGCATGGAGCGCGCGTCGGCACGGACGGGCCGAACCGGTGCGGATCCGGGCGGTGTCGACGGTGACGCCGCGCTGTCCCGCCACCGGGCCGGACCTGCCGGGCATCGCGACGGACTCCGCGGCCGAGGTGGCGCCCCCGGCCGGCATCTTCAGGGCGTCGATCGCGCGGGCGGTGCACCAGGAGGCCGGCGTCGGCGCCGGGTGTTCGGGCACGGGTCGGCGGTGATCGCGGTGCGGTGAGGCGACCGGGCCCGTCGTCCGCGCGGCCTCATGGGCGGACCGGCGAGCGGAACGTCATGACGGACGGGTTCGTCGCCGCATCGCTCCAGCCGCCGCACCGTCCCCGGCCGCGGCGGTGCCGCCTGCCTGGCCGAGGGCGGGTTGGCCGCCCATGGCGCTGAGAGTGGCGCCGTTGACGTAGCCGGCGTCCGGGGAGGCCATGAAGGCGACGGTGGCGGCGATCTCCTCGGGGTCGGCGAGGCGCCTGAGGGCGACCGACTGTCCGGCGGCTTCGAATGCGTCGCCGTAGGCGGCGGTGCCCTCGGTGCGGGTGGGGCCTGCGGCGACGGCGTTGACGCGGACGCCGTCGGGACCGTATTCGGCGGCCCAGACGCGGGTGAGGGATTCGAGGGCGGCTTTGGTGGCGCCGTAGATGCCGCTGCCGGGGCCGGGGGTGGTGGCGGCGCCGCTGCTGAGGTTGACGATGGCGCCGTGTCCGCGTGCGGCCATGCCGGGGGCGAGGGCCTGGACGAGGAGGTAGGGGGCGCGCAGGTTGACGGCGATGTGGGCGTCGAAGGTGGCCGGGTCGGTGTCGGCGGTGCGGGCGAAGCGGAAGATGCCCGCGTTGTTGACCAGGATGTCGACGTGGCCGACGCGTTCGGTGAGGGCGGTCACCTGTGCGGGGTCGGACAGGTCGGCGAGTTCGAGGCGGGCGGTGACTCCGAAGGCCTCGATCTGCTGGAGGGTGTCGGCGGCGCGGTCCTTGTCGCGACCGTGGACGACGATGTCGGCGCCGCGTGCGGCCAGGGCCAGGGCGGTGGCGCGGCCGATGCCCGCGGTGGCTCCGGTGACCAGGGCGGTCCGCCGGGCGAGGTCGTTGCTCATGATCGTGCTTCTTTCTCCGTCGTGCGGGTCGCTCAGCGGGTGCGCCGGGCGGTGAGGACGGTGTCGTGGATGGTCACCGGCGTGCCGTCGGGCGTGGTGGCTGCGCGTGGGCGCGCGGTTCGGGTGAGGACCTCCCACTCGTGTTCGGGGAGGTCGGCCGCGAGGTCGTCGGCGGTGTAGAAGAGGCCGGGTTCGGCCGGGCGGGGCATGGCGGTGTCGAGGTCGCCGGGGTGGTGGCCGACGATCACCAGGTGCCCTTCGGGGGCGACTCGGCCGGCGAGGGCCGCGAAGACCGATTCCCGTACCGGTCGGGGGAAGTGGATGAACGATGCGGTGACCAGGTCGTAGCGGGGACCTTCGCCGGGCCGCCAGTGGCGGATGTCCGCCTGCCGCCAGGTGATGCGGCCGGCCAGGTGGGCGGGGGTGTGCCCGGCGGCCCGGTGGAGGGCCCGGGAGGAGAAGTCGACGCCGGTGACCTGCCAGCCCTGACCGGCCAGCCAGATGGCGTCCGCGCCCTCACCGCATCCCGCCTCCAGCGCCGTTCCGGGGGCGAGGGGCGCGGCCTCCTCGACGAGCGCGGAGTTGGGCTCACCGCTCCACACCTGGCCGGTGCCGCTGTAGCGCCGGTCCCAGAAGGCGGCACTGAAACGCGGGTCGTTCTCCGTCATCACGGACTCCTTCGAACGGTGGGGCAGGGTCATGCGCGGGTGGTGTCGGGGGCGGGGACGGGTCGTGCCCACACGCCGAAGAGGACGAGGCCGGCCAGCGGGAAGGCCGCGGTGGCCAAGAGGGTCGTGCCCAAGCCGCGGTCCAGGCCGCCGGTGGCGGCCAGGACGCTGGTGAGGACGGCCAGGCCCATGGCGCCGCCGAGTTGCTGCAGGCCCTGGTTGAGTGCGGCGGCGGCCGCGATGTGCTCGGCGGGGGCCTGGTTCATGATGACGGCGGTGACCGGAGCGAAGGTCGCGCCCGCGCCCGCACCGAGCAGGACCGAGGGCAGCAGCACGGTGACGATCGAGGTGTCCGGGCCGGCGTCGGCGGCCACCAGCGCCATCCAGGCGATGCCCAGCACCAGGCCGGACAGACCGGCGCTGCCGATGACGCGTTCGCCCAGCCGTGGCAGCAGCCGCGGGGTGAGCTGGTTGGTGGCGATCAGCCCGAGCGTGAAGGGCACGAGTGCGAGACCGGTCCGCACCGGGGTGAAACCGAGGACCTGCTGGGTCAGCAGCGTGGTGAAGAACAGGAAGCCGACCTGACCGGCCGGGACGACCAGCATGGACAGCAGGGGGCCCGCGCTGCGCATCCGGGAGAGGAACGCCAGGGGCATCACCGGGTGCGGATGCCTGCGCTCACACACCACGAGCAGCACGAGGGACAGCACGGCGACGGCGAACGCGGCCAGTACCGGGGGGCTGGTCCATCCCCGGTCGGCGGCGGAGGTGAAGGCGAAGACGAGGGCCACCATCGCCAGGATCGAGGCAGCGGCTCCGCCGACGTCCGGTGAGGTGCGCCGGCGCTCCGTCTCCGGCAGGTTGCGCACGGCGCCGAGCAGGACCGGGACGCCGATCGGGGCGTTGACGAACATCACCCATCGCCATCCCAGCGTCTGCGTCAGCACCCCGCCCGCGAGCAGACCGAGCGCGGCTCCGGCACCGACGGCGAGGACGAACATCGCCATCGCGCGCGAGCGCTGCGGGCCGGGGGCGGTGATGCCCATGAGCAGCACCAGCACGCTGGGCGCGGCCAGCGCGGCCCCGGCTCCCTGGAGAGTGCGCGCGGCCACCAGCGTTCCCGCCGAGCCGGCAAGGCCTCCGGCGACGGAGGCGATCACGAAGACGGCCACTCCGAGGACGAGGGCGCGGCGAGGACCGATCATGGAGCCGACCTTGCCGCTCAGCAGGATCAGCCCGCCGAAGGCCAGCGCGTAGGCGGTGACGACCCAGGACAGACCTGCGCTGGAAAAGCCCAGTTCGCGGCGGATGTCGGGCAGGGCCACGTGCACGATCGAGGTGTCCACGACGAACATCAGCTGCGTCAGCACCAGGACCGCCACGGCCGACGCCACCGAGCCGCGTCGAACGCTGACCATCGCACCGGCCGGCGGCGCCGGCGCGGTATCGGGCCCACCCGCCGGGGCGGTGGGCGAGCTGCCTCGGGTCATCGCACGTCTCCTGATCCTGTGTCATCGCCCGCGACCGCATCGGGGGCGTCTGCCGACACAGTCGGACCAGGCAGATCGAAGTGCAAAGATCCTTGCTGCGGTGGCAAGGTGGGGGCATGGACGAAGAGACCGCATCGACGATGGCGGCGGTCGGGCCCCGCCTGAAAGGGCTGCGCACTCAGCGCAACCTGTCGCTGACCTTCCTGGCCCGGTCCACCGGGATCTCCCTGAGCACGCTCTCCCGCCTGGAGACCGGTCAGCGCCGCCCCACCCTCGAACTGCTGCTGCCGCTGGCGCGGGAACTGCGCGTGGACATCGGCGAACTCATCGGGGCGCCGCAGACCGGCGATCCCCGTCTGCGGCTCAAGCCCGTCACCCGCCACGGCATGACCATGCTGCCGCTGACTCGCCGAGCGGGAAGCCTGCAAGCCTACAAACTGATCATCTCGCCCAGGATGCGCTCACCCGAGCCCGAGCAGTCCAGCCATGAGGGCTACGAGTGGATCTACGTCCTCGACGGCCGCCTGCGCCTGGTCCTGGGAGACAAGGACCTGGTCATGGGGCCCGGTGAAGCGGCCGAGTTCGACACCCGCACCCCCCACTGGTTCGGCAACGCCGACGAGAACCCCGTCGAAATCCTCAGCCTCCTGGGCCGCCAGGGAGAGCGCGCACACCTCCGGGCCCGGACCGTACGGCCTGAGGGCACCGCAGCAGGGACCGGGTGACACAGGCACAGCGGCCGAGGCCCCTGCGAACGTGTACGCCGCCGTCCGGCTCGGCATGCGCGCGGTCATGACGGCCCGGGGACCGGCTGCCGGCAGGTCCGGGTGGCGGCCTGCCGGCGAACGCCGCGGCGAGCGGCGAGCGGCGAGCCTCAGCCGCCGTCGCCGCGCGGCCGGTCCGCGAACCGGGCGCTCAGGGCCGGCGGGCGGAGAACCGGCGGCGCAGGTATCCGTACCAGGCGTGGACGTACGCGGCACTCACCGCGGCTTCGGGGGCGAAGAGGTCGAAGGCGTGGTACGCGCCGGGGTACAGGTGCAGTTCGACGGGTACGCCGTCGGCCTGGAGCCTGGTCGCGTAGCTCAGGTCCTCGTCGCGGAAGACGTCGAGTTCGGCGGCCGCGATGAAGGTGGGCGGCAGGCCGGTGAGGTCCGTCGCGCGTGCGGGCGCGCAGTACGGCGGCACCTCGTCGGCGTCGGCGCGGTCCCCGAGGATCAGGTTCCAGGCCGCGATGTTGGTCGCGCGGTCCCAGATGCCGATGCCGGTGACCTCGTGACTCGAAGCGGTGGTGTTGCGGTCATCGAGCATCGGGTAGCTCAGCGCCTGGAACAACGGCGCCGGCTCGCCCTGGTCGCGGATCATCAGCGCGGTGGCCGCGGCGATGCCGCCGCCTCCGCTCTGCCCCGCCAGGGCGACGCGGTCCTGGTCGATGCCGAGCGCGGCTGCCTGACCGCGGAGCCAGCGGAAGGCGAGCAGTCCGTCCTCGGCGGCGGCCGGGGCGGGGGCCTCCGGCGCGAGCCGGTAGTCGACGGCGGCGACGACGCAGCCGACCTCCAGCACCAGGTGCTTGAGGGTGGGATCGTCCTGGGCCGCGTATCCGAGGACCTGCCCGCCGCCGTGGAACCAGAGCAGCGCCGGAAGCGGCCCGGCTGCCTCGGTGGGCCGCAGCAGCCGGACAGGGAGGGTGGATCCGTCCGGGCGGACCACGTCGGCCTCTTCGACCGACACGGCCGGCTCATCCGGTATCCGGGCCGCTATCGCCTCGGCGAAGGCGCGGACGCCGACGCGCGTGCCCTCCAGGTCGCCGAGGTCGAACACCCCCGCCTCGGTCATCGGCACCGCCTTCAGGGCCTCGGCGAGTTCGGGGTCGATCCGCTCGGGTGCGGTCTTGGTGTTCATGTCGTTCGTCTCCTCGCGGCTGCGCGGCAGCCGGTCGTACGGGTGTGCCGGGTCGTTCGGGCGGTTCCGCCGGGCCGGGCGGACGGGAAGGGGGGACGGCTCAGCGCGGGGTGGCGGCGGAGGCGTCGAAGTAGTGGCCCCGGCCGAGGTCGTCGATGAGGCCGGGCTGGACGGGCTTCCAGCCGAGGAGGTCCCGGGTCAGCGCGCTCCGGGACGGGTTGTCGGCCTGGGCGTGGGCACCGAGGAAGCCGAAGTGGGCGTCGGCCTCGGTCGGCGGGATGCTGACCGTGGGCAGGTTCAGCCCGCGGCCGATGCCCTCGGCGATCCGGCGGAAGGTGATGCCCTCGTCGTCGACCGCGTGCAGCCGTGACCCGGCCGGCGCGGATTCCAGTGCCAGCCGGTACAGGCGTGCCGCGTCCAGCGTGTGCACGGCGGGCCAGCGGTTGGCCCCGTCGCTCACAAAGGCGGAGACGCCCTTGGACCGGGCGATGGAGATGAAGGTCGGGACGAATCCGTTGTGGTCGAGCGCGCTGTGCACGGTCGGAGGAAGCCGGACGACGGACGAGCGGATGCCGCGTTCCGCGAGTGCGACCACCGCGTTCTCGGCGTCGATCCGCGGCCCTGCGTCGAGCGCGTCGGCCTCGGTGGCGGCGTCTTCCAGTCCCGCGAAGGCGAGCAGCATGGTTCCCGACGTGGTCACCAAAGGCTTGCCGGTGTCGGCGAGCGCGTCCCCGAGGGTGTCGATGGCGCGCAGATCCGCTGCCACCGCGCCGTCGAAGTCGCCGGCGAACATGGCGTCGTGCTTGAAGGCCAGGTGGATGACCCCGTCGGCCGCGGCCGCGGCCGCGGCGAGGCCGTGGAGATCGTCGAGGTCGCCTCGGTGCACCTCGGCACCGGCTGCCGTCAACGCGGCGGCGGAGCTGTCCGAGCGGGCCAGCCCGACGACCTGGTGTCCCGCTTCGAGAAGTTCGGGGACTACGGCGGAGCCGACGTGTCCGGAGGCTCCGGTGACGAATACGCGCATGGTGGTGCGGCCTTCCTGCTGCGGGCTCCCCACCGGCGGCGGAGACCCTGATGTCAGTTCGTGACATCACCGTAGCAGTCATGTCAGACTCTGCCATCACTTTGATGTCAGCTTCTGTCATCGATGTGTAGGATCGGAGCATGAGCCGATGGAAGCCCGACGCACGAGGCCGCCTGGAGAAGGCGGCGATGGAGCTCTACAACGACAAGGGCTTCGACGCCACCACCGTGGCGGAGATCGCCGCCCGGGCCGGCGTCACCGAGCGCACCTTCTACCGGCACTTCGCCGACAAGCGGGAAGTCCTGTTCCAGCCCAACGCCCTGGCCGACGTCCTCGCGAAGGCCACGGCCACCGCCGCCGGCCCGCTGGCGCCGCTGGAGGTGATCGCCCACGCCCTGACCGAAGCGGCTCCCGTCTTCGAGGACCGTGCGGAACTGATACGGCAGCGGCAGGCCGTCATCGCCGCCAATCCCGAACTGCAGGAACGCGAACTGGCCAAACTGGCCTCACTCGTCGCCACCCTCGCCCACGCGCTTCGCGAACGCGGGCTGGAGCCCACCACCGCGGCACTCGCCGCCGAAATCGGGATCGCCGCTTTCAAGGTCGCCTTCGAACGCTGGATCGACGGCCCCGACCGGCAGCCCCTGGCCCCGCTGATCCGGGAGACCCTGGACGCCACCGGGCACCTCACCGCACCGGCCGGACCCGCCGTCGCGACCGACGACGGGAGTCTCCCGGGCTGATTCCGGTTCTTCCCGTGCCCCGGCCTGCGGAGGCACGGGCCGCTCGCGGCGCCTCAGGTGGTGACGGCGGCCTGCCGGCCTCGGGCGCCGTACGCCATCGCGTGCTGGACGACCCCGACGAGGAGCTCCTTGACCGACTCGCGGTCGCGGGCGTCGCACAGCAGCAGCGGCACCCCCTCGTCCAGGTCGAGCGCCTGGCGGACCTCATCCGCGGGATAACGGGCGGCGTCCTCGAAGCAGTTGACGCCGACCACGAACGGGATGGAGCGCCGCTCGAAGTAGTCGACGGCGGCGAAGCAGTCCTCCAGGCGGCGGGTGTCGGCGAGCACGACGGCGCCCAGCGCGCCCTCGGACAGCTCGTCCCACATGAACCAGAAGCGCTGCTGGCCGGGGGTGCCGAAGAGGTACAGGACGAGGTCCTCGCGCAGCGTGATGCGGCCGAAGTCCATGGCCACGGTGGTGGTGTGCTTGCCTTCCACGCCGTTCGTGTCGTCGAAGGGCCGTCCGGCCTCGGTGAGCAGTTCCTCGGTGCGCAGCGGCCTGATCTCACTGACCGCCCCGACGAGAGTGGTCTTGCCCACGCCGAAGCCGCCCGCCACCAGGATCTTGAGCGTGACGGGCTCGACCGGCGGCTTGCCGCGCTCAGAACGCCCGAAGATCATCGATTTCTTCTCCTGCTCGATGGGGGTGGGACGACGGCGGCCCGTAGCCTCCGCCGCCGGGTGTCTCGATGACGAGTACGTCGCCGGGGCCGACGTCCGCCGAGTCGCTTCCGGCCAGAACCGTGACGGTGCCGTCCGCGCGCTCCACGCGGTTGGCGCCCAGCGCGCCCGGCTCGCCGCCCGCCATGCCGTACGGCGGCACCCTGCGGTGCTGGGACAGCGTGGAGACGGTCATGGGCTCCAGGAAGCGAATGCGGCGTACGGCGCCGTCACCGCCCCGCCACCGTCCGGCTCCGCCGCTGCCGTGCCGGACGGCGAACTCCTCGAGCAGCACCGGCAGCCGCCACTCCAGCACCTCGGGGTCGGTGAGCCGCGAGTTGGTCATGTGCGTCTGGACGACCGGCGCGCCGGGGAAGCCGTCGCCCGCGCCGGATCCGGAGGCCACGGTCTCGTAGTACTGGTGGCGTTCGTTGCCGAAGGTGACGTTGTTCATGGTGCCGGAGCCCTCCGCCTGTACGCCGAGCGCCGCGTACAGGGCGCCGGTGATGGCCTGGGACGTCTCGACGTTGCCCGCTACGACGGCGGCCGGGGGGTCGGGCGCGAGCATGGAGCCGGGCGGCACGACGATGCGAAGGGGGCGCAGGCAGCCGTCGTTGAGCGGGATGTCGTCGGCGACCAGGGTACGGAAGACGTACAGGACGGCCGCGTTGACGACCGCGAAGGGGGCGTTGAAGTTGCCGGCCAGCTGCGCCGAGGTGCCGCTGAAGTCGATGGTGGCGGACCGGTCGCCACGGTCCACGCGCACGCGTACCCGGATGACGGCGCCCGCGTCGGTCTCGTAGGCGTACTCGCCGTCGTCGAGGGCGTCGACGACCCGGCGGACCGCTTCCTCGGCGTTGTCCTGGACGTGCTTCATGTAGGCCTGCACGACGTCCGGGCCGAAATCGTCGATCATGCGGGCGACCTCGTCGACGCCCTTCCGGTTGGCGGCGATCTGGGCGCGCAGGTCGGCGAGGTTGGTCCTGGGGTTGCGGGAGGGGTAGGGCGCCTCGGTGAGCAGCCGCAGCGTCTCCTCCTCGCGGAAGCGGCCGTTCTCGGCGAGCAGCCAGTTGTCGAAGAGGACGCCCTCCTCCTCGATGGCGCGGCTGTCGGCGGGCATGGAGCCCGGGGCGATGCCGCCGATCTCCGCGTGGTGGCCGCGGGAGGCCACGTGGAACAGGATCCGGTCACCCTGCGTGTCGAAGACCGGGGTGATGACGGTGACGTCCGGCAGGTGCGTGCCGCCGTGGTACGGATCGTTGACGGCGTAGGTGTCGCCGGGCCGCATCGAGGCGCCCCGGCGCCGCACGACCTCCTTGACGCTGGTGCCCATCGACCCCAGATGCACGGGGATGTGCGGGGCGTTGGCCACCAGGTTCCCGTCGGGGTCGAAGAGGGCGCAGGAGAAGTCCAGGCGCTCCTTGATGTTGACGGACTGGGCTGTGGACTCCAGGCGGGCGCCCATCTGCTCGGCGATGGACATGAAGAGGTTGTTGAAGACCTCGAGCAGGACCGGGTCCGCTTTCGTGTCCAGGTCGGAACTCTGCGTGACCGCCAGGCGTTCCACGACCAGATGCCCGTCGTCCCGCGCCACGGCCCGCCAGCCGTCGTCGACGACGGTCGTCGCACTGGCCTCGGTGATGATCGCGGGTCCGGTGACGGTGTGGCCGGGGGGCAGGTCCTCGCGGCGGTGCAGCGGTACGTCGTGCCAGGCGCCGTGGGTGTGCAGGCGCACGGTGTCCGGGGCGGCGGGGCGGCCCTCGTACGGGGCGAGGGCGGACAGATCGGGGGGTTCGGTGATGCCGGTGGCTTCCACGGAGAGGGCTTCGACGACGATCGGCCGGTCGAGGGTGAAGGAGTACGTGGCGCGATGACGTTCTTCGAAGGCGCGCTTCATCGCGTCGGGCTCGGTCAGCTCGACGGTGAGGGTGGTGTCGGTGCCGTCGTAGCGCAGTTGGGCGCGACGGGTGACCCGGACACGGTCGTGGGGCACGTCCTCGGCGAGGAGTTCGGCGCGGGCCGCCGCTTCGAGGTCGTCGGCCGTTCTCCGGACGGCGGGCATCGAGGCGGGCCGCAGCGGCGCCTCGACGGACTGCTCGCGCATGGCGGTGGTGTCGGCGAGACCGATGCCGAGCGCGGACAGGACGCCCGCCATGGGCGGAACCAGGACGGTGCGGATGCCGAGCGAGTCGGCGACCATGCAGGCGTGCTGGCCGCCCGCGCCGCCGAAGGTGGTGAGCGCGTAGCGGGTGACGTCGTGGCCCTTCTGGACGGAGATCCGCTTGACGGCGTTGGCGATGTTGGCGACGGCGATCTGCAGGAAGCCCTCGGCGACCTGCTCGGGGGTGCGGTCGTCGCCGGTCTTCCCGCGGATCTCGTGCGCCAGGGCGGTGAAGCGTTCGCGGACGAGCGCGTCGTCGAGGGGCTGGTCGCCGCCGGGCCCGAAGACCCTCGGGAAGTGGGCGGGCTGGATGCGGCCGAGCATGACGTTCGCGTCGGTGACGGCGAGCGGGCCGCCACCGCGGTAGCAGGCGGGTCCCGGGTCCGCGCCCGCCGAGTCCGGTCCGACGCGGTAGCGGGAGCCGTCGAAGTGGAGGACGGAGCCGCCGCCGGCCGCGACGGTGTGGATGTCCAGCATGGGAGCGCGCAGCCGGACCCCGGCGATCCGCGCGGTGAAGACGCGCTCGTACTCGCCGGCGAAGTGGGAGACGTCGGTGGAGGTGCCGCCCATGTCGAAGCCGATGACCCGGTCGAAGCCGGCGAGCTGCGACATGCGGGCCATGCCGACGATGCCGCCCGCCGGGCCGGAGAGGATGGCGTCCTTGCCGCGGAACTGGCCGGCCTCGGCGAGGCCGCCGTTGGACTGCATGAACAGCAGGCGGACGCTCGCGAGCTGGTCGGCGACGTGCTGGACGTAGCGGCGCAGCACGGGCGACAGGTAGGCGTCGACGACGGCGGTGTCCCCGCGCGGGACCAGTTTCATCAGCGGGCTGACCTCGCTGGACAGCGAGATCTGCGGGAAGCCGATGCGGGCGGCGAGCCGTCCGACGGCCTGTTCGTGGGCGGGGTGGAGGTGGCTGTGCATGCAGACGACGGCGACGGCACGGATCCCTTCGTCGTATGCCTGCCGGAGCGGGCCCACGAGGGAGTCCGGGTCGAGGGGGCGCAGGACGGTCCCGTCCGCGGCGATGCGCTCGTCGGCCTCGACGACCCGCTCGTGCAGCAGCTCGGGCAGTTCGATGCGGCGCGCGAAGATGTGCGGCCGGTTCTGGTAGCCGATGCGCAGGGCGTCGCGGAAGCCCCGGGTGACGACCAGGAGGGTGCGCTCGCCCTTGCGTTCCAGGAGGGCGTTGGTGGCGACCGTGGTCCCCATGCGGACGGCCTCGACCGGGTCCCCGGAGCCGTCGAGGAGTTCGCGGACACCCGCGACGGCCGCGTCGGAGTACCGGGCGGGGTTCTCCGACAGCAGCTTGTGCATCAGCAGGCGGCCGTCCGGGCGGCGCGCGACGATGTCGGTGAAGGTGCCGCCTCGGTCGACCCAGAACTGCCAGCCGGTCACGTCAGTACCCCGCTTCCGCGCCGCTCACAGCGCCCGCAGGCCGTTGATCACGTCGCGCAGGATACTCTCGTCCACCAGCTCTGCCGGGGGCACGGGCCGGTTCACGTGGACGAGTTCCGCGTCCACGAGGTCCCCGACGAGGACCCGCACCACGCCGATGGGCAGGGCGAGCTCCGCCGCGAGCTCGGCGACGGACTGCGGGGCGTCGCGGCACAGCCCGACGATGTCCACGTGTTCCGGGGACAGCGTCGGGTCCGCTTCCGGGTCGGCGGCGCGCGGTTCGGTGACGACGACCGCGATCAGGTCGAGGCGGTGCTGGCCGGGAGCGGAGGTGCGGCCGCGCGTCATCGCGTACGGACGCACGACCGGTCCGGCCTCGTCGTCGAACCAGTGGCTTCTTCCCTGATCGTCAGCACTCATGACATTCCACTACCCGCCCGCGGGCAGATCGGTGCGCGGAGCCGCGCCCAGATGCACTCCGACCCGCTTGACCAGCAGCGTCATCTCGTAGGCGACCTGGCCGACGTCCGAATCGGCGTCGGAGAGCACGGCGAGGCAGCTGCCGTCGCCGGCGGCCGTGACGAACAGGAAGGCGTCGTCGAGTTCGACGACCGTCTGGCGGACGCTGCCCGCCTCGAAGTGGCGGCCCACGCCCTTGGCGAGGCTGTGGAAACCGGAGGCCACGGCGGCGAGGTGCTCGCTGTCCTCCCGGGTCAGGTCCTTGGACACGCCGGTCGCCAGGCCGTCGCTGGACAGGACGACGGCTTTGCGGATGCTCGCGACGCGGTCCACGAGTTCGTCGAGGAGCCAGTTGAGCTCCCCGTTCCTGTCGGTCGCGGTGTGGCCGGTCGCCTTCGGTGCGGTCATCGACCGTCCCCCTTGTTCGTTCCTCGTGCTGTGCCGCCGTGGGCGTCGTCGCCCGCGGCGTTCTCCTCGCGGCCGCGCTGCCAGCCGCGCTGGAGTGCGGCCATACGGCTGCGTACCTCGTCGGCGTCCCGGTCCGCGAGGTCGGTGGTGTCCGCCGTGCGCGGGGCGGGGCCCTGCTTCAGCTGCGGGGCCAGGCTGGCCTGCCGGACGCGCCGGGGCAGCGCCGCCGCGCCGGGGCCGGGTTCCCGCGCGTCCGCGGAGGCGTCGCCGGGGGCGGCCTCGGCACGGCGGCCACGGCCGGGAAGTGCGGTGGTGTCCCCCGCCTCACGGGGGCCGCGGCCCGACGGCGCCGCGGGTGCGGTCTGCTCACCGGGCCGGTCGGCTCCGCCCACGCCGGGGCGCAGCGGCGAGGCGCCGCGCCGGCGGGTCGGCAGTGGTGGCGTGGGGTCCTGCTCCGGCCGGACCGGTCCACCGCCGGCCGGCAACTCCTCGACCGGTCGGCGGGTCGGTCCGGCGGCCTGCGCCTGGGACCTGGCCGGGCCGGTGGTGCGCCGGTCGTCGGCGTCCTCGCGGCGCGACCACTGCTCGACGACCGGGCGTCCGTGCGAGCTGACCAGCTTGGGAGCGCGGCGGCGGGGCAGCGGGACCGGGGCGCCGGCGGCCGCGTCGCCGGCGGAGGCGCCCTGGCCCGGGCCGCGGGCGTCGGCCGCCTCGCGCAGCGGGTCGCCGTGCGGGCCGGCGGGCTGCTGGTCCGCGAGGGTGAGGGAGCGGCGGGGGCGGAACAGCCCGCCGCGTTCGCCGTCCTCGTCGTCGAGGGCCCCGGGGAAGTCCCCGATGGCGTCCAGGTCGACGGGGGCCTCCAGCTCGACGGGGCCGTCCAGCAGCGAGGCGGTCAGACCGGGCAGTTGGACGGGGGCCGGGGAGAGCGCGCCTCGGCGGCCCTCCGCCGGTTCGGCCTCCTTGGCGCGGCGCGGGCGGTCCAGCCGAAAACCGATGCCGTTGGTGTCCGGGACGTCGTCGGTCAGCAGGGCGTCGGGGATGAAGATGACGGCGGTGGTGCCGCCGTACGGCGACGGCTGCAGAGAGACCCGGACGTTCTGCCGCTGGGCGAGTCGGCTGACCACGAACAGGCCGAGCCGGTCGGTGTCGGACAGCTCGAACTCCGGTGTCTCGGCGAGCCGGAGGTTGGCGTCCAGCAGCGCGTCGGCCGCCATGCCGAGACCGCGGTCGTGGATCTCCAGGGTGAATCCGTTGGCGACCCGCTCGCCCACGACCTGGACGGCGGTGTGCGGCGGGGAGAACACCGTGGCGTTCTCGAGGAGTTCGGCGACGAGATGGGTGAGGTCGGCGACGGCCGGTCCGGTGACGGCGACCCGTGGCAGGCGCCGGACCTCGATGCGTTCGTAGTCCTCGACCTCGGCGACGGCGGCCCGTACGACGTCCATGAGCTGGACGGGCTTGCGCCACTGCCGGGAGGGGGCGGCGCCGGAGAGGATCACCAGGCCCTCGGCGTGCCGGCGCATGCGGGTGGTCAGGTGGTCGAGGCGGAACAGGTCGGCGAGTTCCTCGGTGTCCTCGGTGCGGCGCTCCATGGTGTCGAGCAGGGTGAGCTGCTTGTGCAGCAGGACCTGGCTGCGGCGCGCGAGGTTGACGAACACCTCGGAGACTCCGGCGCGCAGCTCGGCCTGCTTGACCGCGGCCTCGACCGCCGCACGCTGAAGGGTGTTGAGGGCCTGGCCGACCTCGCCGATCTCGTTCTTGTCGTACTCGAGGCGCGGTACCTCGGTCTCCACGTCGACCTGTTCGCCCGCGGACAGCCGGCGCATGACGCTGGGCAGCCGCACGCCTGCCGCGTCGTGCGCGTCCAGACGCAGTTGCCGCAGGTCGCGGATGAGGCCCCGGCCGACGCGCACGGACAGGAAGAGCGACAGGAGCAGGGCCGCCAGTCCCAGGACGCCGGCGACGGCTGCCTTGGCGATGACGCCCATGGCGACCGGACGGACGCGGTCCTGGTAGCGGTCGCCGGCCTGGTCGTTGAGGGTGCCGAGTTCGTCGAGGACGTCACCGGCGGTGGTGTCCCAGCTCTTGGCGCTCACGTCGTGCGGGACGCCGGGCCCGGAGGAGACGGCCGCCTCCTCGGCGACGCGCAGCGGGGCGGTGGCGGCGTTCTTCCAGAACCCCTCGTACCGCTCGCGTTCCGTGGAGGGCAGCAGCGGCAGGCTGACGTCGTAGAGCAGGGTGCGTTGCGCCACGAGGGCGGACACGGCGCGGATCTCGCCGCGGGAGAGCTTGCCGACGATCAGGGCCGAGCCGAGCAGGGCGTCCTCGCGGGCGAGCAGTTCACGGGCGCGGGCGAGGTTGACGAGCGCGCGGTACTGCTTGTCCATCTCGACGCTGTCGACGACGTGGAGATTGGCGAGCAGGACGTAGCAGGGGTCGACGAGGCGGTTGTACAGATCGAGGGCCTGGGCCCGGTCGACGGTGCCGTCCTCGACGCTGCGGCGCAGGGAATCGATGCCGTCGAAGGCGTCCAGTACCGCCGTCAGCCGCTCGCCGATGCCGTCCCCCAGGGCGTCGCGGACGTCGGCGTCGCGGGCGTTCCTACGGATCTCGGAGACGGCGTCGTCGGTGACGCCGCGGCTGCGCCGGAGGTCGGCGAGCCCGTCGGAGGCTCGGGGGTCGGCGAGGTAGACGAGGGTCTGCCGGCGCTCCTGCTGCAGGACGCGGACGGTGTCCTCGATGGGGTAGCCGATCTTCTCCACCACGTCGGACAAGTTGAACAGCCGCTGGGCCTCGCGTCCCGTCAGGACCGTGGCGAAACCCCAGATGGCGGTCAGGGACACCAGCGGCACGAGGAGCAGCGCCACGATCTTCCGGCGGATCGACTTCCCGCGAAAGCGCATGGCCTCCCCCAGCTCGACCCCCCTCGGCCGGGGGCACGGACGTGCGTCAATAAACGGCGCGAGCCTACTACCGACGCAGAGCGAACTCGAAGAGCCATCCGGAGGCTTAACTTCCGCTCGTGGGAAGGGAGATGCGGAGTTGTCCGGCCATTGCGGGAGATTGCCTCCCGCGATTCCCGCGCCGGGCGACGAAACCACTCCGAGCGGATGACCGGCCAGTTGGCCGGAATTTGGCGGTCCTGGGAATCTTCGGGACCTGCCGTTCGTCCTTATCCATGGGAGACGGGGCGGAATCGGCCACAGGAGCCGCATCCCGCACCCGGGCTGCGTGAAACAGCGCAAGCCGGGCAATCACAGGGGAGCCGTGTGATCCGGGCACGGGGCAGGTGGTCTGCTGGGGATGGGGAGTGACACGTTGATGGGCACGGCGGAGCGGCATCAGGCGCACCGGGGCGGTGTGAGGGCACAGGGGGCGAAGCCGCGGAGCCCCGAGGCGCCGGACTACGACATGGCGGCGGCCGTGCCGCCGCGGGCCCGGCCGTTGTGGGTCGAGGAGCCGGCCCGGCGGCGCAGGCTGCCCGATCCGGTGCGGACCGCGGCGGTGCGGGCGGTGCTGTTCATCGCCGTGACGCTGATACAGGCGATGGTGGCCTTCCTGTGCACCATGGCGGGCTCGTGGCTGGCCTTCCCGATGGTCATCAGCAGCGTGGTCAGCACCGTCGCGGCCACGTGGGGCGCGCTCGACGTCTGGGTGACGCGTCAGGTGTGGAACCAGCGCAACGGCGTGGTGTCGACGCCGAGCAGCACGGCTCGCGCCCTGCGGCGTGAGCGGCGCCGCGCCCGGCGCCAGGCCAGGGCCGCGGAGCGCGCCCAGGCGCGGATACGCAGGCGGGGCGGTGCCGGACAGCTGTCCCATCCCTGAAGCCGTGAAGCCGTGAAGCCGTGAAGCCCTGAAGCCGTGAAGCCCTGAGTGGCAGCTGATTGCCTGAAAGGCGTCCGATCAGGACAGGAAAGGGGCGGGCAGCCGCGCCGGTTCCGGCCCACCCCACCGCGCCGCCCGGCGGCTACGGGGCGCTGGGCGTCGGCCGTTTGAACATCCGGGTCGCCGTGATCTCGCTGTGCACCCCTTCGCCCTCTCCGGCCGGGGCCGGTTGCGGGAGGCCGGGGCGCAGATGTTCCTCCACCCTGATGTACTTCAGGCCCGCCCTGAGGTCGGCGTCGTTGCGCAGCCGGATGACCAGCGGGAACTCGGCGAGCGCGGTCGTGTCGAACAGGCCGGTGGTGTACAGGAGCTGGACGCCCAGCGCGTCGGACACCGCCCGCTGGAGCTCCAGCAGGTAGGTGGCGTTGGCGCGGCCGATGGGGTTGTCCAGGAACAGCGTGCCGGCGTGCCGGTGCCTGTCGCGGCCCCGGTCGTTGCTCCTGAGCGCCGCCATCGTGCAGTACAGGGCGATGGCAGCGGTGAGCAACTGGCCGCCGGAGAACACGTCGCCCATCTGCCCGACGGGGACGCGTTCGGCGCGCAGTACGGCGTCCGGTTTGAGGATCTCCACCGCGACGCCCTTGGGCTGGAGCGCGGCCGCGACCCCGCGCAGCAGCAGGGACATGCCGTCACGCCGCAGATCGGAGTTCTTCTTCACGGCCGCCCGGGTGGCCTCGTCGACGACCTCGCCGAGCCGTTCGGTGAGCGTGGCCTGGTCGGGCTCCTCGAAGCGGATGCGCAGGAACTCCTGTCCGGACCACTCGCCGAGCCCCTCGGGCAGCCGGGACAGCCGCTGGGCGGAGCGCAGCGTCGCGAGCGCCGACTCGACCAGGCCCCTCAGCCGGTCCACGATCGAGTCCCGGTTGCGCTCCAGCTGCGCCAACTCGTCGGTGAGTACGCGCAGCCGGGGCGCGAAGGCGTCCGCCCAGCGCTGCGCGTGCTCGGGCAGCGCGGAGGCGGGCAGTTCACGGATCTGCTGCCGGGCGGGGGTGCGGACCTGCTCGTAGCGCGTGGAGTTGGCGTGCCGGACGAGGACGTCGCTCGCCTCGCGCACCGCGGCCTCGGCGGCCGACAGGTCGGCGGCGCAGCCGCGCAGCGAACGGCGCACCTCGGCGGCGGACTGCCGGGCCTCCTCCAGGCTGCCCGGATACGGCTCGGGCTGCTCCTGTTCCTCCTCGCTCGCGTGCTCGCGCATCAGGTCACGGAGCATCGCCGCCGTCTCGTCGAACCCGCTCGCCGCGTCCTCGGCGGCGCGGTGGGCCTCCAGCAGTTCGGCGTGCGCCTCCCGTGCCTGCGTCAACGCCTCGGTGCGTGAGGCGAGTTCGGCGGTCGCCGTGCGCAGCAGCGCCTGGGCGTGCTCGGCGTCGCGCGGGACGAGTTCCTCGGGCAGTTCGGTGTGCGCCTCGCCGTCCTCGGGCGCGTGCCGCTCCGCCTCGCCGCGCAGTCGGCCGAGTTGCTCGCTGGCGGTGGACATGCGGGTCTCCAGCAACTGCACGAGTTCCTCGGCCCGGGCAGCGGCGGCCTGCCGGGACGGCCCGTCGGACCCGTCGGGCGACTGCAGCAACTGCTCCGCGCGCGTGCGGACCTTGTTGCTCAGCCGGTCCAGTTCGGCCCGGGCCGCGCTCTCGTCGCTCTCCGCGCGGGCCTGCTCGGCCCGCAGGTCGGCGCCGACACCGACCTTCTCGTACACCTGCGACGCGGCCCGGTAGGCCTCGCGCAGTGCGGGCAGGGACGTCTCGGGGGCATCGGCGTCCGTGTCCGGTACGTCGTCGGGGGCGCCGGCGATCTCGGCGCGCTCGGCGCGCAGCGCGCGGGCGGTGCGGCGGGCGTCGTCGGCGGCCCGCTGGGCGGCGCGCCGGTCCTCGTCGGCGGCCCGGGCGCGCTCCAGGCATGCCTGGGCGCGGGCCTCCGACTCGGCGGCCTCGTCGGCGAGTTCGCGGAGTCCTGCCTGCCAGCCGGCGCGCTCGCGCAGCCGGAAGGCGAGTCCAGCCAGGGCGTCGGCGGCACGCCGGGCCTTCTGTGCGGCCTCCTGCCGCTCGTCGCGCACCTGTGCGGCCTCGGCGGCGGCTTCGTCGGCCTCGGCCCGGACGGTACGCGCCTCCGCCAGCTCGGCCTCGGCCTCCTCGGCGAACCCGCGCGCGTCGTGCGCGGCCCGCGCGAACTCGGCGAGCCGTCCGGCCGGGCAGCCAGTCCGCCAGGAGGCGAGCCGCGCCGCCAGCTCCCGGTCCTTGCCGAGGCGGGCGGCGAGAGTGCGAATCTCCCCGTCCCGCTCGGTGGCCCGGGCGCGCAGTGCCTGCCGCTCCTCGTCGGCGGCGTGCTCGTCGTGCATGGCCGGGTTCGGCGGTACGAGGAACACGTCCCCTTCACCGGCGCCGGGCGCCGGCGTCGGGGCGAGCAGGGCGGCGGCCGTGCCGACGGCCACGGCGGAGCGCGGGAGCAGGGCGGCGTCGGAGAGCGCCTCGCGGGCACGCGCGTGCGTGCCGGGGTCGGTGATGATCACGCCGTCGACCAGCTCCGGCCGGGCCGCGAGGACGCGCGCGTGGTCGGCGGGGTCGACGGCCTGGGCGAGATAGCGCCAGCCGGGCAGGGCCGGGATGCCGTGCTCGCCGAGGAATTCCACGGTGGCCAGCACGTCCGGGCCGGGCGGCAGCAGCCCGCCGTCGCCGAGCGCCCCGAGGATGCGGGCGTCGTCGGCGGCCGCGGTGCGCAGGTCGAACAGCTGCCGTTCGGCGGAGGCGACGGCGTCGTCGAGGAGTTCGCGCAGTTCGTCGGCGAAGCGGTCCAGTTCCTCGGGGGTGAGGGCCGCCTCGTCGTCCTCGGCCGCGGCGCGCGGGTGCGGGACCGCGGGCCGTGCGGCGCCGCCGCCACTGCCACTGCCACTGCCGCTGCCGCTGCCACTGCCACTGCCACTGCCGCTGCCGCTGCCGCTGCCGGACAGGCTCAGCAGCTCCGCGAGCCGCTGCTCGGCGGCCAGGGCCTCGGCGATGCGACGCTCGGCCTCGTAGGAGCGCTGGGTGGCAGTGGCGGCGTCGGCCGCGCGGGCGGCCGTCAGCTCCGCGCGGGACTCCGCGGCGGCTGCCTCGCGCGCGTGGTCCGTGGCCCTGCGAGCGGCTTCGCGGGCGGCGTCCCAGGCAGTGACGGCCGTCTTCTCCGCGTCGCTGGCCGCGAGGGCGGCGCGGGCCGGATCGGCGTCGGGCGCGCTGTCGTCGAGCCAGCCCGCGCGGACCGCCTCGGCGGTCTCCTGCTCGACCTCGGACAGGCGCTGCCGCAGGTGTCCGGCCTCGCTGCGGGCCCGTTGCGCGTCCGTGGCGGCGGCGGTCGAGTCGCGGTACGCCGACTCGCCGACCTCCTGGAGGGCGGCGGACCGCTCCTCCTCCTCGTTGGCGAGGTTCTCGGCCCGCTCCGCGGCAGCGTGCAGGGCCCGTACGAGGTCCACGGCGGCCTTGGCCCGGGCGGCGAGGGCGGGGGCGGCGTCCCGCTCGGCCTCCTGGATGGCGGCGGCCACGCGTGCGACGCGGTCGGCGGCCGCGCGGTGCCGCAGCACGGCCTCGGCGGCCTGCCAGGCGGCGTGCAGGGTGCGCGCGTCGGCGAGTTCGCGTTTCTGCGCGGCGGCCGACTTCTCGGCCGCGGCGAGCGCCAGGGAGGCGTTGCGGTAGGCCAGTTCGGCGGCGATCAGGGCGCTGCGCCCGCGGGCGGCGTCGGAGTGCGTGACCGCGTACGCGGCGGCGGTGACGCGCTGGGCGAGGTCGGCGGCCCGTACGCGCTCCCGCACGCCCCGCGCCGACAGCCGGCGGGCCAGGGTACGCGTGCGGCGCTCGGCGGCGGCGTGCACGTCACGCGCGCGGGCGCGGGCGTCGGCGGCCTCCACGATCCGCCCGAGCAGGTCGACCGACCCGGCGGTGAAGTCGCGTTCGGCGATCAGCTCGGCCCGGCGCCCCAGCTTGTTGCCGAAACCGCTGACCAGGTCGGCGAGCCCGTCGGTGTCCCGGGTGTCGGTCACGGCGCGCAGCAGCAGGTCGGTGAAGTCCGAGTCCTTCTTCACCGCGAACAGGCCGGCCGCCTCGCCCTCGTCGGCGTTCATCTCCCGCTGGTAGCGGAAGAGTTCGGGGTCCAGGCCGAGGTCGCCGAGGTGCTCGATCCAGCGGTCGTGGATCTCCTCCCAGTGCACCTCCAGGTGCGGATAGGCCTTGCCCGCCTCGGTGAGCGCGTCCCGGAAACCCTTCATGGTGCGCCGCCGCCCCTGTGCGCCCGAGCTGCCCTCGACGGGCGGCCGTACCGCGGTGGACTCGGCGACGGGCAGGTTGTCGAGGCTCAGCCCGGGGCCGGGCCGGAAGGAGTACCAGGCCTCGGCGAACTTCCGCGGGTCGCTGGAGACCTGGCGTCCGCGCCACTCGCTGACCTTGCCGACGACCACGCACTCGCCGGTCTGCACGTGCTGCCACTCCAGGGCCACGTGCCCGCAGTCGTCGGCGAGCAGGAACTTGCGCAGCACGCCGGAGCTGGCGCCGCCGAGGGTGTTGCGGTGGCCCGGCAGCATCACCGAGAAGATCAGCTTCAGCAGGACCGACTTGCCGCCGCCGTTCTCCAGGAAGAGCACGCCGGCGGGTGCGGGCCGGCGCGGCGGGCCGACGGGCTCGTCCTCGAAGAACTCCGCCTGGGTGGGCGCGGGGTCGGGCACGACGGCGCCCACGCCCCGCAGGTCAAGCACGGTGTCGGCGTAGCGCGCACCGGCGGGCCCGATGGAGTAGAGGCGGACCCGGGACAGCTCGTACATGGCGGACTCTCGTGACTATGGGGGGAAGTGCGGTGCTTCAGGTGCTTCAGGTGCTTCAGGAGTGGAACGGCAGCCCGGCGTCGGCCACCAGCTCCAGGTCGTCGGTCTGTTCGGCGGGCAGCAGGGTCGGCGTGCCGTCGGTCACCGGGACCACGCCCAGCTCCAGCAGCTCGGCCATGGCGGCGTTGCTCGCCATGTCCCGCACCTGGAGCTGATAGCGGGCCGTGGTCCGGTAGGTGCCGCCGTTGTCGTCGCCGGTGCGCTGCAGGAAGCCGGAGTCGGTGAGGAAGGCGACCGCCTTGCCCACGATGCCGGTGGTGGAACCGGCGAGTCTGCGCGCGTCCTTGGTGGCGCCGGTGGCGCTGCGTCTGGCCCAGACCCGCCAGGCGGCCTCCAGGCCGGGCGTGTCGGTGGCCGGGTCGGTGTTCTCGCCCTGTTCCTCGGCCCGTTCCTCCAGCCGGCGGCAGGCCTGCCGTACGAAGGCGTCGACGCCGTTGACCGTGACGCGGCCGATGTACCCGTCGTCGGCGAGGTCCTCGGGGCGCGGGAAGGCCAGGGCGGCGACGGCGAGATGGGCCAGCCCGTGCAGGAAGCGGTCCCCGCCGTCGGCGGAGGTCCGGCGGGCGTAGTCGCTCATGCGGACGGCGAACACCGAGTCCTCGGCGGCCGTCACGGCCATCCCCGCGCGCGGGGACACCTCGAGGACGACCAGCCCGAGTCCGGCGGCCACGGCGTCCGCGAGCCGGGCGAACGGCGGGTCCTCGCGGTAGCGGCGCAGCAGTTCCGTGTACTCCTGGTCGCGCGCGGGCTGCAGTCTGGGCTGCAGTCCGAAGGCGACGAGCCGCGCCGCGTCGGCGGCGTCGGCGGGCGTGACGGCGCCGTTCGCCGACGGGGCCGGGGCGGGGGCGTCCGCATCGCTCCACTCGGCGTGCTCGGTCACGGCTGGGGCTCCTTGTCGCGCTGGTGCTCGGTCATGCTGCTTCCGTCCGGTCGGCCGCCATCCCCGCCGCGTCCAGCAGGGCCGTGCCGACTATGAGGTCGGCTCCGCCGAACTCCGGGTCGTCCAGTTCGGTCCCGTCGTCGACGGCGAACAGCAGCTTCTCCTCGCCCTGCCGGTAGGCCGTCCCCACCGGCGGGCTGGCGGCGTGCACGGCCAGCAGCGCCACCAGGTAGGGCAGGTCGGGGTCCTGACGCCGGGCCTGCGCCAGCAGCCCCGACAGCCGGCGCGGCGCGTCGGCCGGCAGGTCCAGCAGTTCCATGGCGGCGGCGAGCTGTTCCTCGCTGAAGCGGCTGTCGTCCGGGGTGGCGACGAGGTCGGGCTCCGGCATCTCGGCGCCGAGGTGCTCGCGCTCCACCGGGGGCGTCAGCAGCAGGTCGACGAGGTCGCCCACCCGCACCGACACCGGCGTGCGCAGTCCGGTCCCGCGCGCGAAGAACGCGTCCGTGACGCGGACGGCCTGCTCCAGCGGCAACGGCAGCACCGGGGCGACCAGTTGGCCGTACAGGTCGATCCCGGACGTCGTCGTGGGTGTGGCGAAGGCCTGCCGGTCCTGCTCGGCGCGGAACAGCGGGCCGGCCTCCAGCAGGCGCGACTGCAGCTGGGTGTGGCGCCGGATGCAGTCCTTGACGATGTCGACGAGTTCGGCGGCGCGCCGCTTGTGCTCGGGGTCCTCGGTCTCGTCCCTGGCCTTGCGGATGTTGGTGAGGATGGCGTTCTCGTGGCGGTAGCGGTCGGCCACGTGGTCCAGGGCCTCGGCGATCATGTCCGGGACGGAGTTGAGCCAGTCCACCGCGCGGACGTTGCGCCGGGTGGCCTCCAGGGCTCTGCGCAGGGTCTCCGAGTACTGCACCGTGCGGTAGCGGGCCTGTTCGGCGGCGAGCTGGGCGTCGGCGAGGCGTCCGCGGCTGATCAGGATCTCGAGCTTGACCTCGGCGGCGATCTGGGCGCTGGTGACGTCGGTGTCCAGGGCGCCGACCAGGACGTTGACCGCCTCGTCCGTGGTGCGCAGGTAGACGGTGCCGCCGGGCCCGGGAACCTCCTCGACCAGCTTGAAGTCGTAGTCGCGGCGGACGTAGCTGCCGTCCGGCGCGAAGGTGCCGTACACGGCCCGGAAGCCGCGGTCGACGCTGCCGACGTTGATCAGGTTCTCCAGCACCCAGCGGGCCACCCGCTCGTGCTCGGCGACCGGGCGCCGCGGGGCCTGCGCGGCGATGCGGGGGACGAGGCGGGCGACGATCTGCTCGTGGTCGGCGCCGGTGTCGAAGTCCATGTTCAGTGTGACCAGGTCGATGGCGGCGAGGGCCACCTCCGCCATGCCGTAGACCGAGTACTCGCCCGCGAGGCTGCCCTTGCGGGCGTCGAGGTCGTGCAGCGGCGCGGTGCAGGCGAGCGCGCGCAGCCGCCGCGCCAGTCCCTCGTCGGCGGCCGGGCCCGGCGCGGGGCGCGGCCCCGCGCTGAGCTGGGGCGGAACGCTGTCCGTCGATGCTGGCGAAGTCACGGTGCACAGACTAGGTCCTCGGTCTGACAACGACCCAAACGGCGCGGATCGCCGCCGGCGGCGGGCCGGGCGACCACCGGTCGTGCGCCGGGTGCGAACCGGTGGAGGTCGATCGCGCCGTTCCCGCGAGTCACCCGCGCTTCCGCGGGAGGGCTTCGCCCCGCCCCTACGGGAGGGCTTCGCCCTCCCCGAACCGCCGCCGGTACACGTCGACCACCCGCTCCAGCGAGTCGGTGAGGTACACCGCGAGCAGTTCCTCGGCCTCGTGCCGGTCGCCCTCCCGCAACGCCTGGAGGATCTTCCGGTTGCGGGCGAGGTAGGGCTCGTGCAGCCGCCTCGGCTCGTCCACGAGGTGGAAGGCGAGGCGCAGTTCGGCGAAGACGCTGCGCATCAACTCGTCGGTGCGGGCGCTGCCGGCGAGGGCGACGAGTTCCCGGTGGAAGTGGATGTTGGCGGTACCCAGACCTTTCCAGTCACCTTCGCGCGCCGCCCGCTCGCCCTCCTGGACGGCCTCGGTGAGCCCGTCCAGGGCGTAGGGGGGCTCGCCCAGGCCGCGGACGACGGCGCACTCGACGAGGCCGCGGGTGCGGTAGATGTCCTCCACGTCCTCGACGGTCAGCACCCGCACGAAGACGCCCCGGTTGAGCTCGTGCACGAGCAGGCGTTCGTGCGTGAGCAGCCGGAACGCCTCCCGCAGCGTGTTGCGGGAGACCCCGAGCGCGCCGCCGATGCTGTCTTCCGACAGCCGGGTCCCGGGCGGGAAGAACCCCTCGGCGATGCGGCTTCTGAGGATGTCCGAGACCCGCTCCGCGGTGCTGGTGCGCCCCAGGAGCGCCCGGTCCTCGGCCAGGGAGGTCAGCTGCTCTGCCATGCCGGAATTCAATCGCAGAGAACAAGAACGAAACAACATGAGTATTGAGGGATCGTTGAACAATCCTCTACGGTGCTCTCTGCGTGGCGCCGTTCCCTCAGTACGGCGCCACCGCTTCCCGCAACGCACGGCACGGCTCAGTTCCGCACCCTTCGTCCTCCCTCTGCGAGGTGCCCATGAGCACGACCCCTCCACCGCAGGCCCTGGCCACCGGGCCACGAACCGCCGAACCCACCCCCGACGACGGCGCGCTGGGCTGGCTGCGCGCGCTCGGCCCGCGCGGCCGCCGCGCCTTCGCCGGCGCTTTCGGCGGCTACGCCCTGGACTCGTACGACTACTTCACGCTGCCGCTGAGCATGGTCGCGCTGGCCGCGTACTTCGGCCTGGACAGCGGTCAGACCGGCCTGTTCACCACCGTCACGCTCGTGGTCTCCGCGGTCGGCGGCGCCCTCGCGGGCGTGGTGGCGGACCGGGTCGGCCGGGTCAGGGCGCTGATGATCACGGTGATCACGTACGCCGTCTTCACCGTCGCCTGCGGTTTCGCGCCGAACTACGAGACACTGCTGGTCTTCCGGGCCCTGCAGGGCCTCGGCTTCGGCGGCGAGTGGGCGGTCGGCGCGATCCTCGTCGCCGAGTACGCGAGCGCCAGGCACCGCGGCCGTACGCTCGGCGCGATCCAGAGTTCGTGGGCGGTCGGCTGGGCGCTGGCCGTGATCGTGTACACGCTGGTCTTCTCGTTCGCCGGCGACGACCTGGCCTGGCGCGTCATGTTCTGGACGGGCGCGCTGCCCGCGCTGCTGGTGATCTGGATGCGGCGCCGGGTGCACGACGCCCCGCAGGCGGTCGCCGTACGCGAACACGGCCCGCGCACGGGCTCGTTCGCGGCGATCTTCAAACCCGGTCTGCTGCGCACCACCGTCTTCGCGGGCCTGCTGTCCACCGGCGTCCAGGGCGGCTACTACACGCTCGCCACCTGGGTGCCGACGTACCTGAAGACCGAGCGCGACCTGTCGGTCGTCGGCACCGGCGGGTATCTGACGTTCCTGATCTCCGGCGCCTTCCTCGGCTACCTGACCGGCGGCCACCTCACCGACCGGCTGGGCCGGCGGCGCAACATCTGGCTCTTCGCGCTGCTGTCGGCCGTCTGCATCCTGGCGTACGCGAACATCCCGAGCGGCGCGAACACCCTGCTGCTGGTGCTCGGCTTCCCGCTCGGGTTCTGCATGTCGGCGATCTTCAGCGGCTTCGGCTCCTACCTGAGCGAGCTGTACCCGACGGCGGTGCGCGGCACGGGGCAGGGCTTCACGTACAACACCGGACGCGCGGTGGGCGCGGTCTTCCCCACCACGGTCGGCTTCCTGGCCGACGGCTGGGGCGTGGGCGGCGCCCTGGTGTTCGGCGCGATCGGCTACGGCATCGCCGCGCTGGCGCTGCTGGGGCTGCCGGAGACGCGCGGGAAGGAGCTCTCGTGAACCGGACCGAGGACCGCCCGCTGACCCTGGTCGACGAGCAAGCACACGCGTGGAGCCCGGAAACCGCCCGGGCCCGCTTCCGCCAGGGACTCACGGGCCCCACCGCCGGGGTCGCCGCCGGCCACACCCAGGCGAACCTGATCTCGGTGCCCGCCGAATGGGCGTACGACATGCTGCTGTTCTGCCAGCGCAACCCCAAGCCCTGCCCGGTGCTCGACGTGACGGACGCCGGCTCGTACACGACCGTCCTGGCGGACGGCGCGGACCTGCGCACCGACCTGCCGCGCTACCGGGTGTGGCAGGACGGGAAGCTGGTGGCGGAGCCCACCGACGTGCGCGCGCACTGGCGCGAGGACCTGGTGTCGTTCCTGATCGGCTGCAGCTTCACCTTCGAGTGGGCGCTGACCGGGGCGGGCGTCCCGATCCGCCACGTCGAGCAGGGCCGCAACGTGCCGATGTACGTGACCGGCCGTCCGTGCCGTCCGGCGGGGCGGCTGCACGGTCCGATGGTGGTCTCCATGCGCCCGGTGCCGCCGGAGCACCTGGCGGCGGCGATCCGGGAGAGCAGCCTGCTGCCGGCGGTGCACGGCAGCCCCGTACACTGCGGCGATCCCGCCGGGCTCGGCATCGAGGACCTCGGCCGGCCCGACTTCGGCGACCCGGTGGACGCCGAGCCGGACGACATACCGGTGTTCTGGGCCTGCGGCGTGACCCCGCAGGCGGCGGTGATGGCCTCGCGTCCGCCGTTCGCCATCACCCACGCGCCGGGACAGATGTTCCTCACCGACGCCCGCGACGAGCATTACCGCGTGGCCTGAGAGTCCGCGCGGCCCGAGAACCGCGTGGCTGAGAGACTGCGCGGCCCGAGAACCGCGCGGCCCGAGAAGGAGACACGAAGGATCCATGACACCCATCGATCTGAACGCCGACCTCGGCGAGGGCTTCGGCCGCTGGCAGCTCACCGACGACGAACAGCTGCTGTCGGTCGTCACCAGCGCCAACGTGGCCTGCGGCTTCCACGCCGGGGACGCGGCCACCATGCGGCGGGTGTGCGAACTGGCGGCCGAGCGCGGCGTCCGGATCGGCGCCCAGGTCTCCTACCGCGACCTCGCCGGGTTCGGGCGGCGCGCCATGGACGTGCCGCCCGGGGAACTCGCGGCGGAGGTGGCGTACCAGATCGGCGCCCTGGAGGTCTTCGCGCGTGCGGCGGGCACGCGCGTGTCCTACGTCAAGCCGCACGGCGCGCTCTACAACCGCGTCGTGCACGACCGGGAGCAGGCGGAGGCCGTCGTGGACGGCGTGCTGCTGGCCGACGCCACGCTGCCGGTGCTCGGCCTGCCCGGCTCGCGTCTGCTGGAGCTGGCCGGGAAGGCCGGGCTGGGAACCGTCCCGGAGGCGTTCGCCGACCGCGCGTACACCGAGGAGGGCACGCTCGTGCCGCGCGGCCGGGACGGCGCCGTCGTCACCGACCCGGAGGCCGTCGTGGAACGCTCGGTGGCGCTGGCCCGCTTCGGGACGGTCACCTCCCACTCGGGCGCCCGCGTCGACGTACGCGCGCGTTCCCTGTGCCTGCACGGGGACACCCCCGGCGCCGTGGAGCTGGCCCGGCGGGTGCGGCAGCGTCTGCAGGAGTCGGGCGTCCGGGTGGAGGCGTTCGCATGAGGGTGCTGCCCGTCGGCGACAGCGCCCTGCTCGTCGAGGTGCCCTCCGACGAGGAGGCCCGGGCGCTGCACGCGGAGCTGTCGCGCCGCCGCGCCGACGGCGCGCTGTGCGCGCGCGAGATCGTCCCCGCGGCCCGCACCGTGCTCCTCGACGGACTCGACGATCCGGAGCGGCTGGCCCGGGAACTCGCCACGTCCGACGTCCCTCCCGCTCCCCCGCACGCGCGTGCCGCGGTCGAGATCCCGGTGCGCTACGACGGCCCCGACCTCGCGGACGTCGCCGAGCACTGGGGCGTCTCGGCGCGGGAGGCGGCCCGGATCCACGCGGAGACCGAGTTCAGCGTCGCCTTCTGCGGGTTCGCGCCCGGCTTCGGCTACCTCACCGGTCTGCCGCGGCGCTACGACGTCCCGCGCCGGGCCACCCCGCGCACCGCCGTCCCGGCCGGTTCGGTGGCGCTGGCGGGCCCGTACACGGGCGTGTACCCGCGCTCGTCGCCGGGCGGCTGGCAGCTGATCGGGCGGACGGACACCGTGCTGTGGGACCACTCGCGCGTGCCGGCCGCGCTGCTGTCGCCGGGCACCCGGGTGCGCTTCGTCCCGGTGGGGTGCCCATGACGGACCGCGCACTCGTCGTCGTCCGGGCCGGCGCGCTGACCACCGTGCAGGACCGGGGGCGCCCCGGACACGCCCACCTCGGGGTGCCCCGCTCCGGTGCGCTGGACGGGCCCGCGGCGGCGCTCGTCAACCGGCTGGTCGGCAACCGGCCCGAGGCGGCCGTCCTGGAGACCACCGTCACCGGCTGCGCGCTGCGGCCGCGTTCGGCGGTCACGGTGGCCGTCGCGGGCGCCCCCTGCCCGGTCACGGTGGACGGCCGGCCGGTGTCCTGGGGCGCGCCCGTGCGGGTGCCCGCCGGCGCGGTCCTGGACGTCGGAACCGTCACGTCGGGCGTACGCGGCTACGTGGCCGTCTCCGGGGGCGTCGCCGTCGAGCCGGTGCTCGGCAGCCGCTCCACGGACCTGCTGTCCGGGCTGGGTCCGGCGCCGCTCACGGACGGCGCCGTGCTGCCCCTGGGGACGCCGGGGAGCCCGCACGCGCGTGTGGACGTCGCCCCGTGTCCGGCGCCGCCCGCCGAGGTCGTCCTGCGCGTGACGCCGGGACCCCGCGACGACTGGTTCACGCCGGAGGCGGTCCGCGCCTTCACCTCCCGCACCTTCCGGGTGTCTCCCGCCAGCAACCGCATCGGACTGCGCACGGAGGGGCCTGCCCTGGAACGTGCCGTGCCCGGCGAGCTGCCCAGCGAGGGCATGGTGCTGGGGGCGGTCCAGGTGCCGCCGGACGGCAGGCCCGTGGTCTTCCTGGCCGACCACCCGACCACCGGGGGCTACCCGGTGATCGGGGTGGTCCGCGCCGGCGATCTCCCGCGGGCGGCCCAGGCGGCGCCGGGCACACCGGTGCGCTTCGTGGCGGTACGGCGGCTCGTGGCGGAACGACGGCGCTGAGGCTCCCCGTACCGCCGCGCCTCCGTCGTACCGCGACGCGTTCCCGGTCACACGGCGTCCCCGGTCACACGGCGTCCGCCCGCTCCGCCGCCGACAGCGCGGAGAGGGCCGCCGACACCGCCGCCGACGCCCGCGCGTCGAGGCGGGCGCCGGTGCCCCGCGCGCGGTGGCGCGTCTCGTCGGCGGCCAGCCGCAGCAGCTGCGGCAGCAGGTCGGTGCACCGCCGGGCCACCCAGCCGGTGCCCGAGGTGGCCAGCCACCGCAGGTTCGCCGCCCGGCTGGGCGCCGGGGATTCCGGCTCGGCCGAGGGCGCGGCCCCCGTCGCCAGGCCGGCCTCGGCGAGCAGTGCGTGAAAGCGCACGGCCAGCGCCCGGTGGCCCCGCTCGCCGGGATGGAGCCGGTCCACGCTCCACATCGCGCGGTCGGTGAGCCAGGCGCCCTCGCACGCGTGCAGGTGCACGGCGCCGTACCGGTCGGACAGGGCGTGGACGACCCGGTTGACCGCGCGCTGCCGCCGGGCCAGCGGACGGGCCAGCGCTCCCGGCAGCCCGAGCATCGCGCCGGGGTCGGGCAGGCAGGCGGTGAGCAGCACCGCGCCCCGGCCGGTGAACGCGGCGTACACCTCGTCGAGCCGGCCGGCCACGGCGCGGATGTCGAAGGTGTGGCGCAGGGTGTCGTTGACGCCGACGACCACCGACACGACGTCCGGCCGCAGGGCCAGGCCCGCCGGCGTCTGCCGCTGGAGCACCTCCCGGGTCAGGGCGCCGCTGACCGCGAGGTTGGTGAACGCCACGCCGTCCTCGGCGAGCCCGTCGGCCAGCAGCGCGGCCCAGCCGCGCCACCCGCCGCCGACGGGATCGCCCACGCCCTCGGTCAGCGAGTCGCCGAGGGCGACGAAACGCAGGGGTGCCATGTCACGCTCCCGGCACGTGCGGACGCGCCGGCACCGTCGCGTCGTGCGCGGCGAGGAACGCGTCGACGGCCCCGTCCCAGCCGAAGCACTCGGCACGCGCGCGTGCGGCCTCGCGCCGCGCCCGCTCCGGGAGGTCCAGCAGCATCTCGACGGCGTCCGCGAAGGCGTCGCCCCGGTCGGCCGCGACGGCTCCCGCGGGCCCGATGACCTCGGGCAGCGCGGAGGAGGCGCTGGCCACCACGGGCGTCCCGCACGCCATGGCCTCCAGCGCGGCGAGCCCGAAGGTCTCGGCGGGCCCGGGTGCCAGACACACGTCGGCGACCGCCTGCAGGGCACCGAGCGCGCCGCGGTCGCCGACGTGCCCGAGGAAGGTGACCGGCAGTCCCCGCTCGCTCGCCCGCAGTTCGAGGCGCGGGCGCAGCGGCCCGTCCCCGGCGACCACCAGCACCGCCTTCCTGCCCCGCCGCAGCAGCGCCTCCAGGGCGTCCAGCGCCGTGCCGGGGCGCTTCTCCACCGACAGCCGGGTGCACGTCACGAGCAGCGTCTCGGCCGCGTGCGCGTACCGGGCCCGCAGCCCCGCGTCCCACAGCGCGGGGTGCCGCTCCACCAGGTCGACGCCCAGCGGGGCCCGTACGACGTTGCGCGCGCCGATCCGCACGAACTCCCGCTCGGCGAACTCCGTCGTGCACACCACGCGCGCGTACGTGTGCGCCGTGCGGACGTTGAGGGCGTCGGCGGCACGCCGGGCGGCGCCCTCCGGCACGCCCCAGGTGCGCAGCACGCCGTCCGCCGTCTCGTGGGACACCATCACGGCGGGCACCCGGGCACGCCTCGCCCACCTGCCGGTCCACCGGAGGGTCGTACGGTCGGACACCTCCAGGCGGTCGGGTGCCAGTTCCTCCAGCAGCCGCGCCACGCGCCGCCTGTCGGTGAGCACGCGATACCCGCCGGTGCCCGGCAGCAGCGGCCCGGGCAGGGTGATCACCCGCCCCTGCTCGGTCTCCCGGTCCTCGGCGCGCTCGCCCGGCACGACGAGCACGGGGTCGTGTCCGGCGGCCCGGAAGCCCTTGCCCAGTTCACGCAGGGCGGTACGCAGCCCGCCGGACGCGGGTGCGACGAAGTTGGCCAGCCGCACGATCCGCAGCGAGGTCATGCCGCCACCGCCGTTCTGCGGGCGGCGAGCACGGCTCGGTAGTGCTCGATCAGCCGGTCGCCGACGGCCGCCCAGGTGCGCCCCTCGACGGTGGCGCGCGCGGCGGCGCCGTAGGCGGCCCGTGTCCCGGGTTCGGCGGCCAGGGCCCGTACGGCGTCCCGTACCGCGTCCGCGTCGCGCGGCGGCACCAGGAGCCCGGTGCTCCCGTGGGCGACCAGGTCGAGGGGCCCGCCGGCCGCGGGCGCGACGACCGGCACACCGCTCGCCATGGCCTCCTGCACGGTCTGGCAGAAGGTCTCGAAGGGACCTGTGTGGACGAAGACGTCCAGCGAGGCGAAGATCCGGGCGAGGTCGTCGCCGGTGCGACGGCCCAGGAAGACGGCGCCCGGCAGGTGCTGCCGCAGGCCGGGCAGGCTCGGTCCGTCTCCGGTCACGACGACGCGGACGCCCGGCAGGCCGCAGACACCGGCCAGCAGTTCGACCTGCTTCTCGGGGGCGAGCCGTCCGACGTAGCCGACGATCAGCTCACCGTTCGGGGCGAGTTCGCGGCGCAGCGCCTCGTCGCGCAGGTAGGGGCGGAAGCGGACGGTGTCCACGCCGCGCGGCCACAGCCGCACCCGGGGCACGCCGTGCGCCTCCAGGTCGTGCAGGGCCGCGCTGGAGGGCGCGAGGGTGAGGTCGGCGGCGGAGTGGACGGAGCGGATGCGCCGCCAGGCCGCTGCCTCGCCGGCGCCCATGTAGGTGCGGGCGTATCCGGCCAGGTCGGTCTGGTAGACCGCCACGGCGGGCACGCCGAACCGGGCCGCGGCGGCCATGCCGCGGACGCCGAGGACGAAGGGGCCGGCCAGGTGGACGACATCGGCGCGGTGCTCGGCGAGGGTGGCGGCGAGGCGCCTGCTGGGAAGGGCGACGCGCACCTGGGGGTAGCCGGGCAGCGGGAGGGAGGGGACGCGGACGACGGGGCACGGCGCGAGGGCGTCGAACATGTTCCCGTCGGACTTGGTTCCGGGGGCGGGGGCGGGGGCGACGACGACAGGGGTGTGACCGCGATCTACGAGGTGCCGGGCGGTCTGGAGCGCGCAGTGTGCCACGCCGTTCACGTCGGGGGGAAAGGATTCGGTCACGATGACGACACGCATACGGGTGTTCTCGCCGGACCGGACGTGCCCGCGTCAACGTGGATCTTTCCGGGCGAGGAACGTCCCATGAGCGTTGCGGGCCGCGCCCGCGCTGGTCAGGCCGTGTCCACGACCGCCTGATCCGCGGGTCACCCGTCGTTCATCCGCGGGCCGCGCCGGCCCCCGGTCCGCGGCCGCGTGGCCGGCTCACCCGCCCCCGCTCACCCGCCCGCGTGCGCCCCCTGGCACACACCCCGGCTCACACGCCGGCTCCGTCGGGCCCGATGCGGCTGCGTACGGCTGTCTGGACCTCGGCCTCCTCGGCCGGGTCGGCGGCCAGCCGGCGGAGTCGTTCGACGACGCGGGCGTCACCGGTCTCGGCGTGCCGGGCGGCGATCTCGCGGGTGGACTCCTCGCAGTCCCACAGGCACTCGACGGCGAAGCCGGCCGGGAAGGAGGGGTCGGTGGCGGCCAGGGCGCGCGCGGCCCGGCCGCGCAGATGGGAGGAGGCGGTCTCGCGGTAGACATGGCGGAGCACGGGGGCGGCGCAGGCGATGCCGAGCCGGCCGGTGCCGTCGACGAGGGTCCACAGCGTGGGCGCGTCGGGTCCCTCACCGCGTACGGCCTCGCGCAGCGCCCCGAGGACGAGGTCCTTGTCCCGGGTCCCGCCCCGGCAGGCGAGCACCCGGCCGGCGGCGGCGCCCAGCGGGTCGGGCCGGTGGGCCCAGCCGCGTGCCCGGTCGACGGCGGCGACACTCCGCATCCGCTCGAAGGCGTCCACGGCGGCCTCCGCGACGGTCGCGGAGCCGGTGACCACCGCGCCCTCGATCAGGTCCAGGGCGGCCGGATCGTTGCGGTCGGCGAGGTAGCGCAGGGCGGCGCAGCGGGCTCCGTCGGCGCCGCCTGCGGCGGCACGGAGGATCTCGGGCCGGTCCTCCGGACCCGCCACGGCCAGGAGGCAGCGGGCGGCCGGGACGTGCAGCGCGGCGCCGCGTTCGGTGCCCTGCTGGGCCCAGTCGAGGACGGCCTGCACGCTCCAGCCGGGGCGTGGTCCGGTCGGTCGCAGCTGCCGCTGCCAGCGGTCGAAACAGCCGGCCTCCTGGGCGGCACGCACGCGCGTGGCGATGGATTCGCGGGGATCCTCGGCCCACAGCCGCCATGGCCGGGGCTCGAAGGCGTCGCGCACGGCGGCGGCCAGCTCGGCCTCGCCCTCCGGATCGGTGGCGAAGCGCGCCAGCACGGGCGCCGCGAGGGCCCGCAGGCCCGCGTCGTCGTCGCGCAGCGCCAGCTCGTCCAGGGCCCAGGCCCAGTTCGCGCCGGAGGCCGCGTATCGGCGCAGCAGCAGGAGGGCGTCCCGCCTGCCGTAGGAGGCGAGGTGACCGAGCACGGCCAGCGCGAGGCCGGTGCGGGACTCGTCGGCGTCGAAGACGTCCTCGGTGTCGAAGAGGTGTGCCTCGATCTCGTCCAACTCGCCGTTGAGGTCGAGGAAGAGACGGGCGTAGTAGAGGGAGCGGTTCTCCACCTGCCAGTCGTGGCGGGGGTCGCGCAGCACACAGTGGTTCAGGGCCGCCAGCGCTTCCGCGCGGGGGGCGGTGAGTGCGTGCAGCGTCCCGTCGCCGCGGCCCCGCTGGAGCAGGCCGAGCAGGGTGCCGCTGGGCGCTATGACCGGATCGAACATGGGAAACAGCCTCACATCAAGCGTCGACGCAACCGGGGACCTGCACTACCTGGCCGCGTGACAACACGTCGGGGCGCCCGCCGTTTCCTGCTTGCTGTAGACCATCTTCCTCTGCCTCTCGTCGGTGGCCCGTGCGGACCGCATCACGGTCCGCGCGGTGCGGCAACACCTGCCCAGCCCTCGCGTCCGTGAATCACTTCGTCATGATGACCCGGCGGTCCGACCTGCCGCGACCGAAATTTCCGCGACCCTGCACCGCCTCCCCCGTTTCCCGTGTCTTCGCTGGTCAGAGCGTGCGACAGACCGTGCCGGTCAGTGCGCGCCGAACAACTCGAGCAGTTCCCGCTTGCCGAACATCCGGGCCGTGTCGACGGCCGACGGGGTACCGGCGGCGGGGTCGGCGCCGCCTTCCAGCAGGACCTCGATCACTTCCGTCTCGCCCTTGAAGACCGCCCCGGCGAGCGGGGTCTGGCCCCGGTCGTTGACCCGGTCGGCCTGGGCTCCCCGGGCGAGCAGCGCGCGCACCGCCTCCGCGTGCCCGTGATAGGCGGCGAGCATGACGAGCGAGTCGCCGCGGTCGTTGGTGAGGTCGGCCGGAACACCCGCGTCGACGTACGCCACCAGCGCCTCGGTCTGCCCGCGCCGGGCCAGATCGAAGATCTTGGTCGCCAGCTCCACGACCTCGGGGTCGGGGGCTTCAGTCATCACGCCTCTCCTCACAACCGTTCAGGTGAACCGCCAGGGTACTGGCTCGTACCGCCCCGGGTCCGACACGCCGGGGTGAGGTCATCGCGGCCCCGGCGCGGCGCGTACCCGGCCCGTCCGGTGCACGGCAGCTCGGCCAACCGGGGGAAATCACGCGAATTTCACCCATTTGCACCTTTTATCGTATGGATACATGCTGTGATCCTGGAAGTACTCATGGTGACTGTCCCCACGAACCAGGAGACCCCAAATGATCCTGTCCATCTCAGGCGTGGTCCTGCTCGGCGTCATCGTCTTCCTCTTCTTCCGCAAGGACGGGCTCAAGGGCTCGCATGCCATGGTCTCGGTCCTGTTCGGCTTCTACCTGTCGAGCACGGCCATCGCCCCGAGCATCAAGGCCGGCGGCGAGAGCCTGGCGAGCCTGCTCGGCGGCATCAAGTTCTGACGCCGTCCTCCCGCCCGTACGCACCCACAGGAGACAGCAGTGGCCCGGCGCCCTCTCCCCCGCATCCTGAGCACAGGCAGCGCGCACCTCGCCCGGAGCCGGGAGCTGGCCCGGACGGCGGCCGACAGCGCCACCGACGTCCTCCACCCGCTGCTGACGATCATGCGCGGACTGCGCCGGCTGGCCTCGGCCGGGCGGCGCAAATGGGCCGGCACCCCCAAGGACAGACGCGGACCGCTCATGTTCCTGGTGGCGTCGGTGGTCCTGGTCGTGGCGCTCATGCCGTACGGCCCGCTGCTCGCCGCCGTCAGCCTGATGGCGGCGGCGGCCTGGCACGGCCGCGACCGCGCCCCGGCGGCCCCGGAGGGACCCGACGAGCCGCAGACCCAACGGCTGCGGTCCCTCTACGAGGCCCTGGTCCCCTGTTTCTCGGTCGCCGAGGATCCCGCGCCTCTGTACGCGCACGGCGGCGAGTGGGACCAGGCGTTCCCCGAGTACGAGTTCGACGCGTCGGGACGGATCACGTACCTCGTGGTCCGGTATCCGGCCTACTTCCCTGACGGGGAGGCCGAATCCCGCGCCCGGATCGAGCACCTGCTGCACGCCAAGTCGGGCCGCAGCCGCGAGTACCGCTTCACCTGGGACGAGGAGGCGAACCAGCTCACGGTCAGCGCGCTGCACCCGCTGCCCACCGGTATCGCCGCCCAGCGTTTCGTGACGGCGCCCGGCGAGACGGTGCTCGGCTTCACCGATCCTTCCGAGGTCCAGCGCACCCTCCCCCTCGCCTACGGTGACGAACAGCGCGACATGCCGCCGGTCGTCTGGCGCACCGGCATCCGCTCCACCGAGCCGCATCTGCTGGTCATGGGCCAGCCGGGCAGCGGCACCTCCACCCTCCTGCGCTCGCTCGCGCTGCAGGCGCTCCAGCACGGCGACGTCCTGATCGTCGACGGCGGCGCCACCGGCGAGTACGCGTGCCTGACCGGCCGGGACGGCGTCCTGGCGGTCGAGTGCGCACTGCCCGGGGCCGTGGCCAGCCTGGAGTGGGCCGCCGCCGAGACGGAGCGCCGGCTGGTCGAGGCCAACCGGGCCCGCCAGGCCGGCCACCCGCCGCCGGACGACACCAGGCGGCCGCTGTGGATCGTCGTGGACCGCCCGAGCGCCTTCGCCCATCTGGCCGCCGCGGACGGCCGCAAGGATCCGCAGACGCTGCTGCAGGTTCCGCTCCGGCACGGGCGCGCGGCGAACGTGACGGTGGTGGTGGCCGAACAGTTCGACGCCGCGGACGCCCTGAGCGACGCGGTGTGCCGGCACACCCGCGCGCGGGTCGTGCTGGGCACCGCCACGGCCGAGCAACTGCGGACGGTCCTCGGCGCCCCGCCGCACACCACCCCGATCGCGCAGATCCCGCCGGGCCGCGGCTACGCCCGCCTGGGCACGGGCCCGGTCCACCGTCTCCAGGTGCCGGCGACGCCGGACCCGTACGACGACGCGACGAGCGACGCGGACCGGCAGGCCGTACTGGCGCTGCTGCCGCCGCGGACCACGCCGGCCGACGGGGAGGCCGTGCCGTCACTGGAGAAGAGGGAGACACCCGGCAAGGCGAAGAGAGAGGAGGGAGAGGAGTCGGCGGAGGCGCAGGAGACGACGCCGGCGAAGAGGACGGAGGCGGCAGCCGCGGTCGACCGGGTGCCCGTGGACGCGGCACCCGTACCGGTGCACGCGGAGGCCGGGGCGGCCGAGAGGTCGTAGTCCCCCGGACCCGGGCGGACCGGCCGGACCGGAAGGGCCGACAGACGGGAACGGCCGAACCGGAAGGGCCGACAGACGGGAACGGCCGGACCGGGCCGGGGGTGTCCGACCGGGAAGGTCCGACCGCCCAGACGCAACCGACGGCCGGGGTCCGGCCCGAGAGGCCGCTCGCCGCGACCGACGTGTTCCGCCGTCCGTGTGGCCCCGCCCCCGGCGCGCCTCACGGCCCCCGTGACCCCCGCGGTCGTCGCCGCTACGCCACGAACGTGCGCGGCGCCTCCCCCGCCCCCGACGCGCCCGTCTCCACCGCGCGCGCCGCCGCGGCCAGCCGCACCGCGGCCTCCTCGGCCACCGCGCCGCCCACCGTGAACGGCAGCCGCACATATCCCTCGAAGGCGCCGTCCACCCCGAACCGCGGCCCCGACGGCACCCGCACGCCGACCCGCTCCCCCATCTCCGCGAGCCGCGATCCCGACAGCCCCCCGGTCCGCACCCACAGCGTGAGCCCGCCCCCGGGCACCTCGAACTCCCAGTCCGGCAGCTCGCGCCGCACCGCGGCGACCAGGGCGTCCCGGTTGTCGCGGGCCTGGGCGCGCCGCATCTGCACGGCCTGTTCCCAGCCACCGGTGCCGAACAGCCAGTTCACGGCCAACTGCTCCAGCACCGGCGTACCGAGATCCGCGTACGCCCGCGCGGCGACCAGGCTGCGGATCACGTCCGGCGCCGCCCGCACCCATCCGATGCGCATCCCCGCCCAGAATGCCTTGCTGGCCGAGCCGACCGTGATCACCGTGGAGCCGGCCGGGTCGAAGGCGCACACCGGACGGGGCATCGAGACGTCCTCGTCCAGCCACAGCTCGCTCATCGTCTCGTCGGCGATGAGCACCGTCCCCGCCGACCGGGAGGCCTCGACGAGCCGCCGCCGCTGGTCCTCGTCGGCGAGGGCGCCGGTCGGGTTGTGGAAGTCGGCGACCACGTACGCGATCCGGGGCGCCGCGTCGCGCAGCACCTGCCGCCAGCGGTCCATGTCCCAGCCGGCCAGCCCCTCGGCCATCGCGACCGGGACGAGCCGCGCGCCCGCCTCCCGCATCAGCTGCAGGATGTTGGCGTACGACGGCGACTCGACCGCGATGCGCTCGCCGCGGCCCGCGAACAGGTGGCAGATCGCGTCCATCGCGCCCATGGCGCCCGTGGTCACCATGATCTGCTCGGGCATGGTGGGGATACCGCGGGCGGTGTAGCGCTCGGCGATCATCGAGCGCAGCGCGGGCAGCCCGGCCGGATAGTCGCCGTGCGTGTGGGCGTACGGCGGCAGTTCCTCCAGGGCGCCCTGCACGGCGCGGGTCAGCCACGGTTCCGGGGCGGGCAGCGCGGCGCAGCCCAGATCGATCATCGAGCCGAGGGCCTCGGGCGGCAGGGGTTCCAGACCGCGTGCCGGGAAGGGGTTGCCCGCGGGTACGGCCGTCCAGCTTCCGGCGCCGCGCCGGGACTCCAGGAACCCCTCGGTGCGCAGCGCCTCGTAGGCGGCCGCCACCGTCGTACGGCTCACCGACAGCGCCAGCGCCAGCTCGCGCTCGGCGGGCAGCCGGGCGGCCACCGGCACCCGTCCCTCCAGGACCAGCAGCCGGATGCCGTCGGCCAGCGCCCGGTAGGCGGGCGGGCGTCGCGAACCGGGGCCCGCCGGGCGTTCCTGCTGGGAGTTGAGCAGCCGGGCGAGCTGCGCCACGCCCATCGCCGAAGTCCACTGCGCCACAGAAATCAGTCCACCTTCCCCGGATTGGCCATGGATGGCGTTTCTCCCCAGGCCACAGGGTGTCATGCGTCAGGCCATTACCACCACGCGGGGGGCACCGTTGTCCGCAAGAAGCCGTCTCGGGCGGCGATTGATCCAGCTGTACTCCGGGCTCGTGCTGTACGGGGCCAGCTCCGCGCTCCTCGTCGAGGCGGGACTGGGGCTGGAGCCGTGGAACGTGCTGCACCAGGGTCTGGCCGAGCTCACCGGCCTGACGATCGGGGCCGTGTCGATCGTCGTCGGCGCGGCGGTGCTGCTGCTGTGGATCCCGCTGCGCCAGCGCCCCGGCCTCGGCACGGTGTCCAACGTGTTCGTGGTGGGCCTCGCGATGGACGGCACGCTCGCCCTGGTCCCGGACGCGCACTCCCTCACCGTCCGCGTACCCCTGCTGCTCGGCGGCGTCCTGCTCAACGGCGTGGCCACCGGCCTGTACATCGCCGCCCGCCTCGGCCCGGGGCCGCGCGACGGACTGATGACCGGGCTGCACCGGCGCACCGGACGCTCGATCCGGCTGATCCGCACGGCGCTCGAGGTGGCCGTCGTCGCGACCGGTTTCGCCCTCGGCGGCACGGTCGGTGTCGGCACCGTCCTGTACGCGGTGTCGATCGGCCCGCTCGCCCAGCTCTTCCTGCGCGTGTTCGACGTCCCGTCGGCATCGGGCGGCAGCACGGTCGTTGCCGAGGGGCAACCGCTGGGCGCGATACTGCGACCGTGACCACGCGGATACGCCACCCCTATCTCGACCACCCCGGCCCGATCGCCTTCGCCCACCGGGGCGGGGCGGCGGACGGGCTGGAGAACACCGTGCTCCAGTTCCGGCGCGCGGTGCGGACGGGCTACCGGTACATCGAGACCGACGTCCACGTCACGGCGGACGGCAAGCTGGTCGCCTTCCACGACGAGACGCTCGACCGGGTCACCGACGGCGCGGGGCGCATCGCCGACCTGCCCTGGCGGGAGGTGGCGGGCGCGCGCGTGGCGGGCGCCGAGCCGGTGCCGCTGTTCGAGGAACTGCTGGAGACCTTCCCCGAGGTGTGCTGGAACGTCGACGTCAAGGCGGAAGCCGCGCTGCGCCCCTTCCTCGACCTGGTCGAGCGCACGGCCGCCTGGGACCGGGTCTGCGTCGGCTCGTTCTCCGAGGCGCGCGTCGTGCGGGCGCAGCGCCTCGCCGGGCCTCGCCTGGCGACGTCGTACGGGACGCGGGGCGTGCTCGGCCTGCGGCTGCGGTCCTGGGGAGTGCCGGCCGCGGTGCGCCGCTCCGCCGTCGCCGCGCAGGTGCCCGAGGCGCAGTCCGGCATCCAGGTCGTCGACCGCCGCTTCGTACGCACCGCCCACGCGCGCGGGCTGCAGGTGCACGTGTGGACCGTCAACGAGCCGGATCGCATGCACCGGCTGCTGGACCTGGGCGTGGATGGCATCATGACCGATCACATCGACACGTTGCGCGAGGTCATGGAGGAACGCGGCGTCTGGGTCTGAGCATCCGGAGCGCGGCCCCGTGCCCGCGCGCGGCACCTTCAGCGGGGAAGCGAGGGCACGGGTGACCATCGACACCGTGCGGGCGGAGCCCACCGACCGGCGGCGCGAGCAGCGCGGCTGGTACTTCTACGACTGGGCCTGCTCGGTCTATTCCACGAGCGTGCTCACGGTGTTCCTCGGCCCGTACCTGACGTCGGTGGCGGAGTCGGCGGCGGACCCGGACGGGTTCGTGCACCCGCTGGGGATACCGGTGCGCGCCGGGTCGTTCTTCGCGTACGCGGTGTCCCTGTCGGTGATCGTGGCGGTACTGGTGATGCCCGTGGTGGGCGCCGCGGCCGACCGCACCGGCCGGAAGAAGCCGCTGCTGGGGGCCGCCGCCTACGTGGGGGCCGCGGCGACGGCGGGCATGTTCTTCCTGGACGGCGACCGCTATCTGCTCGGCGGGCTGCTGCTGGTGGTCGCGAACGCGGCGCAGTCCGTGGCGATGATGCTGTACAACTCCTATCTGCCCCAGATCGCCCCGCCCGAGGAGCGCGACGCCGTCTCCTCCCGGGGCTGGGCCTTCGGGTACGCGGCGGGTTCGCTGGTCCTGGTCGTGAACCTCGTCCTCTACAGCGCGCACGACTCCTTCGGCCTGACGGAGACCGCGGCCGTACGGGTCTGCCTGGCCTCCGCGGGCCTGTGGTGGGGCGCGTTCACGCTCGTGCCCCTGCGGCGGCTGCGCGACCGCCGGTCCCGGCCGGAGGAGGCGACGGCCCCCGGCCTGCGGCAGCTCGCGGCGACCGTGCGCGGCATGCGCCGCCACCCGCTGACGCTGGCCTTCCTGCTGGCGTACCTCATCTACAACGACGGCATCCAGACGGTGATCTCGCAGGCCTCGGTGTACGGATCCGAGGAACTCGGCCTCGGCCAGTCGACCCTCATCGGGGCCGTGCTCCTGGTGCAGGTGCTGGCGGTGGCGGGAGCGCTGGCGATGGGACGGCTGGCCCGGACCTACGGCGCGAAGCGCACGATCCTCGGATCGCTGGTGGCGTGGACGGTGACGCTGGGCGCCGGGTTCTTCCTGCCGGCCGGGGCGCCGTCGTGGTTCTTCGTGCTCGCCGCCGGCATCGGCCTGGTGCTGGGCGGCAGCCAGGCACTGTCCCGGTCCCTGTTCTCGCACCTGGTCCCGCCGGGCAAGGAAGCCGAGTACTTCTCGGCGTACGAACTGAGCGACCGCGGCATGAGCTGGCTGGGCCCCCTGCTGTTCGGGCTCACCTACCAGCTCACCGGGAGCTACCGGGACGCGATCCTGTCGCTGGTGGCGTTCTTCGTGATCGGGTTCATCCTGCTCGCACGGGTTCCGGTACGCCGGGCGATCGGCGAGGCGGGCAATCCGGTTCCCGAGAGGATTTAGCGCTCACGGCGAAAGAGCGGTAGTGTACGCGTTTGGCCTGCCAGGCGTACCGTTACTGCGCGTCAAAGATGCCGAAGCACTGGGTGACATCTGCCATCAGATGTGACAAACCGGGCGCGGGTGGGTAGAACAAGGGCGGCTACGACGGCGACGCATGACCCGGAACGGGACTCGGAACGGGAATCTTTACCGCCGACCGGACGTTGACCGGATGACGACGACAGCGACACCTGTCCTGTGGGCGACAAGCCCGGGAGGCACGATTCATGAGTGAGCGAGCTCTTCGCGGCACGCGCCTCGTGGTGACCAGCTACGAGACGGACCGCGGCATCGACCTGGCCCCGCGCCAGGCCGTGGAGTACGCATGTGAGAAGGGGCACCGTTTCGAGATGCCCTTCTCGGTCGAGGCGGAGATCCCGCCGGAGTGGGAGTGCAAGGTCTGCGGGGCCCAGGCACTCCTGGTCGACGGCGACGGCCCGGAAGAGAAGAAGGCCAAGCCCGCGCGTACGCATTGGGACATGCTGATGGAGCGGCGCACCCGCGAGGAACTCGAAGAGGTCCTCGAGGAGCGTCTGGCGGTACTGCGCTCCGGCGCGATGAACATCGCCGTTCATCCGCGGGACAGCCGCAAGTCGGCGTAAGGCCCTCACGGTCAGGCGGACGACGACAGCACACGCACGCGACTGCGGGCGCCCACGTGGAGTTCCACGTGGGCGCCCGCAGTCGTCTGCCGCTCCCACAGGTCCCGGCCGCAGGTCGCTCGTGTCAAGTCTCGGCCGCAGGTCCCGGCCGCAGGTCCCGGTCGCAGGTCTCGGTCGTGTGCCGCGCGACGAGCTCAGCGCGTCAACGGCGGCCGCGGGCCCGGCTGCGCGTCCCCCGGCTCGTCGTCGCGGATCACCTCGCCCCGCACGACCTTGCCGTCGGGGCGGTGGATGCGGGCCTGTCGGAAGGCGTCGCCGAGGCTGCCCGGGGAGGCCGTCCGCAGCTTGCGCTCCAGGGTGCGTTCCGTGTAACGGCCGAGAGCCTTCTGGACCGGCGGGACCAGCAGGGCCAGCCCCACCGCGTCCGAGATGAGACCGGGGAGCATCAGAAGCAGGCCGCCCAGCATCAGCAGGCCGTTGCCGCCGCCGCGCGAGGGGCTGCCGCCGCGTTGCAGTGCCTCGTTCAGGTTCTGGAAGGCACGTCGGCCGGCCTTCTTGATCACCGCGGAGCCGAGCACGGCGCCCGCGAGGAGCAGCAGGAGCACGACGAGCCCGCTGGACGCGTCGGCCACCACCGTCAGCAGCCAGATCTCCAGCACCAGCCAGGCCGCGATGCCCAGCGGCAGCCAGGTCCGCAGCCGGGAGCGCCGGGGCCGCGCGGGGTACGTGGGGGTCGGAGCGCCAGTCGTCATGCCCCCAGTGTGCCTGGCCCCGGCTCAGCACGGGATAAGCCGCGGCCTCACGGTCCCTGGGGGTGGTCCTGGGGCTTCTTGTCGCGTCCGAGGATCTTGCCGACCCGTTCGGTCGCGCCCCAGGCCGTGACCCGCCACAGTGCCTCGACCAGGATGTCGCGGCTCATCTTGGAGTCGCCGAGTTCGCGCTCGACGAAGGTGATGGGGACTTCGACCACGTGGTAGCCGGCCTTGACCGCGCGTCGGGCGAGGTCGACCTGGAAGCAGTAGCCCTGGGAGGCGACCTCCTCGAGACCGAGGCCCTCCAGGGTCTCGCGGCGGAAGGCGCGGTAGCCGCCGGTGATGTCGCGCAGCGGCAGGTCGAGGGCGAGCCGCGAGTAGAGGCTGCCGCCGCGGGAGATGAACTCCCGGCTGCGCGGCCAGTTCACCACCCGTCCGCCGGGCACCCAGCGGGAGCCGAGGACGAGGTCGGCGGTCCTGAGCGCGGTCAGCAGACGGGGCAGTTCCTCGGGCTGGTGGGAGCCGTCGGCGTCCATCTCCACCAGGACGCCGTACCCGTTCTCCAGGCCCCAGCGGAAGCCCGCGAGGTAGGCGGCGCCCAGCCCCTCCTTGCCCCTGCGGTGCAGCACCTGGACGTGGTCGTCCTCGACGGCCAGTTCGTCGGCGAGCTTGCCGGTACCGTCGGGGCTGTTGTCGTCGGCCACGAGGACGTGCGCCTCGGGGACGGCCTTGCGCACCCGGCCGACGATCGCCTTGACGTTCTCCGCCTCGTTGTAGGTCGGAATGATCACCAACGCCGTGCCGAGCGGGCCGAAGCGCCCCTCCTGGGCCCGTGCCGCGTGGGTCCCGTCGCCGTCGTTCACTGCTGCCCCTTCATCTCCGTACGCAGAGGTCCACCATAGTGGTCGCGGCCTGCGATGACGTGACAGCAGGTTCGTACGGTGGTGTCGTTTCCGCAAAAGCGGGGTAAGAGCGCGCGTCGGTGACCCGCGCGCTGCGGAGTGGGGGCCCGGCACCCTTCGGGCCGACCTGGGACCCGCCGGCTGCGGGTCGACCTGAAGCCGTTGTCTACTGAGCACCCGGGCCCCACCCGGGTCGCACCTCCCGACCGGCCGGAACCTTCCCTCGTCGCGGCGCGGGCACTGGGCCTGGCTGCCAGCGACGGTGCCCCGGTGCGGCACACCGTCCCTGACCCAGCGGCGCCGCGGCGACTGCGCGGACGTTCCCCGGTCGGGCGTCCGGTGGTGGACCCGGCCGAACCTACCGGCCCCCTGCCGTCGCCTGTCAACAGCCGTTCGACCTGCGGGTTCTCGGAGAAATCCCTGGTCAGGGCCGAGGAAACGCAGGTCGTGCGACCGGGTGGCGGCGGCCTCCCACGCCCGCACCGCGGCCGTAGATCACTCGCCCGGCCGTACGAACACCGTCCGCCCCGCGACCACGGTGCGCAGGCACACCGGGAGGTCCCGGCCGGGTGTCAGGTCGGGCAGGCCGGGGGTGCCGGAGCGGGGGTCGGTGGACCAGCGGGCGACCCGGTCGTCGGGGGCCTGGACCACCAGTTCGCCGGTGCGCCACACGGCGTAGTCCGCGGGCGCGCCGGGCACCAGGACGCCCGCGTCGTCCCGTCCGACCGCCCGCCAGCCGCCCCGCGTGTGCGCGGTGAACGCCGCCCGCACGGAGACGCGGTGCTCGGGCGTGCGGTGGAAGGCGGCGGCGCGGACCGTGCCCCACGGGTCGAGGGGCGTGACCGGGCTGTCGGAGCCGAAGGCGAGCGGGACGCCGGCGCGCAGCAGCGCCGCGAACGGATTGAGGGCGCGCGCCCGCTCCGTCCCCAGACGCTGGGCGTACATGCCGTCGTCGCCGCCCCACAGCGCGTCGAAGGCGGGCTGCACGGAGGCGGTCAGGCCCAGTTCGGCGAAGGCCGCGACCGTCTCGGGGGCGAGCATCTCGGCGTGTTCGACGCGGTGGCGGGCGGCGCGGACGCGGGCGAGGCCGACCGTGTCGGCGGCGGCGCGCACCCCCTCGACGACGGTGTCCACGGCCGCGTCGCCGATGGCGTGGAATCCCGCCTGGAGACCGGCCTCGGTGCAGGCGGCGACGTGGGCCGCCACGGCGGCCGCGTCCAGGTAGGCGGTGCCGGTGTGCTCGGCGTCGGCGTAGGGCCGGTGCAGGCAGGCGGTGTGCGAGCCGAGGGCTCCGTCGACGAAGAGGTCGCCCGCGGCGCCGGCCGCGCCCAGTTCCCGGGCCCTGGCGACCCCCTCTTCGCCCTGCTGGGCCCAGTAGCCGACGACCCGAGGCGCGGGCTCCTCGGCCGCGAGCCGCAGCAGGCCGGCGAGATCGTCCGCCGAGGAGATCTCGGGGCCGGCGCACTCGTGGACCGACCCGATGCCCAGGGATGCGGCACGGGCGAGGGCGGCACGCTGGGCCTCGGTGCGCTGCCGCGGCGTGATCGCGGCGAGGGCGGCGGCGCGTACGGCGTGGTGGGCGTCGGCGGTGAGCGGGCCGTCCGCCGGGCCGAGGTCGCCGCCCACCAGGTCGAGCAGCGCCGTCGTGACGACGGCCGAGTGCACGTCGATGCGGGACAGGTACAGCGGGCGTCCGCCGGCGGCCTCGTCGAGTTCCGCGCGCGTGGGCGGGCGTCCGCCGGGCCAGCGGGCGGCGTCCCAGCCGTGGCCGAGCAGCACCCGGTCGTCCGGGCGGGCGGCGGCGAAGTCGCGCACGCGGGCGAGGGCCGCCTCGAGGGACGGGGCGTCGGACAGGTCGAGGCCGGTCAGGGCGAGGCCGGTGGCGGTGGTGTGCACGTGGGCGTCGGTGAACGCGGGGGTGACCAGGGCGCCGTCCAGGTCGACGATCTCCCGCACGCCGTCCGCGAAGGCGTCGGCGGCGCCCTCGGAGCCGACCCAGGCGACCTGGCCGCGCTCGACGACCATCGCGGTGGCGAAGGGGTCGGCGGGGCTGTGGATCTCGCCGCGGCGGAGCAGGACGGTCTCGGGCTGGTCGGTGCGTTCACTCATGACCGACAGTTTCTCGCGCGGCGGCGCCGGGCCAGCACCTGGGGCAGGTCCGGGGGCCGGACCGGAGGGGTCCTGTCGGGACAGCACCCCTAGATGCGCGGCGGCCGGGCCTCGTACGGGGTCGACAGGACGACGGTGGTCCGGGTGGACACGCCGGCCAGGGAGCGCAGCCGGGCCAGCAGTTCCTCCAGCTCGTGCGGGGTGGCCACGCGGACCTTGAGGATGTAGTTCTCGTCGCCCGCCACGCTGTGGCACGCCTCGATCTCGGGTACGCCGGCCAGGCGGTCGGCGATGTCGTCGGGGGCGCTGGGGTCGAACGGTTTCACCGAGATGAAGGCGGTCAGGGGCAGCCCCACGGCCTCGGGGTCGACGACCGCGGCATAGCCGCGGATGACCCCACGCTGCTCCAGCCGGCGCACCCGCTGGTGCACGGCCGACGTGGACAGGCCCGTGGCCTTGCCCAGGTCTGTGTAGCTCATCCGCCCGTCCTTGACGAGCAGCTGCACGATCTGTCGGTCCAGCTCCTCCATGGCGCAAGAACCTACAGTGCGCCTGATCTCCTCCGATACCTGAGCAGCCCAGGTCACACCCGGTTCGTGATGTGGCCCGGCCGGAGGACGTGAGGCGCCTGTGGGACAAAAGCGTCCGCCACGGGCACCCGCGGGCGGCGTGTGACGAATGCCACACCCAATGGGCGCTCTCCGTGATGCTCTCGTGATTACCGCCGGTGGCGGGAGGGAAATGCTTGCTGTGGTCGAGGCCGCAGCGCCTTCACGGCCCAGCCCGAGGGGGAGAATCCCATGCAGAGTCTTAAGCGTCCTGGTCGTACCGCGCCCAAGCGTCTCCAGGCGGTCGTCGAACCCGAGCCGGAGGGCGTCGAACCCGACGCCTACGACGACGAGTTCGACGCGTACGACACCTTCGAGATGTACCGGGTCATCTGCCCGGACTGTGCGCAGCCCATCGCCCTGCTGACGGACGAGGAGGTCCTGCCCGAGCACGCGCTGTGCGCCTCGCCGTGGAACCCGTTCGGCCTCACGGTCTGCGCCGGCACGGGCCGCAGCGCCACCGACGCCCGCCCCGCGGACGAGTCGGTGAAGCCGCAGGAGCAGGAGACCGCCCTGCTGCTGACGCTCCCCCAGGGACTCGACTGGCGGATGCAGCCGTTCTCGCACGTCGGCGGCCCGGGCTCGCGCCCGATGCGGGTCCCCGTGATGCGGCGTCACGCCGCCTGAGCGTCCGCCCCGAACGGGCCGTCACGCCTTCCCCGGTCGTTCCGGCCGTCCCGGTCGTCGTCCTGCACCATGGCCCGCGGAGCGCCGCGGTGCAGGTTGCACATGCCCGGATCCGCCGGACCCGGCGGCCGTGACGTGGTTCGCCGGGCACTCGTGGACGAACGGCCGGTTCTCCGACGGTGACCTCGACGCCCTCCGGCGCGTTGGTGTGGTATGACCGCCACCTACCGAGCGACCGGGCGTCTGCGCCGGGTGTTCGTGCCGCCGCCCGCGGGAACGGTTTCGCCTGCGCCGTCGGCGCCCCATGACCCGCCCATCTACCGGGACCTGATGCGTACCTGGGCCGACCGGGGCCGCACCCTGCCGGGGCGCCACGACCCGGAGTGGGTCCGGCTCGCGGCGCCGCAGGTCAGACCGGGTCAGTTCAGCGCGTCTCCGGACCCGCGAGATGACGGGCGATGACCATCCGCTGGATCTGGTTGGTGCCCTCGACGATCTGCAGGACCTTGGCCTCGCGCATGTAGCGCTCCGCGGGGAAGTCGGCGGTGTAGCCGTACCCGCCGAGGATCTGCACGGCGTCGGTCGTCACCTTCATGGCCGTGTCGGTGCAGTGCAGTTTCGCCATGGCGGCCTGCTTGGCGAACGGCAGCCCCGCGTCGCGCAGCCGCGCCGCCGCCAGGTACAGCGCGCGGCCCGCCTCGATCTGGGTCGCCATGTCGGCGAGCATGAAGCGCAGCCCCTGGAAGTCGGCGATGGGCCGGCCGAACTGCCGCCGCCCGGCGGCATAGGCGACCGCCTCGTCGAGCGCGGCCTGGGCGACGCCGATCGCGCAGGCCGCGATGCCGAGCCGGCCGGAGTCGAGGGAGGCCAGCGCGATGGCGAAGCCCTGGCCCTCCTCGCCGATGCGCCGGTCGTCGGAGACCCGCACGCCGTCGAAGTGGACCTGCGCCGTGGGCGAGCCCTTCAGGCCCATCTTCTTCTCGGGCGCGGCTCCGCTGAGGCCCTCGGCGTCGCCGGGCACCAGGAAGGCGGTGATCCCGCGCGGCCCCTCCTCGCCGGTGCGCGCCATGACCGTGTAGAAGTCGGCGATGCCGCCGTGCGTGATCCACGCCTTGGTGCCGGTGATCACCCACTCGTCGCCGTCCCGGACCGCCTTCGTGCGCAGCGACGCCGCGTCCGAGCCGGACGCGGGTTCGGACAGGCAGTAGGCGCCGAGCAGCCCGCCGCCGAGCATCGCGGGCAGGTGCTCGACCTGCTGCTGCTTGGTGCCGTAGGCGGCGAGCGCGTAGGAGGCGAGGGTGTGCACGCTGACACCGAGACCGACGGTGAGACGGGCCGCGGCGAGTTCCTCCAGGACCTGGAGGTAGACCTCGTACGGCTGGTCGCCGCCTCCGTACTCGGAGTCGTAGGGCAGGCCGAGCAGGCCCGCCTCGGACAGCAGGGAGAAGACCTCGCGCGGGAAGCGCCCGGCGTCCTCCTCCGCGGCCGCCTCGGGGGCGATCTCACGCTGCGCGATGTCGCGGACGAGCGAGATCAGGTCCCGGGCCTCGTCCGTGGGCAGTTGCCGGTCCACCGGCTGCGGGGCGCGGTCGGGCATGGCGACGCTCTCCTCCCTGTCGGGCGCATGGGCGGACGTGCACCTTGGGTGGGGGCGGCGCCGCCGGGTCGTACTCCGGGCGCGGCCGGTGCCCGCGCTTCCGGGTCACGGAAGCTGCTGACCAGCGGCTGCGCGCTGTGAGTATGCCCGATCGGCGACACCTCGTCACCAGTTAACGACCGCTTACTTCAAGAAAATCGTACCGCCGGGGATCTGGCGGCACCATCGCTCCTGGAGGGCTCGGGCCTCCCGCGGACCGACATTGGCCGAGATTGTTGCGCGCATGACAAGAAGCGGGCATCCGCCCACGGCCGTCGCGGAGCCCGCCCGTGGCGGGCTTTCGTCATCCGCCGTGGCGGGCGGACCGCGGGGCCGGGTAGGCGGGGTCGAGTTCCGCGATGGCGCGCATCGCACCGCCCAGCGTCCTGACGAGCAACTCGCACATCACCTCACGGCTCAGCTCCGGACGGGCGATCCAGTCGAGGGTGGCGCCCTCCACACTGCACACCCAGGCGAGCAGGCCCATACGCGCCAGCGGGGCGATGTCACCGCGGCCGTACGCCCCTTCCGCCACGGTCGCCACGATCGTCTCGCGCACGCCGTCCCGGATGGCGTGCACCTCGGTGTCGAAGCCGACGCCGCCGCTGACGATGGTGCGGTAGGCGGCGTGGTTGTGCTCCGCGTAGCGGAGGTAGCCGTCGATGGTGCGGTGCACGCGGTCCACCGGCGGCAGTTCGAGGCCGCTCGCGGCGAAGGCGACCAGGTCGGCCACGGAGTCCCGGACGATCGCCAGGTAGTAACCGCGCTTGGAGCGGAAGTAGTAGTAGATCAGCCCCTTGGCGACCCGCGCCTGCCGGGCGATGTCGTCCATGGAGAGCGCGTCGTACGGTGTGTCCGCGAACAACTTCCGCCCGATGGAGATGAGTTCGGCCCGGCGCGCGACCGACCGCTCGGTGCCGCGGGCCGGTGGGCTTACGGTCTCGCTCTGCTGGCTGATACTCAATTTCGACCCTGATGTCCGAGGGGCGGCGGGACATCCGCAGTATGGCAGGTCGGGGTAGGGATCAGGTCACAGCAGACCGAGCCGGGTCACGAGGACCGCGATCACCACGGCGAGCATCCAGCCCATGACGTGTTCGAGGACCTTCGGCCCGTCACCCCCGGGACCGCCGGTGCGGGCGCGGGCACGGGCTGCGGTGGCTGAGTGTGCGGTCATGGCCTCTCACCGGTCCGGGGCGTGCGAACGTACCGGTGGGACAGCCGGTCCGGCACGCCGACCGGGCGCACCGGCCGGTTCCCCACCGTTTCGTCCACCTTGCCACCGCTCGCCGCCTTCGGCGGCCGAGAGCTTGGTCACACGCCCTCGGCCGCGAGGCCGCACCGCCTCCCGGCGGCCTCACCCGTTGCGTCACTCCTTGCGGGCGTGACGGGCCGTCAGGCGACCCCGACGGCCGCGAGGGCGCGGCGCTGTCGTGGGGTCGGCCTGACCGGGAAGTAGAGGTAGCAGACGCCGCCGGTACCGCTTCTGACCCGGCCGTTGGCGTCGTACCTCTTGGTGCGCAGCCAGATGTTCTCGAACTCCCGGCGCCGGTAGACCCGTCGCACCGCCTCGTCGCTCGGTGAGGCCGGGTCGTTCGCGATCACGTCGCCGTCGGCGGTGAAGCCGATCACCGTCATCAGGTGCCCGGAGGTGCCGTAGCCGGCGCCCGTGAGCTCCGTCGCGAGGAAGGACTGGGAGGTGATGGCCGGGACGCCGGCCGCGATCAGCGTCTCCAGGTCGGTGAGCGAGCCGAGCCGCGTGACCACGCCCTGGATGCCGTGGAAGGTGCCCGCATAGGCCGCGTTGAACGGCCAGTTGCCGCAGCCCTGGTACTGGTGGTCGTAGGTGAACCGGGCCGCGTGGCAGATCTGCGGATCGGCGTACGACGGGTCCACCCAGGCGAGTTGCTCCGGGGTGAGCCGGCCGCCCCAGTACTCGATGATCATCTGCGAGGAGGTGGGACTGCACCAGGCCTCGCCGCCGTTGTCGTACTCGGGGTACTGCCCCTTGTGGATCTCCTGCGAGTAGCGCGGGACGTCCAGTTCCCGGGCGAGGCCGGGAGCGGAGGCCGGGACGGTGAAGCGGTCGGGGATGTCGGAGCCCATCGCGCCGAGCCGCCAGACGGTCGGGGTGAGCCGGGTGCCGGGCTTGCGGTAGAGGGTGAGCCGCAGCCGGTACGACGTCAGGCGCAGGCCGGTGGCGGCGTCGTCGATGGCGAAGGTGTCGGTCCAGATGCTGCTCTTGCCGTCGGTCTGGTCGTCCACCGAGGTCCGCCGGATGTCCTGGTCGCCGGCCGCCCAGCGGCCCATCACGTACCAGGGGGTGTCGGTGCCGTCGGAGTACGTCCCCCGCAGTTCGACCTGGAGCCAGGTGCCGGCCGGGGTGTGCGCGTTCCAGGAGGCGATCGCCTCCGCGGACGGGACGGAGAGCCGGTGGACCGGGGAGGTCCAGGTCGCGTACTCCCACGCGGCGGTCGTCCCGGTGTGCGGGTCCGTGTAGTCGGCCGTGCCGACGGGTGCGGCGATGGCCACGCCGGGACGGGGCCCGGCGACGGGCCGGACGCCCTGCGCGGTGCCGCTGCGCCAGTCGGCGTGCGTGGTCCAGGCCCGGTTGTCGACCGGGCGGTCCGGGGTGGTGTCCGCGGCCACGGCCGCTGCGGGGCCGGCGACGGCCATGGGTGCGGTCACCGCCGCCGCCATCGCGGCTGCCAGGACTGTTCTGCGGGACGGCTGTTCGGCTCTGCTCATGGGCGGAATGACCCCCAGGTGATCGAGTCGGTGCGGGCCACATGCACGGTCGCGCTGCACGGTGGCGCTGCACGGTTGTGCGCCAACTATGGCCGGAGGCGGCACGTCGTGCCAGCGCTTCCGGTCATGCCGCGCCCACCAATATTGGTCCGGACCACTGGCGTGACCTGCGTCCGGCCGGTCGACACGGCCCGGTCCGGCCGCCCCGCCCGACCGCCCCGTCCGTCCGGTCCATCCGGTCCATCCGGTCCATCCGGTCCATCCGGTCCGGCCGTCCGGCCGGCCGTTCGAGCCACAGGTCACGGGGGACGCCGGCCGGCCGGGCCGTGCCTTTCCGGTGGGTTCTCGAGAGAATGTGCCGAGCCCGTCTCCCGTCTCCCGTCTCCCGTCTCCCGTCTCCCCCAAGGAAGCGTCATCCGCCCTCTCGCCTCCCGGCTCCGCCGCCTCCCCCCGTCCTGCGGGCCGGTCCGCCTGGTCGGCGTCGACGGGCACGCCGGATCCGGAAAGTCCACCTTCGCCGGGCGGTTGGCCCGGGAACTGGGTGGCGCGCCGGTCCTGCACCTGGACGACCTGGCCACGCACGACGAGTTGTTCGAGTGGACCGGGCGGCTGCTGACCCAGGTGGTCGCACCGCTCCGCCGCGGCGAGACCGCGCACTACACCCCCTACGACTGGCGTGCCCGCGGCTTCGCACCGCCCCGCCCGCTGCCTCCCGCCCCGGTCGTCCTCGTCGAGGGCGTCGGCGCGGGCCGCCGCGCGCTGCGGCCCCATCTGGCGCACCTGCTGTGGATGGATCTGCCGGCGGAAGAGTCGTGGACGCGCGGCAGGACGCGGGACGGGGAGGAGCAGCGGGAGTTCTGGGACGGGTGGGTCGGGGCGGAGCGCCGGCACTTCGCCGAGGACCCCTCCAGGCCCTTCGCCGACCTCCTGGTACGGCAGTCGACCGACGGATATGAGGTGCTTCCGGGGCCGGTGACCACCGTCGGGCCGGACCGGCCGGTCACGTGGAGTGACGGACCACCCGCAATGTGGTGAACCCGTGAAAGGGCTTGCGGGCGAACTTCCCGGAGTGCTTCAACTCCGCTTGACCGGCAGGCCATACAGGTCTTACGTTCTCAATGAGCGGCCGTCCGAGGCCGCCCGCAGACGCGAAGCCCCCGGTTGTTCCCCCGTGACCGGGGGCTTCGTTCTGCCTCCGGCTGCGCTCCGGACGCCGTGCGGCGCGATCCGCTCACCCTCCGTCACCGTCCGGGATCCGTCCCAGGCGCTCCCACCTCGCCGAACGGCCTGTGCGGCACCCTACGGCGGGCGACACCACCGCAGGTACGATGCCCTCGGTGCGACCGGCGGACGCCGCTCCGCGCACCGTTGCAACTCCGGTCCGCGGCACAGCCGTTGGACCAAGGCGGCCGACGGGCGACGGCCCGGCGGTGAACCGACGGGGGCACGGTTCGTGGGGGACGTGATGGACTTCGGCACGCGGGGCCCCGAGGCCCCGGCCGACCTCGCCTGGCTGCGAGGCGTGGACGCCTACACCATGGGGGCCTACCCGCAGGCGGAGGAGGAGTTCCGGGCCGCGGTGCGGATGGACCCCGGGATGGCCGACGGCTGGCTCGGGCTGCACGCGCTGCGCGTCGACACGACGACCGCCCTGCTGCGGATGTTCCGGCACCGCGAACGCTTCGGCGAGCAGCGCGCCCGGCACCGTCGGGCCCTCAACTCCTGGTACTGGCTGGGCTGGTGGGTGCAGCCGGTGCTGGAGAGCCCGCGCGACCTGCTGCTCGCGCACGCCTCCCACTGGCTCGACGGCCGCCACGTCCCGGAACTGGACCGGGCCCTCGCCGGGCTGCCGCCCGTGGACACCGACCCCCAGGTCCGTTTCCTGCACGCCTGCCGCGCCTACCTGGTGAAGGACTGGGAACAGCTCGTCCGCCACACCGATCCGCTGATCGACGACTCCCTGCTGGGCATCGAGGCGGGCCTGTTCGGCGGCATGGCCCGGGTCCGGCTGGAGATGTACGGGCAGGCCGAGCCCCTGCTGGCGGCGGCCCTGATGCGCTGCCGCAGCGAGCAGCCGCAGCGCAAGGAGCTGCGCTACTGGCTGGCCCGGGCGCACGAGGGAACCGGCCGCAGCGCCGCCGCCCTCCCGCTGTACCGGGCCGTGCACCGCGTCGACCCGGCCTTCATGGACACCTCGGCCCGGCTCACGGCGATCGCCGAGGGCGACGGCTACGACGACTCGGCCGACCTCGCCGCGATCACGCTCTCCGGCGGCCAGGACGCCCTGGAGGGACCGGACACCTTCGATCCGCTCTTCGGCATCGAGGGCCGTGACCTGCGCATCTCCGAGGCCGACCTGCCCCCGGCCGGCCCACTGCCGACGGTGGCCGATCCGGCGGTGCGCGAGAAGAACGCGGCGGCGCCCACGCTGCCCGCCGGCCCGACCGATCCGGTGCTGCTCGAGGAGGCGCTCGCCGAGCTCGAGCGGATGGTGGGCCTCGAGCCGGTGAAGCGCCAGGTGAAGGCGCTGTCCGCGCAGTTGAACATGGCGCGGTTGCGGGCGGCGCAGGGCCTGCCGGTCCAGCCGCCCAAGCGGCACTTCGTCTTCTCCGGTCCCTCCGGCACCGGCAAGACCACGGTGGCCCGCATCCTGGGCCGCGTCTTCTACGCCCTCGGCCTGCTCGGCGGCGACCACCTCGTGGAGGCGCAGCGCGCCGACCTGGTCGGCGAGTACCTGGGGCAGACGGCGGTGAAGGCCAACGAACTGATCGATTCCGCGATCGGCGGCGTCCTGTTCGTCGACGAGGCGTACTCGCTGTCCAACTCCGGCTACGGCAAGGGCGACGCCTACGGCGACGAGGCGCTGCAGGTGCTGCTGAAGCGGGCCGAGGACAACCGCGACCACCTGGTGGTGATCCTGGCCGGCTATCCCGAGGGCATGGACCGTCTGCTGGCCGCCAACCCCGGCCTGTCCTCCCGCTTCACCAGCCGCGTCGACTTCCCGTCCTACCGCCCCCTCGAACTGACCGCGATCGGCGAGGTGCTGGCGGCGGAGAACGGCGACGCGTGGGACGAGGAGGCGCTGGACGAGCTGCGCTCCATCGCCGGGCACGTCGTGGACCAGGGCTGGATCGACGAACTGGGCAACGGGCGGTTCCTGCGCACGCTGTACGAGAAGAGCTGCGCCTACCGGGACCTGCGGCTGTCGACGTACCCGGGCACGCCGTCGCGGGACGATCTGTCGACGCTGCGGCTGCCGGACCTGATGCAGGCGTACGGGGAGGTGCTGTCGGGGCGGGGGCCGCAGGATCCGTCGGCGATGTGACCCCGGGCCCCGCCCGCCGGTCAGCCGGCCAGCGCCTGTTCCGGGGTACCGCTCCCCCGCGGCTCCGTCACCTTCACCTCGGGCAGGTCCCGGTGGGCCGGGTCCCGTACCTCGCCGACCAGCAGCTCCAGCACGTCCTCCAGCGCGACCAGGCCGAGCACCCTGCCGGAGGCGTCGGCGACCTGCGCGAGGTGGGTCGCCGCGCGGCGCATCACGGTCAGGGCGTCGTCCAGGGGCAGCTCCGAGCGGAGCGTCGTCATCGGACGCCACAGCTGCTGCGGCACCGCCCGCTCCGAGTCCTCCAGGTCGAGGACGTCCTTGACGTGCAGGTATCCCATGAAGGCGCCGGTGTCCGCGGCGATCGGGAAGCGGGAGTAGCCGGTGCGGGCGGTGAGCCGCACGATCTCCCCCGGCGTGACCGAGGGGCTGACCGTGATCAGCGACTCCCGCCGCAGCAGCACGTCCGTCACCGGGCGGGAGCCCAGCTCCAGCGCGTCCTCCAGGCGCTCCTGCTCCTCCGGGTCCAGCAGGCCGGCCTGGCCGGAGTCCTCCACCAGCCGGTTGAGCTGCTCGCTGGTGAAGACGGCCTCCACCTCGTCCTTCGGCTCGACGCGGAACAGCCGCAGGATGCCCTGGGCGCAGGCGCCGAGCGCGACGGTGATGGGCCTGCACAGGCGGGCGAACGCGACCAGGCCGGGGCTGAGCCACAGCGCCGCCTTCTCCGGGGCCGCCATCGCCAGGTTCTTCGGGACCATCTCGCCGACGACGAGGTGGGAGAAGACGACGGCGACGAGCGCGATGACGTAGCCGAGCGGGTGGATCATCCCCTCGGGGAGCCGCACCCACGCGAAGACCGGTTCCAACAGGTGCGCCACCGTCGGCTCGGCGACCGCGCCCAGGGTCAGCGAGCAGACGGTGATGCCGAACTGGGCGGCGGCCATCATCTGCGGCAGCCGCTCCAGCCCGTACAGCACCTGGCGGGACCGGGCCGTGCCGAGTGGCTCGATCTGGCTGCGGCGCACGGAGACCAGCGCGAACTCGGCGCCGACGAAGAAGCCGTTGGCGAGCACGAGCAGCCCGGCGAACAGCAGTTGCAGCACGCTCATCGGACGACCTCCATGACCGGACCGGTCCTGACCAGCCGGACCCGCTCGGCGCGGTAGTGGCCGACGCGGCGGACCGTCAGCCGCCAGCCCGGCAGTTCGGCCCTGTCGCCGACGGCCGGGATCCGGCCCAGCAGGTCGGCGACCAGGCCGGCGACGGTCTCGTACGGTCCCTCGGGCACGTCGAGGCCGATGCGCCGGAGGATGTCCACCCGGCAGCTGCCGTCGGCGTCCCATGCGGGGCGGCCGTCCTCCGGCGGTGCGGCCGCGAGTTCGGGCAGGTCCTGCCCGTCGTGCTCGTCACGGACCTCGCCGACGATCTCCTCGACGATGTCCTCCAGGGTCACCACACCCGCCGTGCCGCCGTACTCGTCGACGACGACGGCGATGGGCTGCTCGCTGCGCAGCCGGCCCAGCAGGGGCTGCACCGGCAGGGTCTCAGGGACGAGCAGCGCCGGGCGCGCGATGTCGCCGACGGGTGTGCGCAGCCGGTCCGGCGCCGGGACGGCCAGCGCGTCCTTGAGGTGGACCATGCCGACGACCTCGTCGATCTTCTCCCGGTACACGGGGAAGCGGGACAGGCCGGTGGCGCGGGTCAGGTTGACCACGTCCTCGGCCGTCGCCGACGACTGCAGCGCGCTGACCTTCACGCGCGGGGTCATCACGTGCTGCGCGGTCAGCTCGCCGAGGGACAGGGTCCGTACGAAGAGGTCGGCGGTGTCCTGCTCCAGGGCGCCGGCCTGCGCGGAGTGCCGGGCGAGGGAGACCAGCTCACCGGGGGTGCGGGCGGAGGCCAGCTCGGCGGTGGGTTCGACGCCGAGTACCCGGACGAGCCGGTTGGCGACCGCGTTCAGCACGGCGATGACCGGGCGGAACAGGCGCGCGAACACGTGCTGCGGACCCGCGACGAAGCGGGCGACCTGCAGCGGCCGGGACACCGCCCAGTTCTTGGGCACGAGCTCGCCGATCACCATCTGCACGGCGGAGGCCAGCAGCATGCCGACCACCACGGCGAGGCCGGACACCGCGCCCCCGGGCAGGCCGACGGCCGTGAACGGGCCGTGCAGCAGCTCGGCGAGCGCCGGTTCGGCGAGCATGCCGACGACGAGGGAGGTGATGGTGATGCCGAGCTGGGTGCCGGAGAGCTGGAAGGACAGTTCCTTCAGCGACTCGACGACGGTGCGGGCCCGTCGGTCGCCCTCGGCGGCGGCCTTCTCGGCGTCCGTCGGCTCGACCGTGACCAGGCCGAACTCGGCGGCCACGAAGAATCCGTTGGCGAGGATCAGCAGGAAGGCGGCGGACAGGAGGAGCAGGGGGATGGTCATGCCGCCGCCTCGAAGGGCCGGGAGGTGGCGGCGCAGGTACTACAGGACGATCCGTCCATCGCTGGAGGGAGTCACTCCTCGGGTAGCAGGAAGCCTCCGACGGGCCGGCGGGCCCGTCGCGGCGGAGACGTCTCGAACGACGTCTCCCCCAACAGATTAATCAAGACATGGGTCCGGACGGCAGGGTGAACGCGGGTGAACGCGCCGAGTCAGCCCCGGGGCGGCTCGGGATCCCTGGCGCAGCGGGCGTCGGCCAGCGCGCGCAGGGCCCGCGCGTCGGCGATGGCGTGCTCCCTGGCGATGCCCGGCTGGATGCCGAGCACGGGCAGGCTGGTGCCGTCGCTGAGGTTGAGGAAGACCCAGGGGTCGCCGGGGCGGAGGTTGACCTGGACGATCTCCGCCCAGTCCAGGCGCCGCCTGCTGACGATGTTGACGACGGTCACCCCGGACTCGTCCGCGACGACCTTCACCCGGGCGAGCAGGGCGAGCACCGCGAACAGGATCGCCCCGGTGAGGACGAAGCTGAGGCGTTCGCCGGGGCTCAGCTGGTCCAGCAGGAACGCGACCGTGGTGATGACGGCGAAGATCGCGGCACCGGCGGCGAGCAGGACGACCCGGGTGTGGCGGGGCCGGAACGTGACGGGGAGAGCGGGCAGGTCGGACATCTGCGCGGCCTCTCAGAGACGGCAGGCGTGGATCGCGGTGGTCAGGATGGCCCGGGCGCCGATCGCGTACAGGTCGTCCATGATGCGCTGGGCGTCCTTGGCGGGCACCATGGCGCGGACGGCGACCCACCCCTCGTTGTGCAGGGGGGAGATGGTCGGGGACTCCAGGCCGGGGGTCAGGTCGACGGCCTTCTCCAGCTGCTCGACCCGGCAGTCGTAGTCCATCATCACGTACGTGCGGGCCACCAGGACGCCCTGCAGGCGGCGCAGGAACTGCTGCACCTTGGGCTCCTCGGCGTCGGCGCCGACGCGGCGGATGACGACGGCCTCGGACTGCATGATCGGCTCGCCGATGACCTCGAGGCCGGCGTTGCGCAGGGAGGTGCCGGTCTCGACGACGTCCGCGATGACCTCGGCGACGCCGAGTTCGATGGCGGTCTCGACGGCGCCGTCGAGGTGGACGACGGAGGCGTCGATGCCGTTGTCGGCGAGGTGCCCCGCGACGATCCCCTCGTAGGAGGTGGCGACCGTCATGCCGGTCAGGTCCCGCACGCCGTTCGCCGTGCCCGGCTTGGTGGCGTAGCGGAAGGTGGAGCGGGCGAAGCCCAGCGGGAGGATCTCCTCGGCCTTGGCGCCGGAGTCGATCAGCAGGTCTCGGCCGGTGATGCCGATGTCGAGGCGGCCGGAGGAGACGTAGATCGCGATGTCGCGGGGGCGCAGGTAGAAGAACTCGACCTCGTTGGCCGGGTCGACGATCCGGAGCTCCTTGGACTCGCGGCGCTGCTGGTAGCCGGCCTCATGCAGCATCTCCGCCGCAGGGCCTGACAGGGAACCCTTGTTGGGGACGGCGATGCGCAGCATGAGGTCGGCTTCCTTTGCGTGACGGGGTGAGGTGGGTGGAGCGTGTCTGACGGAACCGGGGACCCGAGGGGACCGGGGACTACAGGTGGGCGTAGACGTCGTCCAGGGAGATCCCGCGGGCGACCATCATCACCTGGACGTGGTACAGCAGCTGCGAGATCTCCTCGGCGGCCGCCTCCTTGCCCTCGTACTCGGCGGCCATCCAGACCTCGGCGGCCTCTTCGACGACCTTCTTGCCGATGGCATGGACGCCCTTGCCGACCAGTTCTGCGGTGCGGGAGCTGGCGGGATCGCCGTGGGCGGCCTTGTGCTGGAGCTCGGTGAAGAGCTCCTCGAACGTCTTCTTGGACATGGTGGTCCTTACCCTACGCGCAAGCCGGGGTTCCTCAGCGCCAGGGTTCGGATACTGAGCGGAGGGTGGCCGCTGTGGCCACCGCCGCCGTCACCGCTTCGTGCCCCTTGTCCTCGTTGGAGCCGGGCAGGCCGGCCCGGTCCAGCGCCTGCTCCTCGGTGTCACAGGTCAGCAGGCCGAAGCCGACGGGCACGCCGGTGTCGACGGAGACCTGGGTGAGTCCGTGGGTGACGCCCTGGCACACGTAGTCGAAGTGGGGGGTGCCGCCGCGGATGACGACGCCGAGGGCGACGACGGCGTCGTAGCCGCGGCCGGCGAGGGCCTTGGCGACCACCGGGAGTTCCCAGCTGCCGGGGACCCGCAGCAGGGTCGGCTCGTCGATCCCCAGGTCGTGCAGGGCGCGCAGGGCGCCGTCCACCAGACCGTCCATCACCTTCTCGTGCCATTGGGCCGCGACGACGGCGACCCGCAGGTCACCCACGTTGCGTACGGACAGTTCCGGTGCGCCCTTGCCGCTCACGTTCTCGTGTCTCCTCGGTGTGCTCTCACTGGTCGCTGCAGGTCGTCGCCGTGCCCGCGCCGGCCGTCTCCAGCCAGGGCAGGTCGTGGCCCATCCGGTCCCGCTTGGTGCGCAGGTAGCGGAGGTTGTGCTCGCCGGCCTGCACGGGCATCGGCTCGCGGCCGGTGACGCGCAGGCCGCTTCGCAGCAGCGCGTCGGTCTTCTCGGGGTTGTTGGTCATCAGGCGCACGCTGCGCACGCCGAGGTCCTGGAGGATCCGGGCGCCGGCGCCGTAGTCCCGGGCGTCGGCGGGCAGGCCGAGTTCCAGGTTGGCGTCGAGGGTGTCGCGGCCGCGCTCCTGGAGTTCGTAGGCCCTCAGCTTGGAGAGCAGGCCGATGCCGCGGCCCTCGTGGCCGCGCAGGTAGACCACCACTCCCCGGCCCTCGGCGTGGACGCGGTCCAGGGCGGCGTCCAGCTGGGGGCCGCAGTCGCAGCGCAGGGAGCCGAAGATGTCGCCGGTCAGGCACTCGGAGTGGACGCGCACCAGGACGTCCTCGCCGTCGCCGATGTCGCCGTGCACGAGGGCGACGTGCTCGACGCCGTCGGCGGTGGATCGGTAGCCGTACGCCGTGAAGGTGCCGTGCGCGGTGGGCAGGCGGGTCTCGGCCTCGCGGCGGACGAGGGGCTCGGCGGCGGGCTTCTGCTGCGCGGGAACGCCCGGGCGCGGTTCGGTGGCGCGGCGGTGGGCGATCAGGTCCTCGATGGAGATGATCGTCAGGCCGTGCTTGCGGGCGAAGGGGAACAGCTCGGGCAGGCGCAGCATGCGGCCGTCCTCCCCGGCGATCTCGACGATCGCGCCGGCCGGGCGCAGGCCGGCGAGGCGGGCGAGGTCGACGGCGGCCTCGGTGTGGCCGTCGCGGACGAGCACGCCGCCGGGCCGGGCGCGCAGCGGGAAGACGTGGCCGGGGCGGACGAGGTCGGTGGGCTCGGCCTCGCCGCTCGCCAGCAGCCGCAGCGTGGTGGCGCGGTCGGCGGCGGAGATGCCGGTGGTCACGCCGTGGGCGGCGGAGGCGTCGACGGAGACGGTGAAGGCGGTCTTCATCGACTCGGTGTTGTCCTCGACCATCTGCGGCAGCTTCAGCCGGTCGAGTTCCTCGCCCTCCATGGGCGCGCAGATCAGCCCGCGGCACTCGCTCATCATGAAGGCGACGATCTCGGGGGTGATCTTCTCGGCGGCGACGACGAGGTCGCCCTCGTTCTCGCGGTCCTCGTCGTCGACGACGACGATCGGGCGGCCGGCCGCGATGTCGGCGATGGCCTGCTCGACGGGGTCGAGCGACCAGTCCTCGATGCCGTCGGGGTCGTCGGTGCTGTACAGGATCGGTGCCGTGGTCATGCCGGCGCTCCTTCCAGGACGGGCCGCGCGTCCTCGCGGGAGCGCAGCCACCAGTCGCGCATGCCCCACAGGACGAGTGCGCCGTAGATGACGTAGACGAAGCCGGAGAAGGCGTAGCCGTTGGCGAAGTTGAGGGGCACGCCGACCACGTCGACGAGCAGCCAGGCGATCCAGAACTCGACCATGCCGCGTGCCTGCGCGTACATGGCGACGACGGTGCCGACGAAGATGTAGGCGTCCGGCCAGGGGTCCCAGGACAGGGACGGGTAGGCCTTGAAGAGCAGGGCCACGGCGACCGTGCCCAGGGCGGCGGCGCCGGCCATCGCGGCGCGCTCGCGCCAGGTGGCGAACCTCGGCACGATCTGGCCGTCCGCGGACCGGCCCTTGTCGCGGTTCCACCGCCACCAGCCGTACAGGGCGACGACCATGACGACGACCTGCTTGCCGGCGCTGCCGGCGAGGTGGCCGTAGAAGGCGATGAAGAGGATCAGGCCGGAGAGGAACTGCACCGGCCAGGTCAGCAGCGAGCGCCGCCAGCCGAGGGCGAGGGTGATCAGGCCGAGGATGTTGCCGATGGTGTCCGACCAGATGATGTGCTGGCCGAACAGGGTGAAGGCCTCGGAGTTGAGCCAGTTCACCGGGTCACCCCCTGACCGGCCGCGAGCAGCCGCTCGACGTACTTGGCGACGACGTCGACCTCGAGGTTGACCGGGTCGCCGGGCTGCTTGAGGCCGAGCGTGGTCAGGGCGAGGGTGGTGGGGATGAGGCTGACGGTGAAGTGGTCCGACCCGGCGTCGACAACGGTGAGGCTGATGCCGTCGACGGTGATGGAGCCCTTCTCGACGACGTAGCGGGCGAGGTCCGCGGGCAGCGAGATCTTGACGATCTCCCAGTTGTCGGACGGCTTGCGTTCCAGTACCTCGCCGGTGCCGTCGACGTGGCCCTGCACGATGTGCCCGCCGAGGCGCGCGCCGACGGCCGTGGGACGTTCGAGGTTGACGCGGGAGCCGGCCGTGAGGGCGCCCAGGCTGGAGCGGTTCAGGGTCTCGGCCATGACGTCGGCGGTGAACTCGTCGCCCTCGTGCTCGACGACCGTGAGACACACGCCGTTGACGGCGATGGAGTCGCCGTGCTTCGCGCCCTCCGTGACGACGGGGCCGCGCAGCCGGAAACGGGAGGCGTCGCCGAGGTTCTCGACAGCGGTGACTTCGCCCAGCTCTTCGACGATTCCGGTGAACACTTCCCGGGTCCTCCCTGCCTCATTCGGGCACGGACTCCGGGGCTGTCGAGACGACAGGATGTACGGGCAGGGACACCGGGGGCGACGCCGGACGGGGTTCGTCGACTGGACGAACCGGTACGGCGGCGCGCACGAATGCCCGCCCGCCGCGCACTGCCTCCCATCCGGACTTTAACCGTCGGTCCAGGAATTTCACCTGGTCAACCGGCCGCTGGAGGCGACCGGGTCGCGGACTGTAACCGCCGGTTCGGAATTTCACCGACCCCGGAGTGCGCTGCTGCTTAAAAGGTACAGAGTCAGTGTGCCATGCCCGATCGGCGTCCATATGAGGGAGGGGCTGTGGGGTGGCTCACACGAGCGTCCGCCCGGATTCCCCCGGGTTCCCGGGGTTCCCCGGGGTCGGGCCGGAGCCGTCGGACGATCGACCTGCCGACCGAACCGACCGAACCGGCGATTGATCCAGACCCGTTGACGGCATGCTTCCGCATGGTCTAGACCTTTCTCGGGGTCCCCGCGCGGGTACCCCGCTGACCGGCCCGGCGGCGGTGACGACGGCCCTTGCCCGCCGCCGGGTCCCCGGATCCCGCGCCGGCCCCGTCAGCCCCGCGTCAGCCCCAGCCCCCGTCAGCCCTGTCCGGCCTGTCCGGCCTGTCCGGCCTGCCTGGCCTGCCTGGCCTGCCTGGCCTGCCTGGCCTGTCCGGCCTGCCTGACCTGTCCAGCATGTCCGGCATGTCAGCCTCGTCAGTCCTGTCCGCCCCGTCGGCCGTCGCCGAAGCGCCGGGCCAGGTAGTCCTCGAAGGTGCCCTTCCCCACGGCCTGCCGCGGGGCCAGGTGGCCGCCGGAGCGGAAGGCGCGGTAGGCCCTGCCCCACAGGGGGACGTTCACCACCGCCCGCCGGCGGCCCGTCGCCCGCAGGTACGCGCGGGCCAGCGACTCCAGGGTGCGCGCCTCGGGGCCGCCCATGTCCGCGGTCCGCCCGGCGGGTGCGGCGAGGGCGAGTTCGGCGAGGCGGTCCGCGACCTCCGCCACCTCCACCGGCTGGTCCCGCACCCCGGCCGGCAGCGGCATCACCGGCAGCCTGGCCAACGACCCGAGGACGGTCACCAGCAGGTCGTGGAACTGGGTCGCGCGCAGCACGGTCCAGCCCAGTCCCGACTGCTCGATCTGCCGCTCCACGGCGAGCTTGGTCCGGTAGTAGCCGAACGGCACCCGGTCGACGCCGACGATCGAGATGTAGACCAGATGGCCCACCCCGGCCCGCCGTGCCGCGGCGATCAGGTGCCCGGCCGCCTTCTCGTCCCCGCCGGTCTGGGAGGTGGCGCAGTGCACGATCGTGTCCACGCCGTCGACGGCCCGGTCCAGGCCGGGGCCGCCCTCACGCAGGTCCACGGCGTACGGCTCGGCGTGCCGGCTGAGCACCCTCACCTCGTGGCCGTCCGCCCGCAGCCGCTCGGTGACGAGCCGGCCGAGGGTTCCGGTGCCACCGGTCACCAGGATCGTGGTCATGCTGTCGAGTCCCTTCGGACGTCGGACGCCCCCGGACGGAGCGCCCTTCCTCCGACTGGGACGGACCGGCCCCCGCGAAACGTGACACGGCCCCCGCGAGACGTGACGTTCGCGCCGTCGCGCATCCCCGCAGTCACCCCCGTCGTCACGCCTTCGCCCACCCCGTCGTCACGCCTTCGCCCACCCCGCCGTCACGCCTTCGCCCACCCCGCCGTCACGCCGTCGCGCGTGCCGGCCGTCGCTCAGCGTGCCGACGGGAACAGTCAGCGTGCCGGCGGGAAGAGTTCGTCCTGGGCGCGGTCCCGGGCCGTCAGCAGGGCCCCGCGCAGTACCGCGCCGCCGCCCAGGCTGCCGGGCCGTACCTCCGTCGGCAGCGGCGACATCCGGCGCAGCCGCCGGGCGACCCGGCCGGCCAGTGCCTCGCCGCCGGCCTGCCCGATCTCGCCGCCCAGCACCACGCAACCGGGGTCGAGGATCGACACGACTGAGGCGACACCGACGGCGACCCGGCCGGCGAGGGCGTCGAGGAATCCCGCGGCTTCCCGGGCGCCGGTCCCCGGCCCGGCGGGCGGTGCCGCCACCAGGCGCGCCGCCTCCCGCACCGCCCCGGCGGCCCGCGGTTCGTGTCCCGTCGCCCCGGCCGTCAGCCCGTACTCCGCAGCCAGCCGCGCGACCGCCGCCGCGCCCGCCAGGGAGTGGAAGCCGCCCTCGCAGTCCGTGGCCGACGGCAGGCCGACCGCGCCCGGCACCGGCAGGAAGCCGATCTCCCCGGTGCCGCCGGAGGCGCCGCGGCGCAGCACGCCGTCGAGGACCACGGCAGCGCCGGTGCCGTGGCCGAGCCAGAGCAGGACGAAGGTGTCGCGGTCCCGCGCCGCGCCCTCGCGCTGTTCCGCCAGCGCGGCGAGGTTGGTCTCGTTCTCGACGCTGACGCGGGCCCCGGGCAGCCGATGCTGAAGGGCCGCGACCAGGCTGCGGTGCCACGCGGGCAGGCCGGTGGTGTCGCGGAGCTCGCCGCTGGCGGGGTCGATCAGGCCGGGCGCGCCGATCCCGACGGTGTGCAGCCGGTCGGCGCCGGCCTCCTTCAGCGCGTGCTCGACCAGGGTGACCGCGTGCTCCACGGCCGTGCCCGTCCCGGTGTCGCCGCCGATCGGTACGGACGCCTCGGCCAGCACCCGGCCGACCAGGTCGGACACCAGCACCGTGACGCTCTCCGTGCGCACGTCCAGCGCAGCGAGGTGCGCACGGTCGGCGACGATGCCGTACAGCTTCGCGTTGGGGCCGCGGCGCGCCTCGCCCGCCTCCCCCACCACGGTGACCAGACCGGAGGCGGTGAGCCGTTCGACGAGGTCGGCGACGGTGGGCCGGGACAGGCCGGTCAGCTGTTTCAACTGCCCTGCCGTCAACGGGCCCTCCTGCTGGAGCAGACGCAGGGCGAGCCGGTCGTTGATGGCCCGGGCGGTGCTCGGGGACGCGGGCATGCCGGGATCCTTCCAGATGGCGCCGGGGCGCGCGGCACACGGTCGGCGCCTCCGGTCGTCGTGCTTCGGTCGTCGTGCTTCGGTCGTCGGTGCTTCGTCGTGCTTCGGTCGTTCGTACGGAGCTGATTGCGGACTATCTATCAGGCAGGGTTCCTGATAGTTTACGGCGCCGTGGGAAGAGCAGTCATGGGCCGGGAGTGCGGGAGGACCGGAGAATGAAGGACATGGTCCACGACCAGCGCGAGGTGAGGCGCGCCCGGTACGCCGTGGCGGCCGTGTTCGCCGTGCACGGCGCCGTCACCGGCTCGTTCGCGACCCGGGTCCCGTGGATCCAGGACCACGCCTCGGTCAGCGCGGGTCAGCTCGGCTTCGCCCTCGCCTTCACGGCGCTCGGCGCCTCCTGCGCGATGCCGCTGGCCGGCCGTGTCACCCACCGCTTCGGCAGCCGGGCCGCCCTGCGCGCCCTGCTCGCCGCCTGGACGGTGTCGCTGGTCCTGCCGTCGCTCTCGCCGAACCTGCTCACCCTGTGCCTGGCGATGTTCACGTACGGGGCCACCGCGGGGATGGCCGACGTGGCCATGAACGCGCTCGGCGTCGAGGTGGAGCGGCTGCTCGGCAAGTCGATCATGTCCGGTCTGCACGGCATGTGGAGCGCGGGCGCGCTGATCGGCTCGGCGGCCGGCACGCTCGCCGCGCACCTGGGCTCGGACGCCCGGCTGCACCACGCGCTGGCGGCGGCGGTGCTCACCCTGCTGGGCCTGCTGGCCTGCCGCTGGGTGCTCGACCTGCAGCCCGCCGAGGACGAGGAGCCGCCGCCGCGGTTCACCCTGCCGCCCCGGTCGGCGCTGCTGATCGGCGCGGTCGGCTTCTGCGCGGTGTTCGCGGAGGGGGCGAGCCTCGACTGGTCGGCGGTCTACCTGCGCGACCGGCTGGAGACCTCGGCGGGTCTGGCGGCCGCGTGCACGACCGGATTCATGCTCACCATGGCGATCGCCAGGCTGGTGGGCGACACGGTGGTCGACCGCTGCGGCGCCGTGCGCACCGTCCGGGCCGGCGGCGGTCTCGCCGTCCTCGGCGGAGCGCTGATCGTCGCCGCCGGTCACCCGGCGGTGGCGATCGGCGGGTTCGCCCTGGTGGGCCTGGGCATCGCGGTCGTCGTGCCGCTGTGCTTCGCGGCGGCGGGGCGCAGCGGCCCGAACCCCAGCCAGGCGATCGCGGGCGTCGCGACCATCACCTACACCTCGGGCCTGGTCGCGCCGAGCGCGATCGGCGGGCTGGCCCAGGTGACCAGCCTGACGGTGTCGTTCGCGCTGGTGACGGTGCTGGCCTTCGGTCTCGTGGCCTTCGCGGGGGTGCTGCGCCCCGGCGAGCGGGACCGTGCGCGGGTCAGCTCTCCTGGCGCAGCAGTTCCCGACCCGCGGCCCTGAACGTCTCGCTCCACGGCGCCGGCCGCAGCGTCTCGGCGTCCAGCCGGACCAGCACGCGGGCGCCCCGCGCGTAGGTCGTCGAACCGTCCGGCGAGCAGAACCGGAAGCCGTAGGTCAGGCCGGTGGTGCCCAGCCGCTCCAGCCAGAGGTGGACGGCGTAGGTGCCGGGGCGGGTGACGGGCGCCTCGTAGGTGATGCGGAGGTCCTTGACCGCGTTGCAGGCGTCGCCGGCCGCCGCCCAGTCGCCCTCGAAGTGGATGCCGTGCCCCTGCCACAGCTCCGTCCACGCCTGCTCGACCTTCAGCGGGTAGCGGGCGTTGTGCAGCAGGCCGAGCGCGTCCAGGTCGTCGAAGTGGACGGTGACGGGGATCAGCCGGCCGTAGGACAGGGCGGGGGCGGTCGAGGCTTCGGCGGTCACGGGCGGGGCTCCTGAGCGTTGCTGGTGGGGCGCCGCGGCGCCTCGGGGTGCACTCCATCCTAAGCGGACGCTCAGCGTGCACCGCCGGGAAGGGCCTGGTCAGACAGCCGGGCGAGGTGCGTCGGGGTGGGGCGGGTGCGGGCGGACCGCGGGCACCACCGACAATTGGTCCGGAACAAGCTGCACAGTACAGAGAAAGCGAAACCTCATCATGGACCTCGGCGTGCGCTGGAAGCTGCACGGAGACGGGCGTACGCCCGCGCCCGGAGCGGTGGTACGCCCCGACGAACGGCTCTCCTGGCCCCGCACGGTCGGACTCGGCGCCCAGCACGTGGTGGCGATGTTCGGCGCGTCCTTCGTGGCCCCGGTCCTGATGGGCCTGGACCCCAACCTCGCGATCATGATGTCGGGCGTCGCGACCGTGATCTTCCTGCTCGCCACCCGCGGCCGGGTCCCGAGCTACCTGGGCTGCTCGCTGTCCTTCGTCGGCGTGGCGGCCGTCATCCGGGCACAGGGCGGTTCGAGCGCCACCGTCACCGGCGCGGTGTTCGTCGTCGGCGTCGCGCTGTTCCTGGTGGGGCTCGCCGTGCAGCGCTTCGGGGCGCGGATCATCCACATCGCGATGCCGCCGGTGGTCACCGGCGCGGTCGTGATGCTGATCGGCTTCAACCTCGCGCCCGTCACCGCCTCCACCTACTGGCCGCAGGACCAGTGGACCGCCCTGCTGGTGATGCTGTTCACCGGTCTGGCGGTGGTCGGCCTGCGCGGTTTCTGGTCGCGCATCGCGATCTTCCTCGGCCTGGTCTTCGGGTACGCCGCCTCCTGGGCGTTCGACCGGATCTTCGGCCGCATCCACTCGGCCGACGCGAGCGGGAAGATCACCGACCACTGGCGCCTGGACCTCTCCGGCGTCTCCCGCGCCGACTGGTTCGGGCTGCCGTCCTTCCACGGCCCGTCCTTCCAGTGGTCGGCGATCCTGGTGGCCCTGCCGGTCGTCATCGCCCTCGTCGCCGAGAACGCCGGACACGTGAAGGCGGTCGGCGAGATGACCGGCGAGTCGCTGGACGACAAGCTGGGTACGGCGATCTCCGCCGACGGCATCGGCTCCATGCTGTCCACCGCGGTCGGCGGCCCGCCGAACACGACGTACTCCGAGAACATCGGCGTGATGGCCGCCACCCGCGTCTACTCCACCGCCGCCTACTGGGCCGCCGCCGGCTTCTCGCTGCTGTTCGGCCTGTGCCCGAAGTTCGGCGCGGTGGTGGCCGCGATCCCGGGCGGCGTGCTCGGCGGCATCACGGTCATCCTGTACGGCATGATCGGCCTGCTCGGCGCGCAGATCTGGCTCAACGCCAAGGTGGACCTGCGCAACCCGCTGAACCTGGTGCCGGCCGCGGCGGGCATCATCATCGGCGTCGGCAACGTCACCATGAAGTTCACCGACACCTTCTCGCTCAGCGGCATCGCGCTCGGCACGCTGGTCGTCATCACCGGCTACCACGTGCTGCGCGCGCTCGCGCCCGCCCACCTCAAGCCGCAGGAGCCGCTGCTCGACGAGGGCACGTCCTCCTACGACGAGGCCGGCTCGTAGGCGTACGACGGGCTGAACGTGCCCGGCGCCCCCTCGCAGCCGTCCGACTCCCCCGGCACCGTCACCCCAGGTGGGTGACGGTCCTGGCCTCGCCGGTGCCGGGCGCGGGCGCCCACCCGGTCCTGCGACCCGCCCGGTCCTGCGACCCGCCCGGTCCTGCGACCCACCGGGTCGCACGACTCGCCGTCGCACGACTCGCCGTCGGCCGACGCGCCGTCGGCCGACGCGCCGTTGCCACGACGACGGCACCACCGGCAGCCGCTCCGGGCGCGGCGATCCGGTGATCCGGGGCCGGGCCTCGTCGACGGCGCGTCCGTCGTCGGGCGCCGACGTCGTCCCGGACGCCGTGCCACGGCGACCGCGACATAGGCCGCCGCGACCATGGCGCCGCGCCGGGCGGCAGGCCGGCGTCCGGCCCCGCGTGCCGCCCGGCGGCGGGCACGTACGCCTGGCACGGTGCTGCTCCCCTCCCCCACGGCGGGCGCGTTCCCCCGTTCCGGGGAAGCGCCGGGTCCGCCGCCACTCGGGCCGCCCTCAGCCTGGGACGCTTCCGGCATGGCGCAACGCGAACAGTTCACCACCCCCGTCGACGCGGTCGTCTCCCGGATGCGCGCCCTGGACGCGGCCCTGCCGGAGCGGGACGGCGTCGCGGTCTTCAACCGGGTCTACCTCACCGTCACCGAGGCCGTCGACCGGTCCATCGACGCCGGGCGGTTCGAGGACCGGCGGGCGGCGATCACGCTGGACGTGCGGTTCGCCGAGCGCTACCTCGCCGCCGTCGACGCGGTGACCGACGGACGGCGGGCACCGGCCTGCTGGCGGCCCCTGTTCCAGCTCCGCCGCCACCCGGGCGTACGGCCGCTGCAGTTCGCGCTGGCGGGCATCAACGCGCACATCGGCCACGACCTGGCGCTCGCCGTCGTGGACAGCTGCCGCACGCTCGGCTGCGAACCGGCCGACCTGGAGGACGAGTTCGACCGCGTGGGCGATCTCCTCGTCTCGCTGGAGGAGCGCGTCCGCGAGGACCTGATGCCGGGCCCCGACCTGTTGCAGATCGCCGACCCGCTCACCCATCTGCTCGGCTCGTGGAGCCTGGAACGCGCCCGCGAGGCCACCTGGGCGGCCGCGCGTGCCCTGTGGGCGCTGCGCCGGGTGCCCGACGTGGCCGAGGAGTTCACCGGACGGCTCGACGCGGCGGTCGGCTTCGCGGGCCGCATCCTCCTCACACCGCTCGCGGACTGCCGTCAGTCCTCGGGCAGTTCCACGGGGGCGATCTCGTCGTAGACGTCGCCGGGGCCCGGGTTGGACGCGTCGGTGGCGCCGCCGAGGTGGTGCATGACGCCCCAGACCGCGTTCAGCGCGGTCTGGATCGCGCCCTCGGCCCAGCCGGCCGTCCAGGAGATGTCGTCGCCGGCGAGGAAGATGCCCCGCTTGTCCTCGGGCAGCCGGTCCTGCATGAAGTGGGTGAACAGCCGCCGCTGGTAGCGGTAGTGGCCGGGCAGGTTGGCCTTGAACGCGCCCATGAAGTAGGGCTCGTTCTCCCAGGAGACGGTCACCGGGTCGCCGACGATGTGCTTCCTGATGTCGACGTTCGGGTAGATCTCACCGAGCGACTTCAGCATGACCTCCAGCCGCTCGTTCGCGGACAGCGGCAGCCACTTCAGGCTGTCGTCGCACCAGGTGTAGGACAGGCAGATGACGGCGGGCCGGTCCGGGCCGTTGTCGAGGAGGTAGGTGCCGCGGGTCATGCGGTCGGTGAGCGTCATCGACATGACGTCCCGGCCGGTCGGGTTTCCCCTGTCGTCGACGGCCTTGTCGAGCCAGAAGGGCCGGTCGACCGGGACGAACAGCTTGCTGGACTCCATGTAGTGGGTGCGCTCGATCGCCGTCCAGTGGTCGATCGGGAACAGCGAGTCGTCGCAGGCGATCTTCGACAGCAGCATCCAGGACTGGGCGGTGAAGATCGCCGCCCGGTAGGTGCGGACGGCGCCGCTCGCGTCCGTCACGGTGATGCGGTTGCCGGCGGTGCGGTGCAGCCGGGTGACGGCCGGACGCGGCTCGCCGTCCACGTGCAGGGACTTCAGCGAGGTGCCGTACGGCCAGTGGACGATCTTCTCCGGCTCGCGCTCCCACAGGCGCAGCGGCAACTGCTGGGAGCCGCCGACGATGCCGCGGTGGTGGTCGTCGGCCTCGGTGTAGACGACGCGCAGGATCTCCAGGATGGAGTTGGGGAAGTCGGTGTCCCAGCCGCCCGTCCCGAAGCCGACCTGGCCGAAGATCTCGCGGTGCCGGAAGGACTTGAACGCCTCGGAGTCGCAGAGGAAGCCGTAGAAGGTCTGGTTGTCGAGCTTCTCGACGAGCCCCGCCCAGATCTCGCGGATGCGGGGCACGTCGCGCTCGCGCAGGGCGCGGTTCATCGCGGAGAAGTCGGCGCCCTCCTCGAGGCACGCGTTCCAGGCCGCGGCGACGTCCCGGTACACCTGGGGCAGGTCGTCGATGGTCTCGGCGTAGTGCGACTCGCCCTTGAGGTCGACCACGGTCGAAGGGGTCGCCTCGGCGAGGGGGTTGGGGAAGGGACGGGTCTCCAGGCCCACCAGGTCGACGTAGTGCTGCAGCGCCGTGGAGGACGGCGGGAAGCGCATCGCGCCCATCTCGGCGGTGAGGGAGGGGTCGCAGCCCTCGAAGCCGACGGTGCGCAGCCGCCCGCCGATCCGGTCCGCCTCGTGGACGACCGGCTTCAGGCCCATCTTCATCAGCTCGTACGCGGCCACGATGCCGGACAGGCCGCCGCCGATCACCGCGACCTCGGTGCCGTGCTCGGTCGCGGGGATCTGGCCCAGGCCCGCCGGGTGGGCGAGGAAGTCGTCGTACGCGTACGGGAAGTCCGGACCGAACATGGTGATCGGCGGCTGCTGCTCGTCTGCGTGCTCGACGGCGTTGGGCACCGTGGACGTCATGGGGTGCGGACTCCTTGCGCGAGAAGAAAAGAGAGGAAGGGGAGAAGAGAGAAAAGAGAGGAACAGGGGGACGAAAGGCGCGGCCGGGTCAGACGAGGGCCCCGTACAGGCCCGGGCGGCGGTCCGTCAGATACGGGTTGGCCTCGCGGGAGGCGTCCAGGAAGGCGGGGTCGACGTCGGCGAGGACGAGTTCCTCGCCGCGGCCGGCGCGGGTGCGGGCGACTCCGTCGGGTCCGGCCAGCGTGGAGAGGCCGACGAAGTCGAACTCCCCTTCCGGGCCGACCCGGTTGACGTACGCGACGTACATCTGGTTCTCGAAGGCGCGCACCGGGATCAGCGACTCGGGGACGAACTGGTACGGGTGCATCTGCGCCGTCGGCACGACGAGGAGGTCGGTGCCGGCGAGCGCGTGGGCGCGGACGTTCTCCGGGAACTCCACGTCGTAGCAGATCATGAGGCCGACGCGGAGGCCGTCCAGCTCGGCCTGCACCACCGGCTGCTCGCCCGGCGTGAAGTGGGCGCGCTCGAAGGGGCCGAAGAGATGGGTCTTGCGGTAGTGGGCGAGGCGGTCGCCGTCGGCGGAGACCAACTGGGCGGAGTTGAAGACGGCCTCGCCGGCCCGCTCGGGGTAGCCGTAGACGACGGCCACGCCGTGCCGCGCGGCGATGCCGGCGACCGCGGCCGCCGAGGCGCCGTCGGCGGGCTCGGCGAGGCGGGCGATGTCGTCGCCGATCGCGTACCCGGTCAGGAACATCTCCGGCGCCGCCAGCAGCCCGGCGCCCGCGGCGGCGGCACGGCCCGCGGCTTCGTCGAGGACCTCGAGGTTCTCCTCGACCGATCCGGGACGGCCGGAGCTCTGGAGCAGGGCGGTGCGCATGGGTAGTTCCTCGCCGGTACGGAAGGGGGGTAGGGGGGCCAGAAAGACCGTACGGTCGGCGTCCTCGGCCGGACAAGAAGCAGCCGTTGCGCACCGCCGGGCTGATCGTTGCGCGGAACGGCGGTGCGGCGGCGATTCGTTGCACGGCCTCGCTCCGGACCGCGAGAGGTGCGGTCCGCAAGCGCCGCTCCCACGGTCACGGGCAGGGCCGTCACCAGGTACCGCCCGGCGCACGCGGCGACGCCGGTGCGGCGGCGATTCGTTGCGGACCCCCGTACCGGCCCGCCCGGACCCGTGGGCTACGGGGCGGCCTCGTCGCGCTGCGAGGTGCGGGTGACGGCCGACAGGACGGCCGTCACCAGGTACGGCGCGGCGAACACCGCGAAAGCGGTGCCGTGGGTGGTTCGCGTGGCGACGGCCGCGTAGCCGGCGTAGACGGCGATCGTGGCGAGTTCCGTGCCCAGGCCGGCGACCGACGTCAGGGTGGCCCGGCCGGAGTCGTCGATGCGCCGTTGCAGCCGGACGTCCGCCAGTACGGTCGCCAGCTGGAGGCCGCCGAAGGCCACGGCGACGAGGCCCAGCCCGGCCGGTGTCCGCATCGCCGCTCCCCCGGCCAGGGCGAGCGCGGAGCCGGCCGGCAGCGCGGCGAACCCGGCCCGGCCGAGGCGCGCGCAGACGCCGGCCAGCAGGCTGCCGGCCGTGGCTCCCGCCCAGATCAGCAGGAGCAGGTACGGCACCGCCCCCTCCGGCACGCCGGTCTCCCGCACCAGCAGCGGGGTGTACTCGTCGAGCGCCCCCCACACCGCGCCGACGGCGGGCACGAGGAGCAGCGCCCTGCGCAGGGACCGGTCGCGGCGGACCTCGCCGACCGCGGCCCGCAGGCCGGCCGCCCAGTTCCCGGCCCGGTCCCGCGGCGCGGCCCGGTGTTCCGGGAACCGGGACGCGACCGCCGCGGCCGCCAGGCAGGACAGCACGCTCGCCGCCCCCACGGCCGGGTGGCCGCCGAGGGCGAACACGGGCCCGGCGAGGCCCATCGCGGCCATGACGGCCAGCAGCCCCGCCGCCCGGGCCCGCCCCATGACCCGGGCGTACCGGCCGGCCGCGCCGAGCCGCTCCAGTTCCTCGTACACCAGCGCCTCCAGCGCCCCGGAGCCGAGCGCTCCGCGGGCGCCCCACAGGACGAAGCCGAGCGCGAAGGCCCAGTACGAGGGGATGAGCACCCACAGCGCGAAGCCGGCGGCGGTCAGCAGCGGGCCGAGCCACAGCAGCAGCCGCCGGGAGACGGCGTCGGCCCAGGCGCCGGAGGGCACCTCCAGCAGGACGCCGGTGGCCGACCACAGGGCGAAGAGGGAGGAGATCTGCCAGACGGACAGTCCGGTGTCGCTGAACAGCAGCGCGTACACCGGGTAGAGCAGGACGAAGTCGTCGAGGAACGCGTAGCCGTACAGCGTGGCCGTGAGCCGCCGGACGCCGACGGCGGACGCACGCACAGGGGTGAGTGTCATGAGGCCTTCCCGCAGGGACGGATCGGATGCCGGGGGTACGGCGTCCGAGGCGGCCCTCGGGAGGCACGGCGGTGGGATCAATGTCGCCAGGTCATGTCACCGATGCCAGGCGGACCCGGCGCGCGCGTCCGCCGATCGTCGCGTCCCGCGGATCGTCCTTGCGCGGATCGCCGCGTCCCCGGATCGTCGTGTCCGCCGGTCACCGCGTCCGCGGATCGTCGCGTCCGCCGGTCACGTCGGTGAACCCGACGAGAAGCGGCGCAGCAGCGGGGACAGCACCAGCACGGACTTGGTGCGCTCGACGAACGGCTCCCCGGCGATGCGCTCCAGGACCCGCTCGAAGTGCCGCATGTCGGAGGCGAAGACCTGCACGATCGCGTCCGCGTCGCCGGTGACGGTCGACGCGGCGACCACCTCCTGGTAGCGCTCCAGGCCCCGCCGGATGGTCTCCGGCGAGGTGTTGTGGCGGCAGTAGACCTCGACGAACCCCTCGGTCTCCCAGCCGAGGGCCGACGGGTCCACCCGTACGGTGAAGCCGGTGATGGCCCCGGTGGCGCGCAGCCTGTCCACGCGGCGCTTCACGGCGGGCGCGGACAGGCCGACCGACTGCCCGATGTCCGCGTAGGAGCGGCGGGCGTCCTCGGCGAGGGCGTGCACGATGCGTTCGTCGAGTTCGTTCAGCACTGCGGGTGGTTCACTTCACTTCTGGCGCGGCGGGACGGGAGCGGCGGTGGCCGTACCGGAAGTAGAACACGAGCCCGACGGCCGTCGGACCCCGGAGACCGCCCGGGTCCCGTTCAGTTCCAGCTGGCGTGCAGCGGCTTGCCCTCCGCGTAGCCGGCCGCGCTCTGGATGCCGACGACGGCCTTCTCGGCGAACTCCTCCAGGGAGCCGGCGCCGGCGTAGGTGCAGGAGGAGCGGAGACCCGCGATGATCGAGTCGATCAGGTCCTCGACGCCCGGGCGGGCGGGGTCGAGGAACATGCGGGAGGTGGAGATGCCCTCCTCGAACAGCGCCTTGCGGGCGCGGTCGTAGGCCGACTCCTCGGAAGTGCGGTTGCGCACCGCGCGGGAGGACGCCATGCCGAAGGACTCCTTGTAGAGCCGGCCGTCCGCGTCCTGCTGGAGGTCGCCCGGCGACTCGTAGGTACCCGCGAACCAGGAGCCGATCATCACGTTGGACGCCCCGGCCGCGAGCGCCATCGCCACGTCGCGCGGGTGGCGGACGCCGCCGTCGGCCCACACGTGCTTGCCGTACTTGCGCGCCTCGGCCGCGCACTCCAGCACCGCCGAGAACTGCGGCCGGCCGACGCCGGTCATCATGCGGGTGGTGCACATGGCGCCGGGGCCGACGCCGACCTTGACGATGTCCGCGCCGGCCTCGATCAGGTCGCGCACGCCCTCCGCGGCGACGACGTTGCCGGCCACGACCGGCACCCGCGGGGCGAGGTCGCGCACCAGCTTGATCGCACTGATCATCGACTCCTGGTGGCCGTGCGCGGTGTCGATGACGAGCGTGTCGACGCCCGCGTCGAGGAGCTGCTCGGCCTTGCCCGCCACGTCGCCGTTGATGCCGACCGCGGCGGCGATGCGCAGCTTGCCCCGCGCGTCGGTGGCCGGCGTGTACAGCGTGGCGCGCAGGGCTCCCTTGCGGGTGAGGATGCCGGCGAGGCGGCCGTCCGGGCCGACCACCGGGGCGTAGCGGCGGTTGGCCGCGTCGAGGGTGTTGAAGGCCTCGCGCGGATCGATGCCGTCGTCCAGGAGCAGCAGGTCCTTGGACATGACGACCTCGAGCTGGGTGAAGCGGTCGACGCCGGTCAGGTCCCGGTCGGTGACCACGCCGACGGGCCGGCCGCCCTCGTCGACGACCACGCCGGCGTTGTGCGCGCGCTTCGGCAGCAGCGACAGCGCGTCCGCGACGGTCTGGTGCGGGGTGAGCACGATCGGGGTGTCCAGCACGAGGTGACGGCTCTTCACCCAGCCGACGACGTCGGTGACGACCTCGATCGGGATGTCCTGCGGGATGACCACGAGCCCGCCGCGCCGGGCGACCGTCTCCGCCATGCGGCGGCCGGCGATGGCGGTCATGTTGGCGACGACGAGCGGGATCGTGGTGCCCGTGCCGTCCGGGGAGCTGAGGTCGACGCCCTGCCGGGAGCCGACCGCGCTGCGGCTCGGGACCATGAACACGTCGTCGTAGGTCAGGTCGTACGCGGGCTGGACATCGTTGAGGAAACGCACGTGCTGCACATCCCAGTCGATCAGAGGTGGCCCCCGGGCAGGTCAGCCAGGGGGAAGAGCACGTACTTCATTCTCCCACGGCGGCCTCGGTGCGCTGCCCGGTCGGATCGTCCGAGCAGGTCGGGGCCGGGTCAGGAGGATCCTCCAAGGGCGAGCGCCACGGACAGTCCCGGCGTGCGGTCCACCGCCTGCGCGAACACCTCCCGCGCGGTCCGCCACTCCGCGGGCCGCGCCTCGGCGTACGGCCGCCAGTTCCGCACGACGACCAGCAGCCCCCGCTCCGGTGCGCCGCGGGGCCAGACGGTGGGGTCGGAGAGGCTGTCGGCGAGGGCGTCCCAGTTGCGCCCGAACCAGTCGGGCAGGTCGAGGGCGCGGGCGCAGCGGTCCATCAGGCCCGCCTTGTCCGTGACGCCGTCGAGGTCCAGCGTGACGACGTGTTCCGTCATCTCGGCACCGTCCTGTGGGGCTTGTCGTGATCACCGGTGTGGTGGATCCGGCCGTCCCGTCCCATGACAACGCGCCGGGCCCCGCGGTCGCGTGGGCCCGGCGCGTGACGAGATGTGCCGGTCCTTCTGGCCTGACGTGCCGTCAGGGCCCGTCGGGGTCGGCCCTGTTGAGGGCGGGCTTGGGCGGGGAGCCGGCCGTCATCAGATAGTCCGCCGCCGAGGTGTCCGTCACCAGGCTGGTGACCAGCCCGGAGCGCAGCACCGCGTCGATCGCGGACGCCTTGCGCTGCCCGCCCGCTATCGCCACCACCTCGGGGATGCGACGGAGCTGGTCCGCCTTGACCGTGATGCACCGCTCGCCGAGGTCGCGTCCGATGCGGCGCCCCTCGGCGTCGAAGAGGTGCGCGGACATCTCGGCGGCGACGCCGAGCGAGGCGTAGTGCGCCCGCTCCTCGTCGCTGAGCATGTCGTGCACGGTGGAGATGCCGGGTTCCCAGGAGCCGATGGACACGCAGGCGACGGTGACCTTGTCGAAGTACTCGAAGGCCCGGGCGATCCCCGTCTGGTGGCGCAGCGCCGCCGCGGTCGCCGCGTCCGGCAGCAGCATCGGCGCGTAGATGGGGTGCGCGTCGCCGCCGGAGACCTGGGCGGCACGGCGCACGGCCTCCACCGAGCCGCGCTCGGCGGTGCCGGCGTCGTACACCCCCGTGAGCTGCACCACGGTGCACGGCGGCAGCCGGTCCAGGGCCGCGGCCATGTGGATGGTGGAGCGGCCCCAGGCGAGCCCGAGCACGTCGCCCTCGTTCACCAGTTCGCCGAGCAGGTCGGCGGCCACCTCGCCGAGGTTCTCCGGGTCCGGCGACTCCTCGGCGTCGGCCGGCGACTCCACCACGACGGCGTGCCGGAGGCCGTAGCGGGCGCGCAGCGCGTCCGAGCGCTCGGCGTCCAGCTCGGCCGGGACGCGGATCTCGATGCGTACGAGATCCCGTTCGAGGGCCGTCTCCAGCACCCGGGCCACCTTGAAGCGGCTGACGCCGAACTCCTCCGCGATCTGGATCTTGGACTTGCCCTCGAGGTAGAAGCGGCGGGCCATGGCCGCCGCCTGCACCAGCTCAGCGGGTCCCATCCGCACTGCTGACCGGCCCGCCGACATACCCGACACGGCGATCTCCTCACTGCTGTTCACACTCTGGATTCGCCGTTCATCCTGTCAGATCCGGCGCGGTTGATTCGCCCTGATGGACGGCGTTCACGTTCCCTTGGTTCAGTGGTCGGTTCAGTGGCCGCACGCCCACGACGCCTGCGCGGTCACCGCCTCCGCCCGGTCGCGCAGCGCACGGACCGCCTCGGCCGGATCGGCCGCCCCGTACACCGCGGATCCCGCCACGAAGACGTCCGCGCCGGCCTCGGCGCAGCGCTCGATGGTGCCGTCCGAGACACCGCCGTCCACCTGGAGCCACAGCTCCAGACCGTGCTTGCTGATCAACTCGCGGGTGCGGCGGATCTTCGGCAGCATGATGTCGAGGAACGCCTGGCCGCCGAAGCCCGGCTCCACGGTCATGATCAACAGCATGTCGAGTTCGGGCAGGAGGTCCTCGTACGGCTCGATCGGCGTGCCGGGCCGGAGCGCCATGGAGGCGCGGGCGCCCTTGGCCCGGATCTCACGGGCGAGCCGCACCGGAGCGCTGGCCGCCTCGACGTGGAAGGTGACGGAACCGGCCCCCGCCTCGACGTACTGGGGCGCCCACCGGTCAGGAGCCTCGATCATCAGATGGCAGTCCAGCGGGGTGTCCGTCGCGCGGGCGAGGGACTCCACGACCGGCACGCCGAGTGTGAGGTTCGGGACGAAATGGTTGTCCATGACGTCGACGTGGAGCCAGTCGGCTCCCTCGACCGCCTTCGCCTCGTCCGAGAGGCGGGCGAAGTCGGCGGACAGGATGCTGGGGTTGATCTGCACGGCCATGACCCAAGCCTGCCATGTCCGGGCACGTTTGTTCGCGTCGGTGCTGCCCCGGGACCTTCTCCGGGTACGGCAGCACCTCGGCGCCCGCCGGCACCGGCCGCCCGTCAGGTGGGTCCGGCGCCGGCCGCGGGCGGGGCGGAGCAGGTCAGCCGGTCCGCCGGACGAGCGCCAGGTACATGGCGTCGGTCCCGTGCCGGTGCGGCCACAACTGCACGTCGGGGCCCTCGCCGAGGTCCGGCACGCCGGGCAGCAGCGGACGGGCGTCGACGAGTTCGGCGTCGGGGTGCTGCTTGACCACGTCGTCCACGACGGCCCTGGTCTCCGCGAGGTGCGGGGAGCAGGTCGCGTAGCCGACGATCCCGCCGACGCGCACGGAGTCCAGCGCGGTGTGCAGCAGGGCGCGCTGCAGCGGCGCGAACCCGTCCAGGTCCTCGGGACGGCGCCGCCAGCGTGCCTCGGGCCGCCGCCTGAGGGCGCCGAGACCGGTGCAGGGCACGTCCATCAGCACGCGGTCGAAGGAGCCGGAACGCCACGGCGGCCGGGTCCCGTCCGCGGTGATGACCTGGTACGGCCCCGGGTTGCCGCGCAGCGCCCTGGCCACCAGCCCCGCCCGGTGCGGCTGCTTCTCGGCGGCGAGCAGCACGGCCCCGCGCTCGGCGGCAAGCGCTCCGAGCAGCGCGGCCTTGCCGCCGGGCCCGGCGCACCCGTCGAGCCACTTCTCGTCCCGCCCCTCCAGCGGCGCGTTGGCCAGGGCCAGCGCGACGAGCTGGCTGCCCTCGTCCTGCACGCCCGCACGGCCCTCGCGCACCGCCTCGATCGCGCCGGGCTCGCCGCCCTCGGCCAGCCGCACGGCGTACGGCGACCAGCGCCCCGGCACGGCGGCCTCCTCCCGGAGCAGTTCCCCGGTCGTGGCCCGGCCGGGACGCGCCACCAGGGTCACCTCGGGCCGCTCGTTGTCGGCCTCCAGCAGTTCCTCGATGCCGGCCCGGCCGCCGCCGAGCGAGTCCCAGAGCGCGGAGACGACCCAGCGCGGGTGCGAGTGCACGACGGCGAGGTGGTCCTCGGGGTCCTCGTCGTAGGGCGGGGCGACCTTCTCGATCCATCCGGCGAGGTCGTCCTGGGCGACCTTGCGCAGCACGGCGTTGACGAACTTGGCCCGCCCGTCGCCGAGCACCACGCGGGCGAGCTCGACGGAGGCGGAGACGGCGGCGTGGGTGGGGATCCGCGTCCCGAGCAGCTGGTGCACGCCGAGACTGAGCACGTCGAGCACCGGCGGGTCGACCTCCCGGAGCGGCCGGTCCACGCAGGCGGCGATGATCGCGTCGTACGTCCCCTGCCGGCGCAGCGTGCCGTACACCAGCTCGGTCGCGAGCGCCGCGTCCCGCCCGTCGAACCGGTCGGGCCCCTCCTTCTCCCGCGCCTTGCGCAGCAGGGGCGGCAGGACGAGGTTGGCGTACGCGTCCCGCTCGTCCACGGCCCTGAGCGCCTCGAAGGCGAGCATGCGGACGGGGTCCTTCTTGGGCCGGCGGTAGGGCTTGCGGGGGCGGCGGGGCTGGTCGCTCACGAAAAAGGTGCTCCGGATGTCAGGCGGGGATACCCGCCAAGGGTACGTCGGCCCCGCCTCCGTGACGCGCTCCGGCCCTCGCCTTCCCCACCCTGGTTCCTGGCATGTCCGCTCGCCTCTGCCCGCCTCAGTGCCGGTCGCCGAGGGTCTCGCCGTCGGCGACGCGCACGCCGCGCGCCCAGTCCGCGGCCCGCATCGGCTTCTTGCCCTGCGCCTGCACCCACAGCAGCTCGACGGCGTAGGAACCGGTGCCGACGTGGACGCTGTTCTTGCCGACGGCCGGCTGTCCCGGAGCGAGGTCGGTGCGCTCCGGCACCGGCCTGACCTGGACGATCTTCAGCCGCTCGGCGCGGAAGGTGGTCCAGGCGCCGGGCGCGGGGGTGCATCCGCGCACCACCCGGTCGACCCTGAGCGCCGGGGCGGCCCAGTCGATCCGGGCGTCCTCGACGGTGATCTTCGGGGCGAGGCTGACGCCGTCGGCGGGCTGCGGCACGGCCTTCAGGGTGCCGTCCTCGATGCCGTCCATGGTCGCGGTGAGCAGTCCCGCCCCGGCGAGGGCGAGCCGGGTCAGCAGGTCGCCGCTGGTGTCGGTGGGCCGGACCTCCTCGGTGACCGTCCCGTAGACGGGCCCGGAGTCCAGGCCCTCCTCGATGAGGAAGGTGGAGGCCCCGGTGATCTCGTCCCCGGCCATGACGGCGTGCTGCACGGGCGCGGCGCCCCGCCAGGCGGGCAGCAGCGAGAAGTGCAGGTTGACCCAGCCGTGCACGGGGATGTCGAGCGCGACGCGCGGCAGCAGGGCCCCGTAGGCGACGACGGGGCAGCAGTCCGGCCCGATCTCCCGCAGCCGCTCCAGGAATTCGGTGTCCCGCGGCTTGGCCGGCTTCAGCACCTCGATGCCTGCCTCGGCCGCCCGCTCGGCGACGGGGGACGCCACCAGCCTGCGCCCCCGCCCGGCCGGCGCGTCGGGCCGCGTGACGACGGCGGCCACCTCGTGCCGCCCGGAGTTGATCAGGGCGTCCAGAGCGGGAACGGCGACCTCGGGGGTACCGGCGAAGACGAGCTTCATGGGTGGGTTGGGGCCTCTCCGGGCGGTGACGACGGCGGCCCCCAAGTCTATGGCCCGCCACCGCGGCCCGCCGCCGAGGAGGTCCGCCCGCACGCGGCCCGCCTCCCGCCCGCACGCGGCCGCCTCCCGCCCGCGCGCAGCCGCCTCCCGCCCGCGGCGCCCCCGGCCACGGCGGCGCATCGGGGGCGTACGCATATGCCCGTACGCCCCCGATGCGTGACCTGCGGCGCTGATCGGCGTTGGTCAAGGAAGAGTTGACCCCCAAGGGCCGCACATCGCGCTGCCCGATCCCTTTCAACGCCGGTTCGAGAGGCTTGTTCATGGCCGACCACGCAACTCACGACGCCCAGGCTCGGGCCAGCCTGCAATTGCTGGTGCGGGACATCGAGCGGGTCCGCCGGCAGGTGGACGCACTGCGCACGCTCACCGCCCAGTTGGGCAACGTCTACCGCCCGCGCCGCTCCGGCCCCGCCACGGGCTTCGTCGTCTACGGGCGTGCCCCCGCCCCGACGGTCCGCCTCGCGCAGGAACTCCGCGACAGCGTCGAGACCCTGGTCACGGCCGCGGTCGACTTCGACCGCTCGCTCGGCTTCTCCTGGGACGCGGTGGGCTCCGCGCTCGGCGTCACCAAGCAGGCGGTGCACCGCCGTTACGGTGCGCGCCGCGCGGGGGCCCAGGCGTCCCCCGAGGCCGAGCGGCCCACCGAGCCGTCGGGCAGCAGGACGGTCGGCGTCAACTCCGGCATCCCGACGGTCCCCGCCGCCCGTTCCATGCCGTCGCAGCCCACGGCGGGCAGCCCCGGCCTGCGCGACGACGCCAGGCCGACGGCCTTCCCCGGCCCGCGCAACGGCTGAGCCGCCGTCCGCTCCCCTCCCCCGGCCCTCCCGGCACCCCGGGAGGTCGGCCCCGGACCGGACCGGACCGCTCCGGCCCCGGCCCGACCCGGCGCCTTCGCCCGCCCCGGCTCCCCGACCGGGCCCCGCCCGGCGCCGGACCGGTCCCCACCCGGACCCGCCCGGACCCGCCCGTCACCCGATGTCCGGCGGATCGATCCGGATCCGTACCGGCGCCTCCCCGCCGCCCCGCGCCATCCGTGCCGCCTGCGCGGCCTTCAGGGCGGAGGCCAGGGCGGACCCGCTGCCCGGCGGCACCCTGACGAGCGCGCGCTCCCAGTGCTCACCGGGAGGCGGCGCACCCGTCCTGCGGGGGCTTCCGGGGGACGTGACCGGCAGCGGAACCGGCCCCAGCACCTCCGCCTCGGGCGGCAGTGCCACCGTGGCCAGGAAGTCCGCGACCGCCTCCGGCACCCCCGACACGGCCGCCATCCGCGACACCGGCGGGAAACCCAGCTCGGCCCGCTCGGCGAGCTCCCGCACCGCGTGCCCGACCGGGTCCCAGCGCACCAGGGCCTGCACGGGCCGCAGCGTCGGCTCGGCGACCACCACGACCGTCCCCCCGGCGCCGTGCGGACGGACCAGCGCCGCCGCCCCGGTCCACCGCCGCAGCGCGTCCTCGCCGGCCCGCAGATCGGGCCGCCCCAGCATCGCCCAGCCGTCCAGCAGCAGGGCCGCCGCATAGCCCCCCTCGGCGACCGGCTCGGCCCCCGGAGTGCTCACCACCAGCGCGGGCGTGTCCGGGACGGTGTCGAGCACCTGCTCGCGGCCCGAGGTGCGCACCGGCACCGCCGGGAACGCCCGCCCCAGTTCCTCGGCGGTCCGCCGCGCCCCCACCACCTGGGCCCGCAGCCGGAACGACCCGCACTCCGGACAGTGCCAGGCGCCCTCCGCCCGCCCGCACCACCCGCACCGCAGCGCCGCCCCCGGCTCCTGCCCCTCCAGCGGTCCGGAGCAGTGCCGGCACCGCGCGGGCGCCCGGCACCCGGCGCACGCCATCCGCGGCACGTATCCCCGCCGCGGCACCTGCACCAGCACCGGCCCGTGCCGCAGGCCCTCCCGGACGGCCTGCCAGGCGAGCGTCGGCAGCCGGGCGGCGCGCGCGGCCTCGTCCCGGGCGAGGTCCCCGTCGCCGACGGTCCGCACCAGCGGGGCGGCGGCCCGCACCTGCTCGCGCGCGGCCACCAGCGGCCGGGCCCAGCCCGTCTCGACGAGCTGCGCGGCCTCCACGGTGCAACTCCAGGCACCCAGCAGGAAGCCGCACTTGTCGTGCGCGGCCCGCAGCAGCAGCACCTCCCGCGCGTGCGGCTGCGGCGCGTGCGGCTCACTGTGGCTGTCGTCGCCGTCGTCCCAGACGGCGACCAGTCCGAGGTCCCGCACCGGCGCGAACATCGCGGCCCGCGTGCCCACGACGGCCCGCACGGAACCCCGCCGCACGGCCAGCCACTCCCGGTAGCGTTTCTCGGGCCCGGCGTCGGCGGTGAGCACCGCGTGCCGTCCCGCACCCAGCAGCGCGGTCAGTGCCGCGTCGACCCGTGCGACCGCCCGCCCGTCGGGCAGCACGACCAGGGCCCCGCGCCCGGACGCCAGCGTCGCCACCACGGCCCTCGCCAGCTCCTCGCTCCACTCGGGGCCGGGCAACGCGTTCCACACGGCGCGCGGTGATCCCCCGGAAGCCAGTGACCGGAGGAACCCCTCCCCCCGCTCGTAGCGCGTCCACGATCCCGCCTCCGGCGCGCCGGGCGGCGGCAGCGGCTCGGGCGACGGCCGCTGCTCGGCCCGCGCGCTGCGCGGCGGCACGGCGAGCTGCAGCACGTCGGCGAGGCTCCCGGCGTACCGGTCGGCGACGGCTCGGGCGAGCCCGAGCAGTTCCTCGCTGAGCACCCGCTCCGGCGAGACGACCTGGGCCAGCGCGGCGAGCGGCCCGGAGTAGTCGGACTCGGCGCGCCGCTCGACGAGGAACCCGTCGATCAGCCCGCCGCCCTCGCGCCGGCCTTCCCGCACCCGGTGCCGCCCGGCCCCGAAGCGCACCCGCACCCGCACCCCGGGCTGCGCGTCGGCGTCCAGCTCCTCGGGCACGGCGTAGTCGAAGTAGCGGTCGAGATGCAGCACGCCCTTGTCGACCAGCACCCGCGCGACGGGCAGCTCCCCGGCCAGCGCGGCCCCCCGCCACGTCCGCGGCTTGGCCCGCGGTTCCCTGGCCCGGCGCACGCTCTCGCGGATGAGCGCGAGCTGCTCGGGCGGCGCCGACCGCGCCTCGTCGCCCTGCCCGTCGTCGCTGCTCACGCTTGCATTCTTACCAAACGGCACTGACATCCGCCGCGCGCTCGGGACGCCCGGGACGCCCGGGACGCCCGGCGGTCACCGTCACCGCGAGCCGGCGTCGCACCCCGCCCCCGGACATGAAGACGCCCCCGCGCTCCGCAGAAGCTCGGGGGCACTCCAGGTGTGCGTGGGCCCTTACAGGCCGGCGGCCTGCCGCAGCGCCTCCACGCGGTCCGTCTTCTCCCAGGTGAAGTCGGGCAGCTCACGGCCGAAGTGGCCGTATGCCGCGGTCTGGGCGTAGATCGGGCGGAGCAGGTCGAGGTCGCGGATGATCGCGGCCGGGCGGAGGTCGAAGACCTCGTCGATGGCCTTCTCGATCTTCTCGTGGTCGATCTTGGCGGTGCCGAAGGTCTCGACGAACAGGCCGACGGGCTCGGCCTTGCCGATCGCGTACGCCACCTGGACCTCGCAGCGGGAGGCCAGGCCGGCCGCCACGACGTTCTTCGCCACCCAGCGCATCGCGTACGCGGCCGAGCGGTCCACCTTGGACGGGTCCTTGCCCGAGAAGGCGCCGCCGCCGTGGCGGGCCATGCCGCCGTACGTGTCGATGATGATCTTGCGGCCGGTGAGGCCGGCGTCGCCCATCGGGCCACCGATCTCGAAGCGGCCGGTCGGGTTGACCAGCAGGCGGTAGTTCTCGGTGTCGAGCTTGATGCCGTCGTCGAGCAGCGCCTTCAGCTCGGGCTCGACGACGAACTCGCGGATGTCCGGCGCCAGGAGGGAGTCCAGGTCGATGTCGCTCGCGTGCTGCGAGGAGACCACGACCGTGTCCAGGCGGACCGCCTTGTCGCCGTCGTACTCGATGGTGACCTGCGTCTTGCCGTCCGGGCGCAGGTAGGGGATGGTGCCGTTCTTGCGGACGTCGGACAGGCGCTTCGACAGGCGGTGCGCCAGGAAGATCGGCAGCGGCATCAGGGTCGGCGTCTCGTCGCTCGCGTAGCCGAACATCAGGCCCTGGTCGCCGGCGCCCTGGCGGTCCAGTTCGTCGTCGTCGCCCTCGACACGGGTCTCGTACGCCGTGTCGACGCCCTGCGCGATGTCCGGGGACTGGGCGCCGATGGACACCGAGACGCCGCAGGAGGCTCCGTCGAAGCCCTTCTTGGAGGAGTCGTAACCGATCTCGAGGATCTTGTTGCGGACGAGGGTCGCGATGTCCGCGTAGGTCTTGGTCGTGACCTCTCCGGCCACGTGCACCAGGCCGGTGGTGATCAGCGTCTCGACGGCGACCCGGGAGGTCGGGTCCTCGCGCAGGAGCGCGTCGAGAATGGTGTCGCTGATCTGGTCAGCGATCTTGTCGGGGTGACCCTCGGTCACGGACTCCGAGGTGAACAGGCGACGGGACACAACGCTCCCTGGGGTTGCAGCGGCTGCTGGCTGATCATTGGCGGACGGGCTCGGGGGCTGCGCCCGGCATCGTCCGAGAACAGTTTATCGGTCACACCTGGCCACCGGGCCCCCTGTCTCGCCTCTCGGGAGCGCTGTGACCTGCGGCACGGGCATTCTGCCCAATCACCGGGGGGCTTGGCCAGGGTCGCCGCATCCCCCGAGTGCGTGGTTCGAACGGGCCGGGAAGTGAATCAAGCACTCAGTGCAGGCGCTGCGCCACCAGGTCCCACACGATTTCGGCCAGGGCCTCCTTGGGGCCGTACGGCACGGGCGTTTCGGTGCCGTCGGCGCCGAGCACCACGGCCTCGTTCTCCTCGGAGCCGAACGTCTTCCGCTCGCCCACCTCGTTCACCACGAGCAGGTCGCAGCCCTTGCGGACCAGCTTGGCGCGGCCGTTGGCCAGGACGTCGTCGGTCTCCGCGGCGAAGCCGACGATCACCTGTCCGGGCCGCGCCCGGTCGGCCGACACCTCCGCGAGGATGTCCGGATTCCGTACCAGGACGACGGGATCGGGGTCCCGGCCGTCGTCCTGCTTCTTTATCTTCCCGGCCGCGTACTGAGCCGGGCGGAAGTCGGCGACCGCGGCGGCCATCACGACGGCGTCGGCGTCCGCCGCCGCCTTCAGCACCGCCTCGCGCAGCTGCACCGCGGTGCCGGCCCGGACGACGTCCACGCCCGCCGGGTCGGGCAGGCCGGTGTTGGCGGCGACGAGCGTGACCCGGGCGCCGCGCGCGGCGGCGGTGCGGGCGAGGGCGTAGCCCTGCTTGCCGGAGGAGCGGTTGCCGAGGAAGCGGACCGGGTCGAGGGGCTCGCGGGTGCCGCCCGCGCTGACCACCACGTGCCGGCCGGCGAGGTCCGGCTCCCGCACCCCCCTGGCGAGCACCCGGCGGCAGACCTCGAAGATCTCGGCCGGGTCGGGCAGCCGTCCCTTGCCGGTGTCGACGCCCGTGAGCCGGCCGACGGCCGGCTCGATGACGACGGCGCCGCGACGGCGCAGTGTCGCCACGTTCTCCTGGGTGGCCGGGTGCTCCCACATCTCGGTGTGCATCGCCGGGGCGAAGACGACCGGGCAGCGGGCCGTGAGGAGGGTGTTGGTGAGCAGGTCGTCGGCGAGGCCGTGGGCCGCCCGGGCGAGCGTGTCGGCGGTGGTGGGGGCGACGACCACCAGATCGGCCTGCTGGCCGAGGCGCACGTGCGGCACCTCGTGGACGTCGTCCCAGACCTCGGTGGCGACGGGATGTCCGGACAGCGCGGACCAGGTCGCGGCGCCGACGAAGTGCAGCGCGGAGGCGGTGGGCACGACGCGCACGTCGTGTCCCGACTCCGTCAGCCTCCGCAGCAGCTCACAGGCCTTGTACGCGGCGATGCCACCGCTGACCCCCAGAACGACCTTCGGCTTGTCCACCGTCTCTCCCCGGCCTAGGAAACGTACGCCTTACATGCTGCATCACCGCGGGAACGGATCCCGCTCCCCCGAGCAGACCACAGGCCCGGCGGACGTGCCGCCGGGCCTGTGGAAAAGTCGACCGCGAAGCTGCTGATATTACTGCGCCGGGCCTTCGATGGCCTCGGACGTCAGCAGACCCGCGTTGATCTCGCGCAGGGCGATCGAGAGCGGCTTCTCGTGCACGTGGGTGTCGACGAGCGGACCGACGTACTCGAGGAGGCCCTCGCCGAGCTGCGAGTAGTACGCGTTGATCTGGCGGGCCCGCTTGGCCGCGTAGATCACGAGGCTGTACTTCGAGTCGGTGGCCTCGAGGAGCTCGTCGATCGGCGGGTTGATGATGCCCTCGGGCGCGGAGATGGAAGAGGACACGCTCTACCTTCCGATGGGTGGGAAAGAAATGTGCGGTGACCGGTGCCGGTCAGACCACATCCATCAAGGCTAGCAGCTCGCGCGCCACGTCCTCGACGGAGGTGTTGACCAGGGTCGTGTCGAACTCGGGCTCGGCCGCCAGCTCGATCTTCGCGGCGGACAGCCGGCGCTCGATCACCTCGGGCGGCTCGGTGCCCCGCCCGGTGAGTCTGCGCACCAGCTCCTCCCAGGAGGGAGGAGCCAGGAACACCAGCCGGCCCTCGGGCATGGTCTCGCGGACCTGCCGGGCGCCCTGGAGGTCGATCTCCAGCAGGACCGGGACCCCGGACTCCAGGTGCTCCAGCACGGCCGCGCGCGGCGTGCCGTAGCGGTTGCCGGCGAACTCGGCCCACTCCAGCAGCTCGCCGTTGGCGATCAGCTTGTCCATCTCCTCGTCGGTGACGAAGAAGTAGTGGACTCCGTGCTGCTCACCGGGGCGGGGCTTGCGGGTCGTCGCCGACACCGAGAGCCAGACCTCGGGGTGTTCCTTGCGCATATGGGCGACGACCGTGCTCTTGCCGACCCCTGAGGGGCCGGAGAGCACGGTCAGCCGCGGACGTTCGCTCATGCAGCGATTATTCCAGCACTCCCGGGGTGCCCGGGACGCCAGGTACGCAGCGCCCCGGAATCAGGAGCCGGTGCTGCCGAACTCGCGCTCCAGAGAGGCGATCTGGTTGGACCCGAGACCCCGCACGCGGCGGCTCTCGGAGATGCCGAGTCGCTCCATGATCTGCTTGGCGCGGACCTTGCCCACGCCGGGAAGGGACTCGAGCAGGGCGGAGACCTTCATCTTGCCGATGACGTCGTTCTCCTGGCCCTGCTTGATGACCTCGTGCAGGGAGGCGCCGGAGTGCTTGAGTCGATTCTTGACCTCGGCCCGCTCCCGGCGAGCCGCGGCGGCCTTTTCGAGCGCGGCTGCGCGCTGTTCAGGGGTAAGGGGCGGAAGAGCCACGCCTACGTCACCTCGGATGTCGAACTGTCGGATACGGACCGGTGAGGAACCTAGTCGCCCCACACCTGGGGAGCCGCGAGCAACACGCTGCCCGTTCTCCCCCACTGACTGGAGGGCGTGGGAGCTGCCCTCACTCGTCGGAGACTAGCGGGCAAGTCCGCCAGAGTCAGCGAGAACAGCGGAAAAGTCCTGGTCAGCCTCCACCAGGACGGACATTTAGGACATAATGCCCCGGATTTGAGGATGTATTCAGACTCGAACGAGCCCGCGGAGACCGACCGGAGGGCCCGGACGAGCGGCTCGAGCGCCCCTGACGCCCGTCACGAAAGCCTCACGCGGCGGCCAGCGCGGCGCGGATCTCCTCCGCGAAGCGGTCGGCCGCCGAGCGCAGCGAGGCGACGTCGGGACCGTGCCGCAGCACGCCCCTGCTGACGTTCGGGACGACATTGCGGATCGCGCTGCCGAAGACCCGGGGCAGATCGGCCGGCGTGGCCCCCTGGGCTCCGACGCCGGGCGCCAGCAGCGGACCGTTGATGTCGAGGTCGTACGACGACAGGTCGCCCAGCGTGGCGCCGACGACCGCGCCGAAGGACCCCAGGGGCTCCTCCCCCACGTTCTCGGCGGCCAGGTGGGCCAGCATCGTCGCGCCGACGTCCCGCCCGTCCGCACGGACCGCGTGCTGCACCTCGCCGCCCTCCGGGTTCGAGGTCAGCGCCAGCACGAACAGGCCCGTGCCGTTCTCCCGCGCCAGCGCGACGGCCGGGCTGAGCGAGCCGTAGCCGAGGTACGGGGAGACGGTCAGCGCGTCGGAGAACAGCGGTGAGTCCTTGCGCAGGAACGACTCGGCGTAGGCGGCCATGGTCGAGCCGATGTCGCCCCGCTTGGCGTCCATGACGACCAGCGCGCCGGCGGCCCGCGCCTCCTCGACCGTCTTCTCCAGGACGGCGACGCCGCGGGACCCGAAGCGCTCGAAGAACGCGCTCTGCGGCTTCAGGACGGCGATCCGGCCGGCCATCGCCTCGACCACCGTGCGGCTGAACCGCTCCAGGCCGGCCACGTCGTCGTTCAGGCCCCATTCGGTGAGCAGGGAGGCGTGCGGGTCGATGCCGACGCACAGCGGGCCCCGCTCGTCCATCGCGCGGCGCAGCCGGGCGCCGAAGGGTTCCAGGGTCATGCGGACCTCCTCACGTCGGCGCCGACCGCGTCGGCGAGGGTGGCGTACGGGCTCGTCCGCAGCCGGGCGGCGAGCCCCTTGTGGACGGCGCGGCTCCAGAAGGGGCCTTCGTAGATGAAGGCGCTGTAGCCCTGTACCAGCGTGGCACCGGCCAGGATGCGCTGCCAGGCGTCCTCGGCCGTCTCGACGCCGCCGACGCCGACGAGCGTGATGCGGTCGCCCACGCGCGCGTACAGGCGGCGCAGCACCTGAAGGGAGCGGGCCTTCAGCGGCGCGCCGGACAGGCCGCCGGTCTCCTTCACCAGCGAGGGCGAGGACGTCAGGCCGAGTCCCTCGCGCGCGATGGTGGTGTTGGTGGCGATGATGCCGTCCAGGCCGAGGTCGACGGCCAGGTCGGCCACCGCGTCGATGTCCTCGTCGGCGAGGTCGGGGGCGATCTTCACCAGCAGCGGCACGCGCCGCGCGGGGACCGCCCGGTCGGCGGCCTCGCGGACGGCCGTGAGCAGCGGGCGCAGCGCCTCGGTGGCCTGGAGGTTGCGCAGGCCGGGCGTGTTCGGGGACGACACGTTCACGACCAGGTAGTCGGCGTAGGGCGCCAGCCTCTCGGCGGACTTCACGTAGTCGGCGGCCGCCTCGGCCTCCGGCACCACCTTGGTCTTGCCGATGTTGACGCCCACGACGGTCCGGAAGGCCGGGTTGCGGGAGGCGAGGCGGGCGGCGACGGCCAGCGAGCCCTCGTTGTTGAAGCCCATGCGGTTGATCAGCGCGCGGTCCGGCACGAGGCGGAACAGGCGCTTCCCGGGGTTGCCGGGCTGGGCCTCTCCGGTCACCGTGCCGATCTCGACGTGATCGAAGCCGAGCATCGCCAGGCCGTCGATGCCGACCGCGTTCTTGTCGAAGCCGGCCGCGAGCCCGAACGGGCCGTGCATCCGCAGGCCGAACGCCTCGGTGCGCAGTTCCTTGTGGCGGGGCGCGAGGGCGGCCGCGAGGAAGGTGCGCAGGCCCGGGACGCGGGCGGCCAGGCGGATCCAGCGGAAGGCGAGGTGGTGGGCCCGCTCCGGGTCCATCCGTCGGAAGAGCAGGCGGAAGAAAAGCTGGTACATGTCTCGGTGTCCTCATGAAGAGGGGGACACCGTTTCCGGTGTCCCCCTCGTCGGTGGCTAGTCGCGGGCCGCGGTCAGGTGCTCGGCGTGTTCCTGGAGCGAGCGGACGCCCACGTCGCCGTGGTTGAGGGCGTCGATGCCCTGGACGGCGGCGGCGAGCGCCTGGACCGTCGTCAGGCACGGGACCGACCGCGCCACGGCCGCCGTGCGGATCTCGTAGCCGTCGAGCCGGCCGCCGGTGCCGTACGGGGTGTTGACGATGAGGTCGACCTCGCCGTCGTGGATGAGCTGGACGATGGTCCTCTCGCCGTCGGGGCCGGTGCCCTCGGACTGCTTGCGCACGACGGTGGCGTTGATGCCGTTGCGCTTGAGCACCTCGGCCGTGCCGGACGTGGCGAGCAGCTCGAACCCGTGCCCGACCAGTTCGCGCGCCGGGAAGATCATCGAGCGCTTGTCGCGGTTGGCGACCGAGATGAAGGCACGGCCCTTGGTCGGCAGCGGCCCGTAGGCGCCCGCCTGCGACTTGGCGTACGCCGTGCCGAAGACGGAGTCGATGCCCATGACCTCGCCGGTGGAACGCATCTCCGGGCCGAGGACGGTGTCCACACCGCGTCCGGAGGTGTCCCGGAAGCGGCTCCAGGGCATCACGGCCTCCTTGACCGAGATCGGCGCGTCCAGCGGCAGCTCGCCGCCGTCGCCGTTCTTCGGCAGCAGCCCCTCTTCGCGCAGCTCGGCGACGGTCGCGCCCAGGGAGATCCGGGCGGCGGCCTTCGCCAGCGGCACCGCGGTCGCCTTCGAGGTGAAGGGGACCGTACGGGAGGCGCGCGGGTTGGCCTCGAGGACGTACAGGATGTCGCCGGCCAGCGCGAACTGGATGTTGATCAGGCCGCGCACCCCGACGCCGCGTGCGATGGCCTCGGTGGAGGCGCGCAGGCGCTTGATGTCGAAGCCGCCCAGGGTGATCGGCGGCAGCGCGCACGCCGAGTCGCCGGAGTGGATGCCGGCCTCCTCGATGTGCTCCATGACGCCGCCGAGGTACAGCTCCTCGCCGTCGTAGAGCGCGTCCACGTCGATCTCGATCGCGTCGTCCAGGAACCGGTCGACGAGGACCGGCCGGGAGGGGCTGATCTCGGTCGACTCGGCGATGTAGGACGACAGCCGGGACTCGTCGTAGACGATCTCCATGCCGCGGCCGCCCAGCACGTACGACGGCCGGACCAGGACCGGGTAGCCGATCTCGTCGGCGATGGCCTTGGCCTCGGCGAAGGTGGTGGCGGTGCCGTGCTTGGGGGCCGGCAGGCCCGCCTCGGCGAGCACGCGGCCGAAGGCGCCGCGGTCCTCGGCGGCGTGGATGGCCTCCGGGGAGGTGCCGACGATCGGCACGCCGTTGTCCTTCAGCGCCTGCGACAGGCCCAGCGGGGTCTGGCCGCCGAGCTGCACGATCACGCCCGCGACCGGGCCGGCCTGCTGCTCGGCGTGCACGATCTCCAGCACGTCCTCCAGCGTCAGCGGCTCGAAGTAGAGGCGGTCGGAGGTGTCGTAGTCGGTGGAGACGGTCTCCGGGTTGCAGTTGACCATCACCGTCTCGTACCCGGCGTCGCTCAGCGCGAAGGACGCGTGCACGCAGGAGTAGTCGAACTCGATGCCCTGCCCGATGCGGTTCGGCCCGGAGCCGAGGATGATCACGGCCGGCTTCTCGCGGGGCGCGACCTCGGTCTCCTCGTCGTAGGAGGAGTAGAAGTACGGCGTCTGCGCCGCGAACTCGGCGGCGCAGGTGTCGACCGTCTTGTAGACCGGGCGGATGCCGAGCGCGTGCCGCACCTCGCGGACGACGTCCTCGCGCAGGCCGCGGATCTCGCCGATCTGCTGGTCGGAGAAGCCGTGCCGCTTGGCCTCGGCGAGCAGGTCGGGGGTGAGCTCCGGGGCCTCGGCCAGCTCGTCGGCGATCTCCTTGATGAGGAACAGCTGGTCGACGAACCAGGGGTCGATCTTCGTGTACTCGAAGACCTCCTCGGGGGTGGCGCCCGCGCGGATGGCCTGCATGACGGTGTTGATCCGGCCGTCGGTGGGCCGTACGGCCGCCGCCAGCAGCTCGTCCTTGTCTCCGGCGGGCTCGCCGACGAAGGTGAACTGGCTGCCCTTCTTCTCCAGCGAGCGCAGCGCCTTCTGGAAGGCCTCGGTGAAGTTGCGGCCGATGGCCATGGCCTCGCCGACCGACTTCATGGTGGTGGTCAGCGTGGAGTCGGCGCTCGGGAACTTCTCGAAGGCGAACCGCGGGGCCTTGACGACGACGTAGTCGAGCGTCGGCTCGAAGGAGGCCGGGGTCTCCCGCGTGATGTCGTTCGGGATCTCGTCGAGGCTGTAGCCGACCGCGAGCTTCGCGGCGATCTTGGCGATCGGGAAGCCGGTGGCCTTGGAGGCCAGCGCCGAGGAGCGCGACACGCGCGGGTTCATCTCGATGACGATGACCCGGCCGTCCTCGGGGTTCACCGCGAACTGGATGTTGCAGCCGCCGGTGTCGACGCCGACCTCGCGGATGACGGCGATGCCGATGTCGCGCAGGATCTGGTACTCGCGGTCGGTCAGCGTCATCGCCGGGGCGACGGTGATCGAGTCGCCGGTGTGCACGCCCATCGGGTCGAAGTTCTCGATGGAGCAGACGACCACGACGTTGTCGTGCTTGTCGCGCATCAGCTCCAGCTCGTACTCCTTCCAGCCGAGGATGGACTCCTCCAGGAGCACCTCGGTGGTCGGCGAGAGCGTCAGGCCCTGGCCGGCGATGCGGCGCAGCTCCTCCTCGTCGTGGGCGAAGCCGGAGCCGGCGCCGCCCATGGTGAAGGAGGGGCGGACGACGACCGGGTAGCCGCCGAGCTGCTCCACGCCGGCGAGGACCTCGTCCATGGTGTGGCAGATCACCGAGCGGGCGGACTCGCCGTGCCCGATCTTCCTGCGGACCTCCTCCACGACCTCCTTGAACTGGTCGCGGTCCTCGCCCTTGTGGATCGCCGCGACGTTGGCGCCGATCAGCTCGACGCCGTACTTGTCCAGGACGCCGTTCTCGTGCAGCGAGATCGCGGTGTTCAGGGCCGTCTGGCCGCCCAGGGTGGGCAGCAGGGCGTCGGGCCGCTCCTTGGCGATGATCTTCTCGACGAACTCCGGGGTGATCGGCTCGACGTAGGTGGCGTCGGCGATCTCCGGGTCGGTCATGATCGTCGCCGGGTTGGAGTTGACGAGGATGACGCGCAGGCCCTCGGCCTTGAGCACGCGGCACGCCTGGGTGCCGGAGTAGTCGAACTCGGCGGCCTGGCCGATGACGATCGGGCCGGAGCCGATGACCAGGACGGACTGGATATCGGTGCGCTTAGGCACGCTGGCCCTCCATCAGTGCTGTGCTCATCAAAGACGTGAAGCGGTCGAACAGGTAGGCGGCGTCGTGCGGGCCGGCGGCCGCTTCGGGGTGGTACTGGACGCTGAAGGCCGGGCGGTCGAGGAGCCGCAGGCCCTCGACCACGTTGTCGTTGAGGCACACGTGGGAGACCTCGGCGCGGCCGTAGGGGGTGTCGGAGACCTCGTCGAGCGGGGCGTCGACGGCGAAGCCGTGGTTGTGCGCGGTGACCTCGACCTTGCCGGTGGTGCGGTCCTGCACCGGCTGGTTGATGCCGCGGTGGCCGTACTTGAGCTTGTAGGTGCCGAAGCCGAGGGCGCGGCCCAGGATCTGGTTGCCGAAGCAGATGCCGAACAGCGGCGTGCCGCGCTCCAGGACCGCCCGCATGACGGAGACCGCGTGGTCGGCGGTGGCGGGGTCGCCGGGGCCGTTGGAGAAGAACACTCCGTCGGGGTTGACGGCGTAGACGTCCTCGGCGGTCGCGGTCGCCGGGAGCACGTGCACCTCGATGCCGCGCTCGGCCATGCGGTGCGGGGTCATTCCCTTGATGCCCAGGTCGACGGCGGCGACGGTGAACTTCTTCGCACCGATCGCCGGGACGACGTACGCCTCCTTGGTGGCGACCTCGGCGGACAGGTCCGCGCCCTGCATCTCGGGGGCCTGGCGGACCTCGGCGAGCATGGTGCCCTCGTCGGGCAGCGCCTGGCCGGAGAAGATGCCGACGCGCATGGCGCCGCGCTCGCGCAGGTGACGGGTGAGCGCGCGGGTGTCGATGCCGCTGATGCCGACGACGCCCTGGTGGCGCAGTTCCTCGTCGAGGGAGCGGCGGGAGCGCCAGTTGGACGGCACGCGCGCGGGGTCGCGCACGACGTATCCGGCGACCCAGATGCGCCGGGACTCCGGGTCCTCGTCGTTGACGCCGGTGTTGCCGACGTGCGGTGCGGTCATCACGACGACCTGGCGGTGGTACGACGGGTCGGTGAGGGTCTCCTGGTAGCCGGTCATGCCGGTGGAGAACACGGCTTCGCCGAAGGTCACCCCCACGGCCCCGTAGGCACGGCCGCGGAACATCCGGCCGTCCTCCAGGACGAGTACGGCGGGAACCCTGGCAGCTCCCTTGGTGGAGGTTGTCATCGTGCGCCTTCCGTCTTGTTGATCATCTCGTTCAGGGTGTCGACCCACTCGGTGTGCTCGGCCGCCCGGTCGGAGCGGAACCCGGAGTCGATCAGCCGCTCACCGTGCGCCCAGGTCACCACGAGCAGGCCGCCCTCGGTCAGGACCTTGCCGGCGATGCCCTTGTCGAGGCGGGCCCCGCGCAGCTGTGCGGCCGGGACGAAGAAGTCGCTCGCGCCGGGGCGTACGACGTCCAGTCCCGCGTCCGTCAGCGTGAGCTCGGCCAGGCTGCGGGTGCCGAGACCGTGCGCCACGATCCGGTCGAGCCACTGTCCGGCGGTGGTGGAGCCGTGGTAGCGGCCGCTCATGGTCAGTTTCGGCTCGCCGGGCTCGTCCGGCGCGCTGGGCAGCTCGGGCAGGTCGCCCTGGAGCGTGCCGCGCCACTTCCAGCCCTCGCGCATCAGCCAGTAGACGAGCGCGACGAACAGGGCGAGGCCGACGAGCCAGCCGACGCGGGCGGCCCAGTCGGTGACCTCGGCCGACTTCTTCTCGGCCGCGAGCAGGATTACAGGTGTCACGTGAGCTTCCCGTCGACGAGGGTGGCCTTGCCCCTCAGCCACGTGTGCGTCACACGGCCCGGCAGCTCACGCCCCTCGTAGGGGGTGTTGCGGCTGCGCGAGGCGAAGCCCGTGGGGTCCACCGTCCCACGGTATGCCGTGTCGACGAGGGTGAGGTTGGCGGGCTCACCAGCCGAGACGGGACGCCCGTGACCGGTGGCCCGGCCGATCCGGGCGGGCGTGAAGGACATGCGCTCGGCGACCTGGGCCCAGTCCAGCAGGCCCGTCTCCACCATGGTCTCCTGGACCACCGACAGCGCGGTCTCCAGCCCGACCATGCCCATGGCGGCCGCGGCCCACTCGCAGTCCTTGTCCTCGTGCGGGTGGGGGGCGTGGTCGGTGGCGACGATGTCGATCGTGCCGTCGGCGAGCGCCTCGCGCAGCGCGTGCACGTCGCGCTCGGTGCGCAGCGGCGGGTTGACCTTGTAGACCGGGTTGTAGGTGCGCACCAGCTCGTCGGTGAGCAGCAGGTGGTGCGGGGTGACCTCGGCGGTGACGTCGATGCCGCGGGACTTCGCCCAGCGGACGATCTCGACGCTGCCCGCCGTCGACAGATGGCAGATGTGGACGCGGGAGCCGACGTGCTCGGCGAGCAGCACGTCCCGCGCGATGATCGACTCCTCGGCGACGGCGGGCCAGCCGCCGAGGCCCAGCTCGGCGGAGACGACGCCCTCGTTCATCTGCGCGCCCTCGGTCAGCCGCGGCTCCTGCGCGTGCTGGGCGACGACGCCGCCGAAGGCCTTCACGTACTCCAGCGCCCGGCGCATGATCACCGCGTCGTCGACGCACTTGCCGTCGTCGGAGAAGACGGTGACGCCCGCCGCCGACTCGTGCATGGCGCCCAGTTCGGCGAGCTTCCTGCCCTCCAGGCCGACGGTGACGGCGCCGATGGGCTGCACGTCGCAGTAGCCGTGCTCCTGCCCGAGCCGGTAGACCTGCTCGACCACGCCGGCGGTGTCGGCGACCGGGAAGGTGTTGGCCATGGCGAACACGGCGGTGTATCCGCCGCTCGCCGCGGCGCGGGTGCCGGTCAGCACGGTCTCGGAGTCCTCGCGGCCGGGCTCGCGCAGGTGCGTGTGCAGGTCGACCAGGCCCGGCAGCAGCACCTTGCCGGCCGCCTCCACGACCTCGGCTCCGTCCGCGCTCAGCCCCTCACCCACCGCGGCGATCGTCTCGCCGTCGATCAGCACGTCCTGCGGCTCGCCGCCGAGCACCTTCGCACCACGGATAAGGATCTTGCTCATGGGTCTTACTTCTCCTCGGTACGGGTGTGGGTGACGGCGGGCTCGTTGCCTCCGAGCAGCAGGTACAGGACGGCCATCCGGATGGACACCCCGTTCGCGACCTGCTCGACGGCGGTGCAGCGGCCGGAGTCGGCGACCTCGGCGGTGATCTCCATGCCGCGGACCATCGGCCCGGGGTGCATCACGATCGCGTGCTCGGGCATCCGCGCCATGCGGTCGCCGTCGAGGCCGTAGCGCCGGGAGTACTCGCGCTCGGTCGGGAAGAAGGCGGCGTTCATGCGCTCGCGCTGGACGCGCAGCATCATCACCGCGTCGGACTTGGGAAGCGTGGAGTCGAGGTCGTACGACACCTCGCACGGCCAGTGCTCGACGCCGACCGGCACCAGGGTGGGCGGGGCGACCAGGGTGACCTCGGCGCCGAGGGTGTGCAGCAGGTCGACGTTGGAGCGGGCGACCCGGCTGTGCAGGACGTCGCCGACGATGGTGATCCGCTTGCCGGACAGGTCCTGGCCGAGGCCGGCGTCCCGGCCGACCAGGCGGCGGCGCATGGTGAACGCGTCGAGCAGCGCCTGGGTGGGGTGCTGGTGGGTGCCGTCGCCGGCGTTGACGACCGCGGCGTCGATCCAGCCGGAGTTGGCGAGGCGGTAGGGCGCTCCGGAGGCACCGTGCCGGATGACCACGGCGTCGACGCCCATGGCCTCCAGGGTCTGGGCGGTGTCCTTCAGGGACTCGCCCTTGGACACGCTGGAGCCCTTGGCGGAGAAGTTGATGACGTCCGCGGACAGGCGCTTCTCCGCGGCTTCGAAGGAGATCCGGGTCCGGGTGGAGTCCTCGAAGAAGAGGTTGACGACCGTGCGGCCGCGCAGGGTCGGCAGTTTCTTGATCGGCCGGTCGGCGACCCGGGCCATCTCCTCGGCGGTGTCGAGGATCAGGACGGCGTCGTCGCGGGTGAGGTCGGCGGCCGAGATGAGATGACGCTGCATCTGTCAGGCTCCGTAAGGCAGTTCAGGAGATTTCGGGCAGGCGGGGGCGCGACTGCGCGCGGGTACGGCGGTGACGTACGCGCGTGCGCTACTGCTGCGCGCCCGGAGCGGTCCGCTTGGCACCGAGCAGCACGGTGTCGCGACCGTCCTCCTCGGCGAGCTGGACCTTGACCGTCTCCCGCAACGACGTGGGGAGGTTCTTGCCGACGTAGTCGGCGCGGATGGGCAGTTCGCGGTGGCCGCGGTCGACGAGGACCGCGAGCTGCACCGCGCGCGGGCGCCCGATGTCGTTCAGGGCGTCGAGGGCGGCGCGGATGGTGCGGCCGGAGAAGAGCACGTCGTCGACGAGGACGACCAGCCTGCCGTCGAGGCCGTCACCGGGGATCTCGGTGCGGGCCAGCGCACGCGGCGGGTGCATGCGCAGGTCGTCGCGGTACATGGTGATGTCCAGCGACCCGACCGGGATCTTGCGGTCGGTGATCTCCTCGAGCTTCGCGGCGAGCCGCCGGGCGAGGAAGACGCCTCGGGTCGGGATGCCGAGGAGCACCACGTCGTCGGCGCCCTTGGCGCGCTCGACGATCTCGTGGGCGATGCGGGTCAGGACCCGCGCGATGTCGGGAGCCTCGAGAACGGGCCGCGCATCGGATGCTTGGGTGTCCATGAGAAACGGACCTCCTTCTCCGCCTCACGGGACGGACCTTAAAGGACGTCGGATTTGCGCCATCCACGGTAGCAGGCGCACGTGACATCCCTGATCACCCCCCTGGCGTATTCAGCCACCGCCGCCACGGAAGGGTCGGTGTGGACCATTCGGCTTGACGCGCGAGAGTCACGCTGCGTAACCTCACAGTGAGTTACCAGACGCGCGGCGCGGACCCACCCGCAGCCGCGTCGACACAGTGTCCGGGGAGCCATATGTCCAGCGAATACGCCAAACAGCTCGGGGCCAAGCTCCGGGCCATCCGCACCCAGCAGGGCCTTTCCCTCCACGGTGTCGAGGAGAAGAGCCAGGGCCGCTGGAAGGCGGTCGTGGTCGGTTCGTACGAGCGCGGCGACCGCGCCGTGACCGTGCAGCGCCTCGCCGAGCTGGCGGATTTCTATGGCGTTCCGGTGCAGGAGCTGCTGCCGGGCACCACCCCGGGCGGGGCCGCCGAGCCGCCGCCGAAGCTGGTCCTGGACCTGGAGCGGCTGGCCACCGTGCCGGCCGAGAAGGCGGGACCCCTCCAGCGGTACGCGGCGACGATCCAGTCGCAGCGCGGTGACTACAACGGCAAGGTGCTGTCGATCCGCCAGGACGACCTGCGCACACTCGCCGTCATCTACGACCAGTCCCCGTCGGTCCTGACCGAGCAGCTGATCAGCTGGGGCGTGCTGGACGCGGACGCGCGGCGTGCCGTCGCGGCCCACGAGGAGAACTGAGTCCCGGGCGCCTCAGCAGAAACGTGCCGCCGGGGTGGCCGGAACTTCACGGTTCCGGCCACCCCGGCGGTTTTGTGCGGCCTGCCGCGCCTGCGCGGAAGACGGTGCCTTCCACACCCGCGCGGAACCGGCCCTCGGCTCCTGCGCGGGAACGGCCCTCGGCACCTGCGCGGGGCCTTCGACACCTGCGCGGGGCCTTCGAAGCCCGCGCGGAAACGCCGGAGGGCCCGCGGCGGTCGTGCCGCGGGCCCTCCGGCGTGGTGCGTCGCTGGTGCCCCTCACGCCTCTTCGCGGCGCAGCGAGGGCTTGAGGTCCTTCAGCCGGCCGAGCAGGCCGTTGACGAACGAGGGCGACTCGTCCGTGGAGAACTCCTTCGCCAGCTGCACCATCTCGTCCAGGACGACGGCGTCCGGGGTCTCGTCGACCCAGATCAGCTCGTAGGCGCCCAGGCGCAGGATGTTGCGGTCGACCACCGGCATCCGGTCGAGCGTCCAGCCGACCGAGTACTGCGCGATCAGCTCGTCGATGCGCTTCGCGTGTCCCGCGTAGCCCTCGACGAGCTGCATCGTGTACTCGCTCACCGGCGGCTGACGGGTGTCGGTCCGGGACAGCCGGATCCAGTCGGCGAGAACCGTCAGGGCGTCGGCGCCGCGCTGGTCGCCCTCGAAGAGGATCTGGAAGGCGCGCTTGCGGGCCGTGTTGCGGGCAGCCACGGTTAGCTGTTCACCCGGCCGAGGTAGTCGCTCGTACGGGTGTCGACCTTGATCTTCTCACCGGTGGTGATGAAGAGCGGGACCTGGATCTGGTGGCCGGTCTCCAGCGTGGCGGGCTTGGTGCCGCCGGTGGAGCGGTCGCCCTGGACGCCCGGCTCGGTCTCCGCGACCGTCAGCTCCACGGCGGCCGGGAGCTCGACGAAGAGCACCTCGCCCTCGTGCTGCGCGACGGTGGCGGTGAAGCCCTCGATGAGGAAGTTGGCGGCGTCGCCGACGGCCTTGCGGTCGACCATGAGCTGGTCGTAGGTCTCCATGTCCATGAAGACGAAGTACTCGCCGTCCATGTAGGAGAACTGCATGTCGCGCTTGTCGACGGTGGCCGTCTCGACCTTGACACCGGCGTTGAAGGTCTTGTCGACGACCTTGCCGGAGAGCACGTTCTTGAGCTTGGTGCGCACGAAGGCCGGGCCCTTGCCGGGCTTGACGTGCTGGAACTCGACGACGGACCAGAGCTGGCCGCCTTCGAGCTTGAGCACCATGCCGTTCTTGAGGTCGTTCGTGGAAGCCACGGTTGCGGAATCTCCTGGACTGACGTGGACGACCCCGGGGCACGCACCTATAGCGCGAGCAGCTCCTTGGTCGTGATGGTGAGTAGCTCGGGTCCGCCGTCCGCCTCGGGGCGGACGACGAGCGTGTCATCGATCCGGACGCCGCCCCGGCCCGGGAGGTGGACCCCCGGTTCGACGGTGACCGGCACGCAAGCGTCCAGTTTACCCATGGAAGCGGGAGCCAACTGCGGGTCCTCGTCGATTTCGAGTCCGACACCGTGTCCGGTCAGGGCCGGGAGGGCCTCCGCGTAGCCCGCCGAGTCCAGGACCTGCCGTGCCGCGCGGTCCACGTCACGGTGGGCGGCACCGGGCGCCAGGGTCTCGCGGCCGGCGCGCTGGGCGGCGAAGACGAGGTCGTACAGCTCGATCTGCCAGTCGGCCGGGGTGGTGCCGATGACGAAGGTGCGGCCGATCTCGCAGCGGTAGCCGCGGTACATGGCGCCCAGGCAGACGGAGAGGAAGTCGCCCTCCTCGACCCGCCGGTCGGTGGGCCGGTGGGCGCGGCGGCCGGCGTTCGGGCCGGTGGCGACGGAGGTGGGGAAGGCGGGGCCGTCGGCGCCGTGGTCGACGAGGCGTCGTTCGAGTTCCAGGGCGAGGTGGCGTTCGGTGCGGCCGACGAGGATGGACTCCAGCAGTTCGCCGAGGGCCTGGTCGGCGATCTCGGCACCGATGCGCAGGCAGGAGATCTCCTCCTCGTCCTTGACCACTCTGAGCTGTTCGACCGCGGCCGAGAGGTCCGCGAAGCGCAGCCGCGGCGCGACCGAGGCGAGGGCGCGGTGCCGGGAGACGGTGAGGTGGTGTTCCTCGACGGCGAGGGAGTCGGCGCGCTGCGCCTCGGCGAGGCCGGCGGCGGCGACCGCGGGGTCGCCGCCGGCGCCCAGGAGCGTGTGCACGCGCAGTGTCTCGTCGGGGCGGCCTTGCGTGGGGCGGTCGTCCGGCGGGCCGGGGCAGACCAGCAGGTCCTCGGTCCTGCCGAGCAGCAGGACGGCGCCGCGCGGGGCGGCGCCCGCGAGGTAGCGCACGTTGGCGGGGCGGGTGACGAGCGCTGCCGCGTTGCCGGCCGCGTTGCACTGCTCCCTGAGCCGGGTTCGGCGGATGGCGTGCATCTCTGACATGAGATGAGCCTAGGAGCGCTGACCGTTTTGTGCCGGTTGGGAGGGTGTGAAGGGTGCCGAACGGGGGACGGACCGGCGGACCCGGCCCGGGGCGCCCGGTCCGGCGGACCCGGCCCGGAGGACCCCGGCGGCTACCAGCTCGGGGGGCTGGTGATCGCCCGGGCCAGCACCTCGTCCAGGACCTGGGCGGTCTGTGCCACGTCCAGCTGGGAGTTGTCGATGATCGGCAGTCCCGAGCCGTACCAGCCCGCCATGCGGCCGTGGATGCGGGCGACCTCCTCGTCGCTGAGGCGGCGGTTGCCCGTGCGCTCGGCATTGCGCTCCAGGACGACCTCCAGACCGGGCAGCAGCACCACCGGGAGCAGGCCGGGGCCCACGTGGCGCTTCCAGCCGCCGAGGCCGACGACCGGGCGGTCGGGGAAGACGGCGTCGTCGAGGATGCACGAGATGCCGTTGGCCAGGAAGTTGCGCGCGGCGAATCCGCAGGTGCGGCGGGCCAGGCGGTACTGCGCCTCGGAGTTGTCGTTCCAGCCGGACTGCGGGTCGGCGAAGCCGGAGCGGACCCATTCCCGCACGTCGTCGAGGCTGATGTGGGCGGTGGGGACCCGGCGGTGGTCGGCCCAGTACTTGGCGACGCTCGTCTTGCCGGCGCCCGCGGGACCGATCAGCAGGACCGCGAGGATCGTGGTGGTCGGATCGGGCACGGCGGTGGCGGGCGGGGCGCTGGGCATGGCGACCGGGCCGCCCGGCGGCAGCGGGACGTGGCCCGTGGTCTCCGGGACCGGCGCGGCCGGGGCGTGCTGCGGGGCGGGCGGGGCGGCAGCCGGAGCCGCGGGCGTCGCGGCGGGGAAACCCGGGGCCGCGGGCGGCGGGGGCACGGGTGCCGAGCCCTGGTGGGTGCCCGGGGGGTGCTGGCCCGGGTGGTGTGCGGCCGACGACCAGCCGGCGGCCGGTCCGTGCCCCGGCTGGTGGGGCGGCGGCAGCGGAGAACCCACTGCGTGCTGCATCCGGTGCCACTCCGTCTCGTACAGGCAATTGGCGCTGGCCGCGGGGCACGCTCTGCGCGGACCCCGCTCGCCACCGAACGGTACCGTCCCCCGCCGCCGTTCGGTGAAACGGCCGGGGACGGTCCGAAGTGCCCGTCGGGGACAGGGGTTTTCGGGTGGCCGGTGTCCGGCCGGGCCTACTGGCCCACTTCTCCGTACGCGGCGACGAGCACGGCCGGGTCCGGGCCCTCCAGGACGGTGGGCTTCGCCAGGCCGTCCAGCACGACGAAGCGCAGCAGGTCACCGCGGGACTTCTTGTCGACCCTCATGTTCTCCAGCAGCTTGGGCCACTGGTCGTGGCGGTAGTGCAGCGGGAGCCCGACGGCCTGCAGGATCGTGCGGTGGCGGTCGGCGGTGGCGTCGTCCAGACGGCCCGCCAGCCGCCCGAGTTCGGCGGCGAAGTGCATGCCGACGGCGACGGCCGCGCCGTGCCGCCACTTGTAGCGCTCGTTCTTCTCGATGGCGTGGCCGAGGGTGTGGCCGTAGTTGAGGATCTCGCGCAGGCCCGATTCCTTCAGGTCGGCGGAGACGACCTCCGCCTTGACCCGGATGGAGCGCTCGATGAGCTCCGCGGTGTGCGGTCCGGAGGGGCCGCGGGCGGCCTGCGGGTCGGACTCGATCAGGTCGAGGATCACCGGGTCGGCGATGAATCCGGCCTTGATGATCTCGGCGAGGCCGGAGACGTAGTCGTTGACCGGGAGCGACTCCAGCGCGGCCAGGTCGCACAGCACGCCCGCCGGCGGGTGGAAGGAGCCGACCAGGTTCTTGCCCTCGGCGGTGTTGATGCCGGTCTTGCCACCGACCGCCGCGTCCACCATGGCCAGCACGGTCGTCGGGATGGCGATCCAGCGCACCCCGCGCAGCCAGGTCGCGGCCACGAACCCGGCCAGGTCCGTGGTCGCGCCGCCGCCGACGCCGACGATGGCGTCGGAGCGGGTGAAGCCGGACTGGCCGAGCGCCTTCCAGCAGTAGGCGGCGACCTCGACGGTCTTGGCCTCCTCGGCGTTGGGCACCTGAATGGCGACCGCGTCGTAGCCCTGCCCGGCGAGGTCGGCGCGCAGCGCCTCACCGGTCTCGGCGAGCGCCTCCGGGTGGATCACGGCGACCCGCTTGGCCTTCGCACCGATCAAGCCGGCCAGCTCCCCCAGCAGCTGACGGCCCACCAGGACCTCGTAGGGCTCGCTGCCCGCGGTGCCGCCGACCTGGATGCGGGTGACTGCCTCGCTCATGCTTCCTTCAACTCCAGTGCGTCCAGGGCGGCTTGGGTGACCTCTTCGGGCGTGCGGCCGTCGGTGGTCACCACGGCCGTGGCGACCTCCTCGTACAGGTGCCGCCGCGCCTCCATCAGCTCCCGCCACTGCCTGCGCGGGTTGACCGCGAGCAGCGGACGGGCCGCGTTCAGCCCGGTGCGCCTGACCGCCTCCTCGACGTCCATCGAGAGGTAGACGACGCGCCGTCCGGCCAGCAGCGCGCGGGTGTCGGCGTCGAGGACGGCGCCGCCGCCGAGCGCGAGGATGCCGTCGTGAGCGGCCAGTGCGGTGCGCACGGCCTGCTTCTCGAGCGCGCGGAAGACCGGCTCGCCCTCGTCGACGAAGATCTCGGCGATGGCGCGGCCCTGCTCGGCCACGATGTCGTCGTCGGTGTCGCGGTAGGCCACGCCGAGCCGCTCGGCCAGCAGCCGGCCGACGGTGGACTTGCCCACACCCATCGGCCCGACCAGGACGACCAGCGGCCCGCTCATCGGATCGGCAGGTGGTCGAGGTACGACCGCACGTTGCGGCGGGTCTCGGCCACGCTGTCGCCGCCGAACTTCTCCGCCACCGCGTCCGCCAGGACGAGCGCGACCATGGCCTCCGCCACGATTCCGGCCGCCGGCACCGCGCACACGTCGGAGCGCTGGTGGTGGGCCTGCGCCGGCTCGCCGGTGGCGACGTCGACGGTCTGCAGGGCCCGCGGCACGGTCGCGATCGGCTTCATGGCGGCGCGTACCCGCAGCAGCTCACCGGTGGTCAGCCCGCCCTCGGTGCCGCCGGAGCGGCCCGTCGCCCGCTTGATCCCCTCGGGCGTGGTGACGATCTCGTCGTGCGCCTTCGAGCCCGGCACCCGCGCCAGCTCGAACCCGTCACCGACCTCGACGCCCTTGATCGCCTGGATGCCCATCAGGGCCGCCGCCAGCCGCGCGTCCAGCTTGCGGTCCCAGTGCACGTGCGAGCCCAGGCCGACCGGCACGCCGTAGGCCAGCACCTCCACCACACCGCCGAGCGTGTCGCCGTCCTTGTGCGCCTGGTCGATCTCCGCGACCATCGCCTTCGACGCGTCCGCGTCCAGGCAGCGCACCGGATCGGCGTCCAGCCCGGCGACGTCCGCGGGGGTCGGGTACACCCCGCGCGGCGCCCTCGCGCCGGCCAGCTCCACCACGTGGGAGACCACCTCGATGCCGGCCGTCTCCTTCAGGTACGAGCGGGCCACCGCACCCAGCGCCACCCGCGCCGCGGTCTCCCGGGCGGAGGCGCGCTCCAGGATCGGCCGGGCCTCGTCGAAGCCGTACTTCTGCATGCCCGCCAGGTCCGCGTGGCCGGGCCGCGGGCGGGTCAGCGGGGCGTTGCGGGCGAGCCCGGCGAGCACCTCGGGATCGACCGGGTCGGCGGCCATCACCTGCTCCCACTTCGGCCACTCGGTGTTGCCGACCATGATCGCCACCGGGGAGCCGAGGGTGAGACCGTGCCGGACGCCGCCGAGGAAGGTGACCTCGTCCCGCTCGAACTTCATCCGCGCACCGCGGCCATAGCCGAGCCGCCGCCGCGCGAGGTGGTCGGCGACCATCTCCGTGGTGATCGGCACGCCGGCGGGGAGGCCCTCCAGCGTCGCGACAAGGGCGGGACCGTGGGACTCCCCCGCGGTCAGCCAACGCAGCCTGCTCAACGATGCTCCTCAGTGCTCGCGCCCTGGTACTGCCTTGCGTACACGCGTCCTCGCGTACGGCGACGGCGCGACCAGGTGCGCGGTCCCGGCCCGCCTTCTCCGATCCTCCCACGTCCGGGCCCCGGACCCGGCCGACGGTCCACGAAGCGGACGCGAGCCGGTCGGGTCACGACCGGGCGGAGCCGTCCCGCGGGCGGGACCGGGGCCCGCGGGCGCGCCCCGGTGGTCGGCGCCGCTGTCCTGCCGCTGCCCCTGTGGCGGGGGCGCGGGAGCCCGGAACGGAGGGGAGCCTAGCGGGCGGCGAGGGCGTGCTCGCCCGCCTTTCGCATGGCGGCGACGGGGGCCGGGCTGCGGCCCGTCATCTGCTCGACCTGCAGCACCGCCTGGTGCACCAGCAGGTCGAGGCCGCTGACGACCGCGCCGCCGCACGCCGACCAGCGGGCCGCGAGCTCGGTCGGCCAGGGGTCGTAGAGCACGTCGAAGAGGGTGGCCGGCCGCTCGGGGACGGCGGCGGCGAGGGCGTCGGTGGTGCCGGCCGGGGTGGTGGCGACGACCAGCGGGGCGCGCAGCGCGGAGGCGGCGTCCGCCCAGTCCGCGATGCGCACCTGGACGTCGAGCCGCTTGCCCCACTCCCGCATCTCGGCGGCCCGGGCCTCGCTGCGGACGTGCACGACGACCTCGCCGGTGCAGATCCGGGCCAGCGCGGCCAGGGCGGAGGAGGCGGTGGCGCCGGCGCCGAGGATCGCCGCCGAGTCGACCTGTTCGATACCGCGCTCGCGCAGGGCGGCGACCATGCCGGGGATGTCGGTGTTGTCGCCGAGGCGGCGGCCGTCCTCGGTGAGGACGACCGTGTTGACGGCCTCCACGGACGCCGCCGTCTCGCTGATCTCGTCGAGCAGCGGGATGACGGCCCGCTTCAGCGGCATGGTCAGCGACAGCCCGGCCCACTCCGGCCCGAGGGTGCCGAGGAACCCGGCGAGGCCGGCCTCGTCGATCTCGAAGCGGTCGTACGACCAGCCGGCCAGGCCCAGTTCCCGGTACGCGGCGCGGTGCAGCACCGGGGAGAGGGAGTGGGCGATGGGCGAACCGAGCACGGCGGCCCGGCGGGCGTCAGTTGCCCGTGCTGTCATTGAACTTTTCCTTGAGTTTCAGGAATTCCGCGTGGGTCCTGGCGAATTCCGTCTTGTTCACGCCGTCGGTCGCGACGAAATAGTACCAGCCCTCATGGGTCGGATTCAGCGCGGCCTTCAGCGCGAGGTCGCCCGGATTGTCGATCGGCCCCGGCGGCAGACCCTTGTTCGTGTACGTGTTGTACGGGTCCTTGTTGCTGTTGATCTCCGACTCGGAGATGTTGATGTTGCTCTGACCCTTCGCGTAATTGAAGGTCGAGTCGAACTGCAAAAGCCCGTACGTCTCGGGGTTGGCGCGATCGAGGCGGTTGTAGACCACCTCCGCCATCCTGCGGTAGTCGTCCTCGGTCTTGCCCTCGGCCTCGACGAGGCTGGCCACGGTGATGACCTGCAGCGGACTGTCCAGCTTGAGGGCCTTGGCCTTGGCCGCCAGGTCGTACGCGCGGTACTTCCGCGCGGCCTGGGTGACCATCGACTTGAGGACCTTTTCCGGTTTCATTCCCTTTGCGGCCGGATAGGTACCCGGGGAGAGGAAGCCTTCGAGCGGGTCCTTTATCTCGCTGTTGTCGTTCGCCCAGTCCGGCAGACCCAGGCTCTTGTACTTCTTCTGAGCGGTCTTCTTGGTGGTGCCGGATTTCAGTTCGAGCTTCTCGTCGATCGCCTTGTAGACGGCCGCGTTGCGCTCGCCCGGCCTGACCAGGACGTTGTTCTGGCTCTTGGGGTCGAGCATCAATTCCACGGCGCTGGCGGCGGACATCTGCTTCTTCAGCAGATAGGCGCCGGCCTGGATCTTGTTGCCGTCGGGGTTCTCCTGCTGCGCGGAGACGAAGGCGTCGACGCTCTTGACGACGCCGGCGTCCTTCAGCCGCCGCCCGATCTCGTAACCGCCCGCGCCCTTGGGGATCTGGACGGTCACCTTCTGGCCGGTGCCGTCTCCGGCGTAGTCCGGCGCCGCGCCGAAACGGTCCTCGTAGAACTGGTACCCGAGGTACCCGACCCCGCCGACGCCGCCGCCGAACACCAGCAGCACCACCAGACAGGCGCATCCGCTGCGGCGCTTCTTGGGCCTGCCGCCCCGGCCGCGCCGGTCGCCGCGGCCACGCCGCGGGTCGTCGTCGCCGTCATCGTCACCGTCGCCGTCATCGTCGCCGCCGGCGAAGAACGCGTGCTCGCCCTGGTCGGGGCCGGGGTCCCAGTCGGTCTGCGGCTGCTCCTCGGTCTGCCGACGGGCGGGCGGCTCCGGCGGCGGATAGGCGTCCGGAGTTGCGTACTGGTCGGGCTGGTCACCGCCGTACGCGGCGGGCTGATGGCCGTAGGCGTCCGCGGGCTCCGCCGGGTAGGGGACCTGCGGCTGCGCCGCACCCCAGCCGCCCTCGCCGTACGCCTGCTGCCCCTGGCCGTCGCCGTACGCCTGCTGCCCCTGGCCGTCGCCGTACGCCTGCTGCCCCTGGTCCGGATAGTGCGGCTGCTGTCCCTGCTGGGGGTGGTACGGCTGCTGGTCGTGGCCCGGGTAGTGCTGCGGGTCCTGACCGGCGTACTGCTGCGGGTCCTGACCCGCGTACTGCTGTGGCTGCTGGCCTGCGTACTGCTGCTGGTCGTACTGCGGGTAGTACTGCTGCTGAGGGTGGACGTATCCGGCCTGCCCGCCGTCCTCCCAGTGACCGTAGTGCGGCTGCTGCGGCTGCTGCGACTGCTGCGGGTAGTGCTGCGGCTGGCCGCCGTGAGCAGTCTGGTGGCCCACCTGGGCCTGCTGCCCTTCCCATCCGCCGTCCCCGTACAGCGGGTCCTCGGGATGCCACGGTTCGGAGCCTGGGCCCCGGCCATACTCAGTCATCGATCCCCTAGAGCCGCGAGGCGGCGGTCAACGCGGCCCGGGAAGATCGGGTTCCCGTCCCGCCTCTCTCTGTGCGCCGGCTGTTCGAACACCGGCGCATCGCGCGGAACGTTACCGTATCGCGATCAGATGACCACTTCGACGCCCTCGCCGGGTGCTTTGCCTGACACCCGTTCGGATTCCAGCGCCTGCTGGAGGATGATCACCGCGGCCGCCTGGTCGATGACGGCCCGGCCCTTCTTGGACTTCACCCCGGAGGCGCGCAGTCCCTGACCGGCCGTCACCGTCGTCATGCGTTCATCGACGAGTCTGACCGGAACGGGCGCGATCATGCGCGCCAGTTCCTGGGCGAAGCCGCGGACCTTGACGGCCGCCGGCCCCTCGCCCCCCTTGAGGGAGCGCGGGAGGCCGACGACGACCTCGATCGGCTCGTACTCCTCCACCAGTTGCCTCAACCGGCGGTGCGCCGCGGGGACGTCCCGGCCGGGGACGGTCTCCACGGGGGTGGCGAGGATCCCGTCGGGGTCGCACGAGGCGACCCCGATACGGGCGTCCCCGACGTCGATCGCGAGTCGGCGGCCCCTGCGCATCGCCGGACTCACTTGGCGGTTTCCGCCACGAGTCGCTCGACCGCGTCGACGGCCTCACCGATCGCGGCCGGGTTCTGGCCGCCGCCCTGGGCGACGTCCGGCTTGCCGCCACCGCCGCCGCCGAGCGTCTTGGCGGCGGCGCGGACCAGGTCACCGGCCTTCAGGCCCCGCTCGCGGGCGGCCTCGTTGGTGGCGATGACGGTGAGCGGCTTGCCGTTGTTCACCGTGAACAGGGCGACCACGGCGGCCCGTCCGCCCTGGATGCGGCCGCGCACGTCGAGGACCAGCTTGCGCAGGTCGTCGGGGGTGGTGCCGTCCGGGACCTGACCGGTGACGACGGCGACCCCGCGGACGTCCTTGGCGGACTCGGCGAGACCGGCGGCGGCCTGGAGCACCTTCTCGGCGCGGAACTTCTCGATCTCCTTCTCGGCGTCCTTCAGCTTGCCGAGCATGGCGGAGACCTTCTCCGGCAGCTCCTCCGGACGGCCCTTGAGCAGTTCGGTCAGCTGGTTGACGACCGTGTGCTCACGGGCGAGGAAGCTGTAGGCGTCGACGCCGACCAGCGCCTCGATACGGCGCACACCGGAGCCGATGGAGGACTCGCCGAGCAGCTTCACCAGGCCCAGCTGGGCGGTGTTGTGCACGTGCGTGCCGCCGCACAGCTCCTTGGAGAAGTCGCCGATGGTCACCACGCGGACGCGCTCGCCGTACTTCTCGCCGAACTCGGCGATGGCTCCCTGCTTCTTGGCCTCGTCGATGCCCATGACGTCGGCGCGGACGTCGAGGTCGCGGGCGAGCACCTCGTTGATCTTCTGCTCGACGTCGGTCATCACGGCCGTCGGGACGGCGGAGGGCGAGCCGAAGTCGAAGCGGAAGCGGCCGGGCTGGTTCTCGGAGCCCGCCTGGGCGGCCGTCGGGCCGAGGGCGTCGCGCAGCGCCTGGTGGGTGAGGTGGGTGGCCGAGTGGGCGCGGGCGATGGCCTTGCGGCGACGGTTGTCGATGGCGGCGTGCGCCTTGGCGCCCACCGTCACCTCGCCGACCTGGACGACGCCCTTGTGGACGTAGACGCCCGGCACCGGCTTCTGGCAGTCGCGGACCTCGATGACGGCGCCGGAGTCGACCTTGATGCGGCCGGTGTCGCCGATCTGGCCGCCGCCCTCGGCGTAGAACGGGGTGCGGTCCAGGACGATCTCTACCTCGTCGCCCTCGGTGGCGGCCGGGGAGGACAGGCCGTCGACGAGGATGCCGACGACCGTGGACTCGCCCTCGGTGTCGGTGTAGCCGATGAACTCGGTCGCGCCGGCGGTGTCGGCGATCTCGCGGTAGGCACCGAGGTCGGCGTGGCCGGTCTTCTTGGCCTGGGCGTCCGCCTTGGCGCGCTCCCGCTGCTCCTTCATCAGGCGGCGGAAGCCGTCCTCGTCCACGGTGAGGCCCTGCTCGGCGGCCATCTCCAGGGTGAGGTCGATCGGGAAGCCCCAGGTGTCGTGGAGCAGGAACGCCTTGTCGCCGGACAGCACGGTCGAGCCGGCCGTCTTGGTCTCGGTGACGGCGGTGTCGAGGATGTTGGTGCCGGCCTTCAGCGTCTTGAGGAAGGCGTTCTCCTCGGCGAGGGCGACCTTCTCGATGCGCTCGCGGTCGCTGACCAGCTCCGGGTACTGCTGCCCCATCATGCCGATGACGACCTCGATGAGGTCCTTGACGACCGGGCCGGTGGCGCCGAGCAGGCGCATGTTCCGGATGGCGCGGCGCATGATGCGGCGCAGCACGTAGCCGCGGCCCTCGTTGCCGGGGGTGACGCCGTCACCGATGAGCATGGTGGCGGTGCGCATGTGGTCGGTGACCACGCGCAGGGAGACGTCCGAGGCCTGGGCGTCGCCGTAGGCCACACCCGTCAGCTCGGTGGCCTTGTCGATCACGGCCATGGAGGTGTCGATCTCGTACATGTTCTGCACACCCTGCAGAATCATGGCGAGGCGCTCCAGGCCGAGGCCCGTGTCGATGTTCTTGCTCGGCAGGTCGCCGAGGATCTCGAAGTTGTCCTTGCCGGTGCCCTCGCCGCGCTCGTACTGCATGAAGACGAGGTTCCAGATCTCCACGTACCGCTCGTCGTTGACGGCGGGGCCGCCCTCGGCGCCGAACTCGGGGCCGCGGTCGTAGTTGATCTCGGAGCAGGGGCCGCACGGGCCGGGGACGCCCATGGACCAGAAGTTGTCCTTCATGCCCAGGCGCTGGATGCGTTCCTTGGGCACGCCGACGACCTCGTGCCAGATCCGCTCGGCCTCGTCGTCGTCCTGGTAGACGGTGATCCAGAGCTTCTCCGGCTCCAGGCCGTAACCGCCCTTGTCCTGGGGCGTGGTGAGCAGCTCCCAGGCGAGCTTGATGGCGCCTTCCTTGAAGTAGTCGCCGAAGGAGAAGTTGCCGCACATCTGGAAGAAGGTGCCGTGCCGCGTGGTCTTGCCGACCTCTTCGATGTCGGGCGTGCGCACGCACTTCTGCACGCTCGTCGCGCGCGGGAAGGGCGGCTTGACCTCACCCAGGAAGTACGGCTTGAAGGGAACCATGCCGGCCGGGACGAGGAGCAGAGTCGGGTCGTCCGCGATGAGCGACGCCGAAGGGACGACGGTGTGCCCGCGCTCCTCGAAGAAGCTCAGCCAGCGGCGGCGAATCTCGGCCGACTCCATCAGTGGTCCTCATTCCGGTTGTACGAGTACGTCTGGTACGTCGTGTCGTCGACGGGGATCGGGTTGCTGCGGTTCTCGATGGCGGGCAACCGCCTGGGCGCCGGCAGTTCGGGATTCGCGTCGATCCCGAGCGCGTCGCCCAGTTCGGCCTCCCGCTGCGCCATGTTGTCGCGGACGTCGAGCGCGAAGCCGACCGCGCGCTCCTTGATGCGCTGACCCGCGTCGAGCGCCTTGTTGGCCGCGGTCACGGCGAGGCTCTCCGGGGTCAGCTGCTTCAGCTTGCGGTTGACCTTGGTGGTGGCCCACACCCCGGCGGCCACGCCTGTGGTGAACCAGAACGTACGGCGGAACATCCCTGACCTAGTCCCTCTTTCCGCGGAGATTCTCGCGGAGGTTTCGTCCGCCCCGCCGCGCGGCAGGGACGGTGCGGCCCACGATCACGGTACGCCTCGACGTCCTGGCGGGCACGTCCTCCTTGCCGCCGCCCAGCGCCCGGCGCACGCCGTAGCCGAAGGCCGCGACCTTGACCAGGGGGCCGCCGAAGGTGGAGGCGACGGTGGTCGACAGCGCCGAGGCGTTCGCGGTGACCTCCTGGACGTCGGAGGCGATCGCGTCGACGCGGTCGATCTGGGTCTGCGCGGAACGCACCGCCGCGGAGGCGTCGGCCAGCAGCGGGACCGCCTGATCGGTCACGTCCGCCACGAGCTTGGTGGTCGCCTTCAGCGTCTGGGCCAGCCTCACCAGTGCGACGGCGAGGAAGGAGACCAGGATCGCCCAGAAGACGGCCACCAGGATCCCGGCCACCTCGCCACCGGACACCGTGTGCACCTGCTCCCTGAAAACGTGCCTGAACATCGGGAAAGTCGTACCGAGCCTATCGCGCCCGGGGCGCCGCTCCGTACCGGTTTCCCGCTCCCGGACGGGCAAGTTGCGCGGCGTGCGGCGGCCCGCGGGCGTGCGGGCCCGGGAGACGCAGGAACCCGCCGCCCCGCCCACCCGGAGAGGTGGGGAGACGGCGGGCTGAGGTGTGCTACGGCCTGCCGGTGATCAGCGGGCGTAGTACTCGACGACGAGCTGCTCGTCGCAGATCACCGGGATCTCCTTGCGGTTCGGCTCACGGTCCAGGCGGAACGCCAGGGCCTTGAGGTTCACCTGGAGGTAGCGCGGGGTCTCGCCGTCGGGGGCGAAGCCACCCTCGCGGGCGATCGCGAAGAGGGTCTTCTCGCGGCTGCGCTCGCGGACCATCACGACGTCGTCGGGACGGACGCGGAACGAGGGCTTGTCGACCTTCTGGCCGTTGACCTCGATGTGGCCGTGGACGACCATCTGGCGGGCCTGGTAGATGGTGCGGGCGATGCCCGAACGCAGGACCAGGGCGTCGAGACGGCGCTCGAGCTCGATGATCAGGGCCTCACCGGTCTTGCCCTGAACCTTGGAGGCACGCTCGTAGGCGCGGACGAGCTGGCGCTCGGACACGTCGTACTGCGCGCGCAGGCGCTGCTTCTCGAGCAGACGGACCTTGTAGTCCGAGTTCTGCTTGCGGCCGCGGCCGTGCTCACCCGGCGGGTAGGGGCGGGCCTCGAAGTACTTGACGGCCTTCGGGGTCAGCGCGATACCGAGGGCACGCGACTTCTTGACCTTGGGGCGGGACTGGTTCGCCACTGTCTCTCTTTTCCTGGTGTTCGGCTTGTCAGAGTCGGGGGAGGTCGCATCCGCAGCCGGGGAATCCCGTCGGGTCCGCGCGGGACCTTGCGGGCAGCCGCTCCCCTGGTCTGGGCACTATGTGCAGCACGCGAGTGGCCCACCGCCCCTCCCGGGATCCCGGGTGGTGGTGGGCTGCCCGCGACACCGTTCGACGGTGCGCGACGCTCCTGGAGTCCGTCCCGAAGGGCCGGGGCTCCGGCTGACTGTCCCGCTCTGACAGCGCGGGACTCAGCGCTTCCGGGAATTCTACAGGGTGCTCAGGACCGCTTTCGACCCAGGTGCCTGCGGGTCCACTCCACCGCGTCGGCGTACCGCGCCTCGGCTCCGTGGCGGGTCGGGGTGTAGTACTCGCGGTCCTTGAGGGCGTCCGGGGCGTACTGCTGCCGGGCGATGCCCTCGGGCACGTCGTGCGGGTACACGTAGCCCTGCGCGTGCCCCAGCTCGGCGGCGCCCTTGTAGTGGCCGTCGCGCAGATGGCGGGGCACCGGGCCCGCCAGCCCCTTGCGTACGTCGCCCAGGGCGGCGCCGATCGCGGTCGTCGCGGAGTTGGACTTGGGGGCCAGGGCGAGGGCGATGGTGGCGTGGCTGAGGGTGAGGGCGGCCTCGGGGAAGCCGATCATGGCGACGGCCTGGGCGGCGGCGACCGCGATCGGCAGGGCGTTGGGGTCGGCCAGGCCGATGTCCTCGCTCGCGGAGATCATCAGGCGGCGGGCGATGAAACGCGGGTCCTCGCCGGCCTCGATCATGCGGGCGAGGTAGTGCAGCGCCGCGTCGACGTCGGAGCCGCGGATGGACTTGATCAGGGCGCTGGCGACGTCGTAGTGCTGGTCGCCGTCACGGTCGTACTTCACCGCCGCCCGGTCGACCGTCTCCTCCAGGGTCCGCAGGCCGATCTCCGTCTCGCCCTTGTCGAGGGCGGCCCCGGCGGCGGCCTCCAGCGCGGTCAGGGCACGGCGGGCGTCGCCGCCGGCGATGCGCAGCAGGTGCTCCTCGGTGTCCTCGGGGAGCGCGACGGCGCCCTTCAGTCCGCGCTCGTCGCCGACGGCGCGCCGCAGCAGGCCGCGCAGGTCGTCGTCGGTGAGCGGTTCGAGGGTCAGCAGCAGGGAGCGGGACAGCAGCGGGGAGATCACCGAGAAGTACGGGTTCTCGGTGGTCGCCGCGATCAGCGTCACCCAGCGGTTCTCGACCGCGGGCAGCAGGGAGTCCTGCTGGGCCTTGGAGAAGCGGTGGATCTCGTCGAGGAAGAGGACGGTCTCCCTGCCGAAGCCGCCGGTGGCGCGGCGGGCGCCGTCGATGACCGCGCGGACCTCCTTGACGCCCGCGGTGATGGCCGACAGTTCCACGAAGCGCTTGTCGGTGGCCTTGGAGACGACGTAGGCCAGGGTCGTCTTGCCGGTGCCGGGCGGGCCCCAGAGGATCACCGAGGAAGGCCCCGCGGGTCCCACCCGTCCCTCACCACTGCCCTCGCCGACCAGTCTGCGCAGCGGCGAGCCCGGCTTCAGCAGGTGCTGCTGGCCCACCACCTCGTCGAGGGTGCGCGGACGCATCCGCACGGCCAGCGGGCTCGCCGCCGGATCCTTCTCCTGGCGTGCTTCTGCTGCGGCGGTGAACAGGTCGGGCTCCACGTCCCAAACCCTAAATCACCGCACCGACAATCCCGCCGGGCCCGTCAGCTGGTCCAGAAGTCCCACCAGCGGGTCAGGATCAACATGCCGATGATGCCGATGTGCAGCACGGGCAGGACCCAGGTGAACTCGCCGAAGAAGCTCTTGAGCCACTTCGGTGCGGGCAGGAAGCCGTTGCGCACGTTGAACGAGGTCACGTACCAGAACATGATGATCGTCGCGACCCAGGCCAGGTTGCACCACAGGCACAGCGCGTTGATCCGGTACAGCGACTGGAACATCAGCCAGGCGCAGAAGCCTACGCCGAAGAGGGTGCCGGCGTTGAAGGTGAGCCAGTACCAGCGCGGGAAGCGGGCGCGGGCGAGCAGGCTCATGGCGACGCAGATGACGATGCCGTAGCAGACCAGTCCGAGCATCGGGTTGGGGAACCCGAAGGCGGCGGCCTGCTTGCTCTCCATGACGCTGCCGCAGGAGACGACCGGGTTGAGGCTGCAGCCGGGGGTGAAGGTCTTGCCCTCGACCTTGGCCTCGAGCAGCTTGAACTTGTCGATCGTGATGACCCACGAGGCGAGCAGGCCGGCCGCGCCGGTGATCAGCAGCAGAATGGCGAAGGCACGGCTGCCGCCCACCGTCCGCGGTCCCGCCGCGGTGCGCTCCGTCGGCGGCTCGGGCTCGGGCTCCGTGGAGACGTCCTTGACTGTCGTCTTGCTCATCACGCCGATTCCGTCTGCTCGGTGACTGGACCTTCTTCGGGCAGGGCCATTGTGCCGTACCACGCGCCCCGTCCACCGTTCGGTGCGCATAAGGAAGTCCGCACGCGGGGCCCGAACGGTCGGTTCCGGCCGATGTCGCACGGCGTGCGGCGGTCACCGCCGGAATCATCCGCACGAACGAAGCGGCACCCGCGGAGTTGACGTCCGAGGGTGCCGTCGTCGTGCCGGTACCGGTCGTGCCGCTGCTAGCCGAGCCTCGACTCCAGTTCGGCCACGATCTCGTGGACCCCGATCGCCGCCTGCTCGCCGGACTCCATGTCCTTGAGCTGGACGACGCCCTCGGCGAGGTCGCGTTCGCCGGCGACGATCGTGTAGCGGGCGCCGCTGCGGTTGGCGTTCTTCATCGCGCCCTTGAGGCCCTTGTGGCCGTAGGAGAAGTCGGCGGCGATGCCGACCTTGCGCAACTCGGTGACCTTGCCGAACAGCACGCGGCGGGCGTCCTCGCCGAGCGGGACGGCGAACACGCTGGTGGTGGAGGGCAGCGCGAGTTCCACGCCCTCGGCCTCCAGGGCGAGCACGGTGCGGTCGACGCCGAGTGCCCAGCCGACGGACGGCAGGGCGGGGCCGCCGATCATCTCCGACAGGCCGTCGTAGCGGCCGCCGCCGCCCACCGCGGACTGCGAGCCGAGACCGTCGTGGACGAACTCGAAGGTGGTGCGCGTGTAGTAGTCCAGGCCGCGCACCAGCTTGGGGTCGTCCTCGAAGGCCACGCCGACGGCGGTGATCAGCTCGCGGACCTCCTCGTGGTACGCCTTGCAGGCGTCGCAGAGGTAGTCGCGCAGCAGCGGGGCGTCCGTCAGCTGCTTCTGGACGTCCGGGCGCTTGTCGTCCAGGACGCGCAGCGGGTTGATCTCCGCGCGGCGCAGGGTGTCCTCGTCGAGGTCCAGTCCGCGCAGGAAGTCCTGCAGCGCGGCCCGGTACACCGGCCGGCACTCCTTGTCGCCCAGGCTGTTGAGCAGGATGCGGAAGTGGCTCAGGCCCAGCGAGCGGTACGCCTGGTCGGCGAGGATGATCAGCTCGGCGTCCAGCGCCGGGTCCTCCGCGCCGATCGCCTCGGCGCCGACCTGGGAGAAGTGCCGGTAGCGTCCCTTCTGCGGGCGCTCGTAGCGGTAGTACGAGCCGGAGTACCAGAGCTTGACCGGGAGGTTGCCCGCCTTGTGCAGGTTCGCCTCCAGCGCGGCGCGCAGCACGGAGGCCGTGCCCTCGGGACGCAGGGCGAGCTTGTCGCCGCCCTTGGTCTCGAAGGCGTACATCTCCTTGGTCACGATGTCGGTCGACTCGCCGACACCGCGCGCGAAGAGCTCCACGCTCTCGAAGCCGGGCGTCTCGATGTATCCGTAACCGGCGCCGCGCAGGGGCGCGGCGATCGCCTCGCGGACGGCCAGGTACTTGGCGCTGTCCGGCGGGATCAGGTCGTACGTGCCCTTGGGGGCCTTGAAGGTGCTCACGAAGTCTCTCGTCACATTCCTCGTCGGGGAGCGGGCCGCGCACTGTGTCCCTGGCGGTCTGCGGCCACCTGCCGCAGGTACGGGTTGGTGGCGCGCTCCTGGCCGATGGTCGTCTGGGGGCCGTGACCGGACAGCACCACGGTCGAGTCGTCGAGCGGCAGGCACACGCGGGCCAGCGAGTCGAGCATCTCGGCCATGTCGCCGCCGGGCAGGTCGGTGCGTCCGATGGAGCCGGCGAAGAGCAGATCGCCCGAGAAGAAGACCTGCGGGACGTCCGCGGTCTCGGGCATCCGGAAGGTCACCGACCCCTTGGTATGGCCCGGCGCGTGCGCGACGGAGAACTCCATCCCGGCGAGCGCGAGCTCCGCGCCGTCGGCCAGTTCCCTGACGTCGTCCGGCTCCCCCACCGTCAGCTCGCCCATCAGCGGCATCCCGATGGAACGGCCGAGCGCCTTCTCCGGGTCGCTCATCATGTAGCGGTCCGCGGGGTGGATCCAGGCGGGCACGTCGTGCGCGCCGCACACCGGGACGACCGAGGCCACGTGGTCGATGTGGCCGTGGGTGAGGACGACGGCGACGGGCTTGAGCCGATGCTTCTTCAGTGCTTCCTCGACTCCTCGGGCGGCCTGATGGCCCGGGTCGATGATCACGCACTCCTCACCGGCGGCGGGGGCGACGAGGTAACAGTTCGTCCCCCAGGCACCGGCGGGGAACCCGGCAATGAGCACGATCGTCCTTCGTTTGTGTCGGTACGGGGGCGCTTTTCGGTGGTCGCGCCTGTCGTCGAAGCCTACCGGCGCTGCCGAATCCTCAGCGAACCCATATACGGTACGGGGCACACGCAGGCGGTCGGCTCACCAGTCGCACGCGTCCCAGTCGGCGTACCAGACGCATGAGGAGATAACCCCGTGGTCACCCAGGAACAGCGAAAGCGGCAGCTCGCGCGGGAGAAGTTCTTGCGGCAGCAGCAGCGGCGCACGGAGGCGCGGCGCAAGGCGCGCGTCCGCAACTCCGTGATCGCGTCGGTGCTCGGCGTCGTCGTCATCGGCAGCCTGGCGCTGTACACGACCGGGGTCCTGAAGAACGACGACAAGTCCGACGCGAGCCCCCAGGCCAGCCCGAGCGCCTCGGCGCCCAGCAAGGCGCCGGACCCGTGCGAGAAGGCGGCCAAGGGGTCGGTGGAGAAGCTGAGCTGGAAGAAGGAGCCGGCCATGACCATCGACGAGTCGGCGAAGTACACGATGAAACTGGCCACGACGTGCGGTGACATCGACATCGCGCTGAAGGCGTCGGCGGCCCCGCACACCGTGAATTCCTTCGACTTCCTGGCCGGCAAGGGCTACTTCGACCACACGAAGTGCCACCGGCTCACCACCAACGGCATCTACGTGCTGCAGTGCGGCGACCCGACGGGCAGCGGCAGCGGTGGTCCCGGCTACACCATCCCGGACGAGAACCTGAAGGACAAGAGCCTGAAGAACAACGTCTACCCGGCGGGTACGGTCGCGATGGCGAACACCGGGCAGAAGCACACCGGCGGCAGCCAGTTCTTCCTCGTCTACCAGGACAGCCAGCTCCCGCCCAGCTACACCCCGTTCGGTACGGTTTCGGCCTCCGGGATGAAGGTACTGAAGAAAATCGCCGCGGCCGGCGAGAGCACGGGCGCGGGCGACGGGGCCCCGAACGCGACGGTCGTGATCGACAGGGCGACGGTCACGAAATCCTGATCCATCCCGACCCCGAAGTGCGGAATTTCGGTCGCGCGGGATGCGGACAGGCAACCCGCCGGTCGCCTATGTTGGCCGTGACGAAACTGTGGACGATGCCCGGGGGAGCTGAGACCTCCCGTCGGCATCATGTGGAGGAGGCGCTGTGAGCAGCGACCCGTGGGGCCGCGTCGACGAGACGGGGACCGTGTACGTGCGTACGGCCGACGGCGAGCAGGTCGTCGGTTCCTGGCAGGCGGGCTCCCCCGAGGAGGCGCTGGCCTATTTCGAGCGCAAGTACGAGGGCCTGGTTGTCGAGATCGGCCTCCTCGAGAAGCGAGTGAAGACCACCGACCTGTCCGCCAAGGACGCGCTGGCGGCGATCGAGCACATCCGTGAGCAGGTCGACGCCCACCACGCGGTCGGTGATCTGGACGCCCTGCGGACCCGTCTGGACGACCTGGTCCGGACCGTCGAGGCGCGTCGTGAGGAGCGCAAGCAGCAGCGGGCGAAGCAGTCGGACGAGGCGCGGCACGCCAAGGAGGCGCTGGTCGAGGAGGCGGAGCGGCTGGCGCAGTCCGACCAGTGGCGGGCGGCCGGCGAGCGGCTGCGGGCCCTGGTGGACACCTGGAAGGGTCTGCCGCGGCTGGACCGCAAGTCGGACGACGAACTGTGGCACCGTTTCTCGCACGCCCGGTCGGCGTTCTCCAAGCGCCGCAAGGCCCACTTCGCGTCGCTGGACGCGCAGCGCGAGGATGCCCGCAGGGTCAAGGAGCGGCTGGTCTCCGAGGCCGAGGCGCTGTCCGGGTCGACCGACTGGGGGCCGACGGCCGCCCGCTACCGCGAGCTGATGGCGGAGTGGAAGGCGGCGGGCCGCGCCCAGCGCGAGCACGAGGACGACCTGTGGAACCGCTTCCGCGGCGCCCAGGACGTGTTCTTCGCCGCCCGCAGCTCGGTCTTCGCCGAGCGGGACGCCGAGCAGGGCGAGAACCTGAAGCTCAAGGAGGGGCTGGCCGAGGAGGCCGAGAAGCTGCTTCCGGTGACGGATCTGAAGGCCGCCCGCGCCGCCTTCCGCTCCATCAACGAGCGCTGGGAGGCCATCGGTCACGTGCCGCGGGACGCGCGTCCGCGGGTCGAGGGCCGAATGCACGCCGTCGAGCGGGCCATCCAGGAGGCCGAGGACGCCGAGTGGCGCCGGACGAACCCGGAGGCACGCGCGCGTGCCGAGGGCCTCACCGGCCAGCTGCAGGCGGCCGTGGACAAGCTGCGGGGCCAGATCGAGCAGGCGCGCGCCCAGGGCAACACGGCCAGGGCCGACAAGCTGGAGCGCGAGCTGGAGGGCCGTCAGGCGCTGCTGGACCAGGCGCTGAAGGGCCTGCAGGAGTTCGGCGGCTGAGCTGCCGGAAACACGAAGGGGGCGCCCGCACCAGGTCACCTGGTGCGGGCGCCCCCTCGTGCGGCCACGACGTGTTCGACGTCACGTGTTCCTTCGGGCCTGCTGCTACGACCGGTTGCGGGCCGACGTGACCCGGTACACGTCGTAGACGCCCTCGACGCCCCGTACCGCCTTCAGGACGTGCCCGAGGTGCTTGGGGTCGCCCATCTCGAAGGTGAAGCGTGAGGTGGCGACGCGGTCGCGGGAGGTCTGCACGGCCGCGGAGAGGATGTTGACGTGCTGGTCGGACAGGACGCGGGTGACGTCCGACAGCAGCCGGGAGCGGTCCAGCGCCTCGACCTGGATGGCGACCAGGAAGACCGAGGACTGGGTGGGCGCCCACTCGACGTCGAGGATGCGCTCGGGCTCGCGGGACAGTGACTCCACATTGACGCAGTCGCTGCGGTGAACCGAGACTCCGCTGCCGCGCGTGACGAAACCGATGATCGGGTCGCCCGGAACGGGCGTGCAGCAGCGGGCCAGCTTGACCCACACGTCCTCGACACCCTTGACGATGACGCCGGGGTCGGCGCTGGAGCGGCGCTTGCGGCTGCGGCTGCGGGTCGGCGGGACCGACTCGTCGATCTCCTCGGTGGCCGCCTCCTCGCCGCCGAGCGCCTGGACGAGCTTCTGCACGATGTTCTGCGCGGAGACGTGGCCCTCGCCGATCGCCGCGTACAGCGCGGAGATGTCGGAGTAGCGCATCTCGTGCGCGAGCGTGACCAGCGAGTCGCCGGTCAGGATGCGCTGGATCGGCAGGTTCTGCTTGCGCATGGCGCGGACGATGGCGTCCTTGCCCTGCTCGATCGCCTCGTCGCGGCGCTCCTTGGAGAACCAGGCCCGGATCTTGTTGCGGGCGCGCGGCGACTTGACGAAGCCGAGCCAGTCGCGGGAAGGGCCCGCGCCTGCCGCCTTGGAGGTGAAGACCTCCACCAGGTCGCCGTTGTCGAGCGTCGACTCCAGCGGTACGAGGCGGCCGTTGACCCGTGCTCCTATCGTGCGGTGGCCGACCTCGGTGTGGACGGCGTACGCGAAGTCGACCGGGGTGGCCCCGGCCGGCAGCGCTATCACGTCGCCCTTGGGGGTGAAGACGAAGACCTCGTTGCGGGACAGGTCGAAGCGCAGGGACTCCAGGAACTCGCTGGGGTCCTCGGTCTCCTTCTGCCAGTCCAGCAGCTGCCTCAGCCACGCCATGTCGTTGATGGCGTCCTTGTCCTTGGCGGACGTGCGGGGCGCGTCGGTGCGCACCTTCGAGGCGCCGGCGACGGCCTCCTGCTTGTACTTCCAGTGCGCGGCGATGCCGTACTCGGCGCGGCGGTGCATGTCGAACGTGCGGATCTGGAGTTCGACCGGCTTGCCGTTGGGGCCGATCACCGTGGTGTGCAGCGACTGGTACATGTTGAACTTGGGCATCGCGATGTAGTCCTTGAACCGCCCCGGAACCGGGTTCCAGCGGGCGTGGACGGTGCCCAGTGCCGCGTAGCAGTCGCGGACGGTGTCGACGAGGACGCGGATGCCGACCAGATCGTAGATCTCCGCGAAGTCGCGGCCGCGGACGATCATCTTCTGGTAGACGCTGTAGTAGTGCTTCGGGCGGCCGGTGACGGTCGCCTTGATGCGGGCGGCGCGCAGGTCCTGCTGCACCTCGTCGGTCACTATGGCGAGGTACTCGTCGCGCTTCGGGGCGCGCTCGGCGACCAGGCGGACGATCTCGTCGTACATCTTGGGGTAGAGGATCGCGAAGGCGAGGTCCTCCAGCTCCCACTTGATGGTGTTCATGCCCAGGCGGTGGGCGAGCGGCGCGTAGATCTCCAGGGTCTCGCGCGCCTTCTTCTCCTGCTTCTCCCGCTTGAGGTAGCGCATGGTGCGCATGTTGTGCAGGCGGTCGGCGAGCTTGATGACCAGGACGCGGGGGTCCTTGGCCATGGCGACGACCATCTTGCGCACGGTCTCGGCCTGGGCGGCCTCGCCGAACTTGACCTTGTCCAGCTTGGTGACGCCGTCCACCAGGAGGGCGACCTGGTCGCCGAAGTCGCGGCGGAGCTGGTCGAGGCCGTACTCGGTGTCCTCGACGGTGTCGTGCAGCAGGCCCGCCATCAGGGTGGCCGGATCCATGCCCAGCTCGGCGAGGATGGTGGTCACCGCGAGCGGGTGCGTGATGTACGGGTCGCCGCTCTTGCGCTTCTGTCCGCGGTGCCAGCGCTCGGCCACCTGGTAGGCGTTCTCGATCTGGCGGAGCGTGGCCGTCTCGATCTTCGGGTCGTTGCTGCGCACTATCCGCAGCAGCGGCTCCAGCACCGGGTTGTAGGGGTTGGAGCGCTGGACTCCGAGGCGGGCGAGGCGGGCGCGGACGCGGTTGGAGGAGCCGGTGCGGGCGGGCGGCCCGGCGTTCGGGCGGACGGCGGGGGCCGGCTTGGGGCGCGAGTGGTCGGCCGGCTTGTCGACGGGCGTGGCGGCGCCTTCGACCGTCCCGCGGGCGTCGTTCTTCGCGTGCGGCGTGTTCGGCGCGGGCTTGGCCGCGGCCGCCGAGGCGGACTCGGGCTTGGCGGCGGTCAGGTGCTGGGCCTCGTCTGGCAAGAGGACTCCTCGTGCGCGATCCGGGTCCCCCGGTCAGGCTCCGGAGACCCCATGGTAGCGATCCTGGGCCTCAGGATCGCCGTCAGGCCACTGTGAGGGCCGTACACCAGGGAAACGCACGGGGCGGGCGCCGGATTCCTCCGGCGCCCGCCCCGTTGCCCGGTAAGGGCGTTCAGACCACGAGCAGCGCCTCCAGCGGAGCGCTGCCGAGCGCGGGCTCCAGGCGGGTGCGGCCGCCGAGGAAGCCGAGTTCCATCAGGACGGCGAGGCCCGCGACCTCGGCACCGGCCCTGCGGATGAGCTGGATGGACGCCTCCGCGGTGCCGCCGGTGGCGAGGACGTCGTCGACGATCAGGACGCGGTCCTCGGCGGTGAGGTCCTCGGCGTGCACCTCGATCTCCGCCGAGCCGTACTCCAGCTCGTAGGACTGGGCGAGGGTGGCCCCGGGGAGCTTGCCCGCCTTGCGCACCGGGACGAAGCCCAGGCCGGCCCGGACGGCGACCGGGGCGCCGAGGATGAAGCCGCGGGCCTCCAGGCCGACGACCTTGGTGGCGCCGGTGCCGGAGGCGAACCGGGCGAGGGTGTCGGTGAGCGCCGTGAACGCCGCCGGGTCCGCCAGGAGCGGGGTGATGTCCTTGAACATCACCCCCGGCTCCGGGTAGTCGGCCACGTCACGGATGCGGCTCAGCAGCAGTTCCTCGATACCGGTCATCGGCGCTTGCCCGAGGATCGGCCGCGGCCCCGGGCGCGGGACGCGGGCTGGTTGCGCGGGCCGACGACCGCCGGGGCGGCGTCCTCGGGCTCGTCGTCGTGGAGCGCGCCACCGTCCTCGGGCTCCAGCGGCTCGCCCTCCGCGGCGGCCTGGGCGCGCTTGGCGAGGACGCGCTTCTTCAGCGCCTTCATCTGCGGCTCGCGCTCCTTGAGGTCGGCGACCAGGGGCGTGGCGATGAAGATCGAGGAGTACGCCCCGGCCGCGAGGCCGACGAACAGCGACAGCGAGATGTCGTTCAGCATGCCCGCGCCGAGGACGCCGCCGCCGATGAACAGCAGGCCCGCGACCGGCAGCAGCGCGACCACCGTGGTGTTGATGGAACGCATCAGGGTGCCGTTGATGGAGCGGTTGGCGACGTCGCTGTAGGTCCAGCGGGTCTGCTTGGTGATGTCCTTCGTCTGCTCCTTGAGGCTGTCGAAGACGACGACCGTGTCGTAGAGCGAGTAACCGAGGATCGTCAGCAGACCGATCACCGTGCCCGGCGTGACCTCGAAGCCGACGAGGGCGTAGATGCCGGTCGTGATGGTGATGTCGTGGACGAGGGCGACGAGCGCCGCCAGCGCCATGCGCCACTCGAAGGCGATCGCCAGGTAGATCACCACGAGGATCATGAAGATCGCCAGGCCCTGCCAGGCCTTGTTGGCGATCTGGTCGCCCCAGCTCGGGCCGACCAGGTCGGCGTTGATCTTCTCCGTGTCGACCTTCAGGTCCTTGGCCAGCTGGTCCTTGATGTGGTCCGACTTGTCGGTGTCGATGCCGGCGATCTGGACGCGCAGGCTGCCGTCGCCGAGCTTCTGGACGATGGCGTCGTGGCCGGAGGCGTCCTGCGCGAACGTCTCGGTCTGGGCGACGGAGACGCTCATGTTCTTGGGCGTCGTGAAGACCGCGCCGCCCTGGAACTCGATGCCCATGTTCAGGCCGCGCACCGCCAGGCCGAGGACGGCCGTGATGGTGATCAGGATCGAGATGCCGTACCAGAGCTTGCGGTTGCCGACGAAGTCGTAGCCGACCTCGCCGCGGTGCAGTCGGGCGCCGAGGCTGCCGAGCTTGGACATCTCACGCCTCCTTCGGGTCGGCGGGGCGGGCGGGACGACGGGTGCGGCGCAGCGGCGCCTTGGCGCCCAGGGCCTTGGGGTCCAGGCCGGAGAGCTTGTGGCCGTTCGCGAAGAACTTCCGGCGGGCGAGGATCGTCATCAGCGGCTTGGTGAACAGGAAGACGACGACCACGTCGAGCACGGTGGTCAGGCCGAGCGTGAACGCGAAGCCCTGGACCTTGCCGACGGTGACGATGAACAGCACCGCGGCGGCGAGGAACGACACGAAGTCGGAGACCAGGATGGTGCGCCGGGCACGCGGCCAGGCCCGCTCCACGGCCGGCCGCAGCGAGCGGCCCTCGCGGATCTCGTCGCGGACGCGCTCGAAGAACACGATGAACGAGTCCGCGGTGATGCCGATGGCGACGATGGCGCCGCAGACGGCGGGCAGGTTCAGCGCGAAGCCGATGGCCGGGCCGAGCAGGGTCATGATCACGTACGTGAGGATCGCGGAGACCAGCAGCGAGGGGATCGCGATGACCGACAGGCCGCGGTAGAAGACCAGCAGGTAGACGACGACCAGGGCGAGGCCGATGGCGCCCGCGATCAGACCGGCGTGCAGCTGCTCACCGCCGAGCGCGGCGGTGACCGTGGTGACGCTGTCCTCCTTGAAGGTCAGCGGCAGGGCGCCGTACTTCAGCATGTTGGCGAGGCTCTGGGCCTCCTCCTGGGTGAAGCTGCCGGAGATCTCCGCGTTGCCGCCGGTCAGCGCCTCGTTGACGCGGGGGTCGGAGACGACGTTGCCGTCCAGGACGATGGCGAACTGGTTCTGCGGGGGCTGGTTCTTGGCCAGCTTGCCGGTGATGTCGGCGAACTTCTTGGTGCCCTTGGACGTGAAGTCCATGGTGACGGTCCAGCCGGCGGCGGTCTGCGTGTTGAAGACGGCCTGCGCCTTCTTGACGTCGGTGCCGTCCACCTCGGCGGGGCCGAGGATGTACTTCTGCCACTGGCCCGGCGAGGTCTCGCCGCAGGCGACGGTGGGGTCGGTGGGCTTGGCGCCCTTGCCGGCCGTGGCGCGCACGGACTTCTTGCTGCAGTCGAGCGCGGCGTACTGCGCTTCGAGCTTGCTGGTGGAGGCGCTGCCGCTCGCGGACGGGGAGGCGCTGGAGGACGCGCTCGCACTCGCGCCGGTACTGGCGCTCGGCGACGCGTCCGCCTTCAGCGCGTCGGTGACGGCGCGGCCCTGGGAGGTCGGGGAGGCCGAGGGAGTGGCGGACGAGGTCGACTTGTCCGTCGCCTTCTCGGTGGCCTTGTCGGTCGCCTTGTCCGAAGCGCTGCTGGAGGCGCTCGGCGACGGGGTGGCCGTGGCGGCGCCGCCGGACATCTCGGTCGCGATCACCGGGCGGAAGTACAGCTTGGCGGTGGTGCCGACCTGCTGCCGTGCCTCCTTGGAATTCGTGCCCTTGGGGATGTTGACGATGATGTTCTTGTCACCCTGGGTCTGAACCTCGGCCTCCGAGACGCCAAGACCGTTGACACGGCGGTTCATGATCTCCACCGCGGTGTCCATGTTGGTCTTGTTGATCGCGGACTCCTGGCCCGGCTCGGCGACCGCCCGCAGCGTGATGCTCGTGCCGCCGGCCAGGTCGATGCCGAGACGCGGGGTGGTGTGCCCGGAGGCGAACATCCCTGCGGTGAGCGCCACGATGGCGATCAGGATGAGGGCCAGCGAGCGCCATGGTTTGCTCTGGGCGCTCGCGATGCGGCCCCTCTTAGGTGCTGCCACCTTCTCGTACTCCCTCTCGGGCCGCCGCGCGCCGGGTCTGCGGGCGGGCGGCCATGACATGGTGTCGGGATCCCGTGCTAACCGCGCATGATCCGGGGCGCGCGGTGCCTGTCCGCGCGCCCCGGGGCACGGCTACTTCGCGTCGGAGTCGCCGTCGGTCTTCTTCGGATCGTCGTCCGCCTTCGCCTCGGCGGCCGGGGCCTCGTCGGCCGGCTCCTCGGGCGCGTCCTTCTTGCCGAGGTCGACGGACTTGTCGTCGGAGGCGGCGGCAGCTTCGTCGGCGGAGTCGTCGGTCTCGGTGAGGGAGGAGGCGTCGTCGGGGACGACGTCGGCGTCGGACTTCAGGTCGTGCTCGATGCCGTGCACGATGCGGTTGTACTCGTCGTCGGTGAGGACGGCACCGATGGAGTTCTTCGCGAAGAGGAGCTCGACACCCGGGCCGGCGTCGAGGAGGACGGTTTCCTCGTTGACCTCCTTGACCGTCGCGTACATGCCCCCGATGGTGCGGACGCCGCTGCCGGGCTGCATCTCGTTGCGCATCTGCGCGGCCTGCTGCTGCTTGCGCTTGGCCGAGCGGGTCATGAGGAACATGGCCCCGATGAGCACGATGAACGGGAGGAGCATGCCGATGTTATTCACGGGACGGAATTTCCTTCGCACGACCGCGGCGGACAGCGGCCTGTTGGATGGGGGTGTGTATGCCGTCGACAACGGCGGCATCGGCGGAGTCTAAGCGAGTCCCCGCGCAGGGAACAACGCTCAGCATGGCACCTGGGTTCCTGCACCGGCCAATGCCCGCGCCGTCACGAAGGCGTCACGTCCCGAACAGGTCCTGTTGTCCGTTTCCCGCAATCCCCGTGCCGGGCGGGGTGAGGCCGAGATGCGCCCATGCGGCGGGCGTCGCGACCCGCCCGCGCGGGGTGCGGGCGAGCAGGCCCTCCCGCACGAGGAAGGGTTCGGCGACCTCCTCGACGGTCTCCCGCTCCTCCCCCACGGCGACGGCGAGCGTGGACAGGCCGACGGGTCCGCCGCCGAACAGCTTGAGCAGCGCCTCCAGCACGGCGCGGTCGAGGCGGTCGAGGCCACGGGCGTCGACCTCGTACACCGCGAGGGCCGCCGCGGCGATGTCCCGGGTGACGATGCCGTCGGCCTTGACCTGCGCGTAGTCGCGCACGCGGCGCAGCAGGCGGTTGGCGATGCGGGGCGTGCCGCGGGAGCGGCCGGCGATCTCGGCGGCGCCGTCGCCCTCGATCTCGACGTCGAGCAGGCCGGCCGAGCGGTGGATGACGCGCTCGAGTTCGGCGGGCTCGTAGAACTCCATGTGCGCGGTGAAGCCGAAGCGGTCGCGCAGCGGGGGCGGCAGCAGGCCCGCCCGGGTGGTGGCGCCGACCAGGGTGAACGGCGGGAGTTCGAGGGGGATGGCGGTGGCGCCGGGGCCCTTGCCGACGATGACGTCGACGCGGAAGTCCTCCATCGCCATGTACAGCATCTCCTCGGCGGGCCGGGACATGCGGTGGATCTCGTCGAGGAAGAGGACCTCGCCCTCCTGCAGGGAGGACAGGATCGCGGCCAGGTCGCCGGCGTGCTGGATGGCCGGGCCGGAGGTGATGCGGATGGGGGCGCCCATCTCGGCCGCGATGATCATGGAGAGGGTGGTCTTGCCGAGACCCGGGGCGCCGGACAGCAGCACGTGGTCGGCGGTGGCGCCGCGCGCGCGTGCGGCGCGCAGGACGAGGTCGAGCTGTTCGCGGACCTTCTCCTGGCCGATGAACTCGCCCAGGTCCTTGGGGCGCAGGGCGGCCTCGACGGCCTGGTCCTCGCGATCGGCGACGGAGGCCACCAGCCGCTCGGGGGCGGCGGCGTCGGTCGGGTCGTCCCAGTTCATGTGGTGTGCCTCGGGGTCGGGTCGGTCAGCGGGCTCGGTTCAGGGTCTGCAGGGCGGCCCGCAGCAACCGGCCGACCTGCGGGGTGCCCTCGGCGGCCTCCGCCTGCGGGGTCACGGCGGCCACGGCCTCGTCGGCCTCGCGGGTGGCGTACCCGAGGCCGACCAGCGCGGCGTGCAGCTGGTCGCGCCAGCCGCCGCCGGCCGCCGGGCCGGCGGCCGGGGCGCCGACCGGCTCGCCGAGGCGGTCCTTGAGCTCCAGCAGGAGCTTCTGGGCGCCCTTCTTGCCGATGCCGGGGACGGCGGTGAGCGCCTTCTCGTCGCCGGTGGAGACGGCTCGGCGCAAGGCGTCCGGGGAGTGCACGGCCAGCATCGCCTGGGCCAGGCGTGGGCCGACGCCGCTGGCGGTCTGCAGCAGCTCGAAGGTCTGGCGCTCGTCGTCGTCGGCGAAGCCGTACAGGGTGAGCGAGTCCTCGCGGACGACCAGGGAGGTGGCCAGTCTGGCGTGCTGGCCCGCGCGCAGCCCGGAGAGCGTGTTCGGCGTGCACTGGACGGCGATGCCGATCCCGCCCACCTCGACGACCGCGGAGTCGGGGGCGAGGGCGGCGACCGGTCCGCTGACGAAGGCGATCATGCGCTACGGCCTTTCGATGCTCTGGCCGCCTGCAGGGCGACGGCCTGCTGCAGCCGGTTCTGGGCGGGGGCGCGCCAGATGTGGCAGATGGCGAGGGCGAGGGCGTCGGCGGCGTCGGCGGGTCTGGGCGGCGCGTCGAGCCGGAGCAGCCGGGTGACCATGGCGCCGACCTGGGCCTTGTCGGCGCGGCCGGAACCGGTGACGGCGGCCTTGACCTCGCTGGGGGTGTGCAGGGCGACGGGGATGCCGCGGCGGGCGGCGCAGAGCATGGCGACGGCGCTGGCCTGGGCGGTCCCCATCACCGTGCGCACGTTGTGCTGGCTGAACACCCGCTCCACGGCGACGTATTCGGGCTGGTGCAGATCCAGCCATTCTTCGACGCCCTGCTCGATGGCGACCAGGCGGTGCCCCAGATCGGCGTCCGGCGGTGTGCGGACGACTCCGACGGCGACCATGGCGAGCGGCCGGCCCGCGACCCCCTCGACCACGCCGACACCGCACCTGGTCAGTCCGGGGTCCACCCCCAGTACGCGCACGTGCCCTCCCTTCGCCCGCCTGTTCGTGCAGGCTATCGGGTGCCACCGACAATGCGGCGGCCCGACATGAAGGGAGGGCCGGACGGGGTCACGACGAAGGGCGAGGAACCGCCCCCGGATCAGGCGTCGACCTTCTCCATGATCTCGTCGCTGACGTCGAAGTTGGCGAAGACGTTCTGCACGTCGTCGCTGTCCTCCAGCGCGTCGATCAGCTTGAAGATCTTCTTGGCGCCGTCCTCGTCCAGTTCCACCTGGACGGACGGCACGAAGCTGGACTCGGCGGAGTCGTAGTCGATCCCGGCGTCCTGGAGGGCGGTGCGGACCGCGACCAGGTCGGTGGCCTCGCTGATCACCTCGAAGGACTCGCCGAGGTCGTTGACCTCCTCGGCGCCCGCGTCCAGGACGGCGCCGAGCACGTCGTCCTCGGTCAGCTCGCCCTTGGGGACGATGACGACGCCCTTGCGGCTGAACATGTACGACACCGAGCCCGGGTCCGCCATGGAGCCGCCGTTGCGGGTCATGGCGACGCGGACGTCGGAGGCGGCGCGGTTGCGGTTGTCGGTGAGGCACTCGATGAGCACCGCGACACCGTTCGGACCGTAGCCCTCGTACATGATCGTCTCGTAGTCGGCGCCGCCCGCCTCGAGACCACCGCCGCGCTTGATCGCGGAGTCGATGTTCTTGTTCGGGACCGACTGCTTCTTGGCCTTCTGGACGGCGTCGTAGAGCGTCGGGTTGCCGTCGAGGTCGACGCCGCCCATCCGCGCCGCGACCTCGATGTTCTTGATCAGCTTCGCGAAGAGCTTGCCGCGCTTGGCGTCGATCACGGCCTTCTTGTGCTTCGTCGTAGCCCATTTAGAGTGGCCGGACATCTGCCTGTCTCCTTCGCGTAACCATCCACATAACGAACTCCCCCGGGCCTGAAGGACCGGGGGGGACCCCCCGAGATCCTACAAGGACTCCGCTGCCCGGTTCGCGCGCACCATGTCGACGAAGAGGCCGTGCACGCGGTGGTCGCCGGTCAGTTCCGGGTGGAAGGACGTGGCCAACGCGTTTCCCTGGCGGACGGCGACGATGTGGCCGTCGTGCTCGGCGAGCACCTCGGCCTCGGCCCCGACGGACTCGACCCACGGGGCGCGGATGAAGACGCCCTCCACAGGGTCCCCCACGACGCCCTTGACGTCGACCGCCGCCTCGAAGGACTCGTTCTGGCGTCCGAAGGCGTTGCGGCGCACGATCATGTCGATGCCGCCGACGGTCTCCTGGCCGGAGCGCGGGTCGAGGATCTTGTCGGCGAGCATGATCATGCCCGCGCAGGTGCCGTAGACGGGCATCCCGGCCCGCACGCGGGCGCGCAGGGGCTCCATCACGCCGAAGAGGACGGCCAGCTTGGAGATGGTGGTGGACTCGCCGCCGGGGACGACCAGGCCGTCGACCTCGGCGAGTTCCTCGGGGCGCCGCACCGGCCTGGCCACGGCATCGGCCGCGGCCAGGGCGATGAGGTGCTCCCGTACGTCGCCCTGGAGGGCCAGGACGCCGATGACAGGAGTGTTCATGGGTTACCAGCCGCGGTTGGCGTAGCGCTCGGACTCGGGCAGGGTGTCGCAGTTGATGCCGACCATGGCCTCGCCGAGGTTGCGGGACGCGTCCGCGATGATCTTCGGGTCGTCGTAGAAGGTGGTGGCCTTCACGATGGCGGCGGCGCGCTTGGCCGGGTCGCCGGACTTGAAGATGCCGGAGCCGACGAAGACGCCCTCGGCGCCGAGCTGGCGCATCAGGGCGGCGTCGGCGGGGGTGGCCACGCCGCCGGCGGAGAACAGCACGACCGGCAGCTTGCCGAGCTCGGCGACCTCCTTGACGAGCTCGTAGGGGGCGCGCAGCTCCTTGGCGGCGGCGTACAGCTCGTTGTTGTCGTAGCCGCGCAGGCGGGCGATCTCGTTCTTGATCTGGCGCAGGTGGCGGACCGCCTCGACGACGTTGCCGGTGCCGGCCTCGCCCTTGGAGCGGATCATGGCCGCGCCCTCGGCGATGCGGCGCAGGGCCTCGCCGAGGTTGGTGGCGCCGCAGACGAACGGGGTCGTGAAGGCCCACTTGTCGGAGTGGTTGACCTCGTCGGCCGGGGTGAGGACCTCGGACTCGTCGATGTAGTCGACACCGAGGGACTGCAGGACCTGGGCCTCGACGAAGTGGCCGATGCGGGACTTGGCCATGACCGGGATCGAGACGGCCTCGATGATGCCCTCGATCATGTCCGGGTCGGACATGCGGGCCACGCCGCCGTCCTTGCGGATGTCGGCCGGGACCCGCTCCAGTGCCATGACGGCGACGGCGCCCGCGTCCTCGGCGATCTTCGCCTGCTCCGGCGTGACGACATCCATGATCACGCCGCCCTTGAGCTGCTCGGCCATGCCGCGCTTCACGCGGGCGGTGCCGGTCTCGGGGGCCTGGTTTTCGGAGAGCGTGCTGGACACGGGTTTACCTCACTCGGTGAAAGAGGGTTGCTGCGAGCACCGAGGAAACGCGAGTGGACCAGTCCACAGCAAGGGCCAATGGCAAGCCGGTGGATCCTTTTCCCCTCGCGGGGGGGGCGCACGGCGGCCGCCGGTCAGGTCTGGGCCGCCCGGTCGGCCAGCGCCGTCGGCGGCTCGTCGTCCATCTCGAAGGCCATCGGGAAGGGGGCGTGCCCGGCCAGCCGGAACCAGCGGACCTTGCGGTGCTCGCGCAGCCGGCGCACGGCTCCCACCGCGTCGTTGTAGAAGCGCCGGGCCATCGGGACGCGTCGCACGGCCTCGGTGAGTTCGTGCGCGGCCTCCTCGCCGCCGGGCGCCGCGCGCACCGCCTCCACCTGGGCCGGCTCGGCGAACACCGCCCGCAACGCCTGGCTGAGCTCGCTCTCGGCGACCTCCCGCTGGTCCTCCTCGGCCTGCCGGGCGGCGTGCGCGGCCTCGTACAGGACGATCGACGCGGCCGGGTCGAGGACGCCGGAGGTCGCGAGTTCCTGGGCCACGGAGGCGCGGCGCAGCAGTTGCGCGTCGAGCGCGGCGCGGGCCGCGTCGATCCGGGAGTGCAGCCGGTCGAGCCGGCCGGCCGTCCAGCTCAGGTACAGGCCGATCGCGACGAGGACGACGAGGGTCCAGATGAGGGTTGCGGTCACGGGCGGCAAGATTACGCGCCGACACCGACGCCGGGTGCCGCGGTGGGCTCGGTGGGACGGTCATCCGGGAACGCCGGACGGGCCAGACGGGCCAGACGGGCCGGACGCCCCGGACGCGGGTCCCCGTCTCCGCGGACCACCGCCTCACCGCTGCCGCGGGGACGGACGTCTCGGGGGACGGCCGCCCCCGCACCGGCCACGGCCGCCGAGCCCCTCCCGGCGCGGGCCCGGCCCCTCACACGCCCGTACCCGGCCCTGTGAACCGGCCCCGGGAACCGGCGCAGGCCGACGCAACGGACAACCGCGCCCGGCCGCCCAGAACCCGCCACGCCGGGCCCGCACCCACGGCCCCGCCCGGTGCCGGGGGCCGGGGTCCGCAGCCCGCGCCGGGCCCCGGTTCGCGCCGGGCCCGGTTCGCGCCGGCTCTCAGGTCGTGGGGTCGCTCAGTCCCGGGCCAGGCCGAAGCGTGCGCGGAGGCCGCGGGTTCCGTCGTCCTCGGCCGCCGCCACCGCCGACGTGCCGTCGGTCACCGTCTCGTACACCGACAGGATGTCCGCGCCGACCGTCGACCAGTCGAAGCGCCGTACGTGCACGCTCCCCCGCTCCCGCAGCTCGGCCCGGCGGGCCGGGTCCGCGAGAAGGCGGACGGCCGCCTCGGCGAGCGCGTCGGAGTCCTCGTTGGGGAACAGCTCCCCCGCCGTGCCCTGGTCGAGCACCTGGGCGAAGGCGTCCAGGTCCGAGGCGAGCACGGGGGCGCCCGCCGACATGGCCTCGACGAGGATGATGCCGAAGCTCTCGCCACCGGTGTTCGGGGCGACGTACAGGTCGACGCTGCGCAGGAAGCGCGCCTTGTCCTCGTCGCTGATCATGCCGAGGAACTCCACGCGGGAGCGCAGCTCGGCGGGCAGCGACCGGACCGCCTCCTCCTCGTCGCCCCGGCCCGCGACCAGCAGCCGGGTCCGCGGGCGGGCGGCGAGGATCTTCGGCAGCGCCTTCATCAGCACCGGCAGGCCCTTGCGGGGCTCGTCGATGCGGCCGATGAAGCCGATCGTGCCGCCCTCACCTCCCCCGGCACCGCCCTCGGCCGAGCCCCGCGCCTCGTCCGACTGCCACTCGGGCCTGGGCTCGGCGCGCGCGAAGAAGTCGACGTCGACGCCGTTGGGGATGACGACCGCGTCGCCGCCGAGGTGTTCGACGAGCGTGCGGCGGGCGTACTCGCTGACCGCGATCCGGGCACTGATCTTCTCCAGCGCCGCCTGCAGGATGGCGTACGCCGCGAGCATCGCCCGGGAGCGCGGGTTGGACGTGTGGAAGGTGGCCACGATCGGGCCCTGCGCGGCCCAGCAGGTCAGCAGGCCCAGCGACGGCGACGTCGGCTCGTGGATGTGCACCACGTCGAAGTGGCCGTCGTGCAGCCACCGGCGCACCCGCGCGGCGCTGAGGAAGCCGAAGTTCAGGCGGGCGACCGAGCCGTTGTACGGCACCGGGACCGCGCGCCCGGCCGAGACGACGTACGGCGGCAGCGGGGTGTCGTCGTCGGCCGGGGCCAGGACGGAGACCTCGTGGCCGAGGCGGATGAAGTACTCGGCGAGGTCGCGGATGTGGAACTGGACGCCGCCGGGCACGTCCCAGGAGTAGGGGCAGACGATGCCGATCCTCACGGGCGCTCCCCGTCCGACGGGCGGGGTTCCAGGTCCGCGAGCCACAACCGCTGCAACATGTGCCAGTCCTCCGGATGTTCGGCGATCCCCGTGGCGAAGGTGTCGGCCAGCGCCTGTGTCATGGCAGACGTCTTCTCCGCCCGGGTACCTGTCTCGGGGACCTCGACCGGCGGATGCACGCGTCCCTGCATCACCGGCGAGCCGTCGTACCAGAGGGTCACCGGCAGCAGCAGCGCGCCGGTCTGCTGGGCGAGCAGCGCGGGGCCCGCCGGCATCCGGGTGGCCTCGCCGAAGAACGTCACCTCGACGCCGGAGGAGGACAGGTCGCGTTCGGCGACCAGGCAGACCAGGCCGCCGTCGCGCAGCCGCCGGGCCAGCGTGCCGAAGGCGGTGCCGCCGCTGTGCGGCAGGACCTCCATGCCGAGGCCCTCGCGGTAGGCGACGAAGCGGTCGTAGAGCGTCTCGGGCTTCAGGCGTTCGGCGACCGTGGTGAACGGCGTGCCGAGCGCGGTGGTGACCCAGGCTCCGGCCAGGTCCCAGTTGGCCATGTGGGGCAGCGCGAGGACGACGCCGCGGCCGGCGGCGAGCCCGTCGGTCAGGTAGTGCAGGTCCTTCGGGGCGAAGCCGTTCCTGATGCGTTCGGCGCTCCAGGCGGGCAGCCGGAAGGACTCCATCCAGTAGCGCAGGTACGAGCGCAGGCCGGCGCGGGACAGCTCGGCCAGGCGCTCGGGGCTCGCGCCCGGCACCACGCGCGCGTAGTTGCTCTCCAGCCGCAGCACGCCCTTGCCGCGCTGCTTCCAGGTGAGGTCGGCGATGCCGCGACCGAGGCGCACCGCGACGGGCTCGGGGAGCTTCTTGACCATGCCCCAGCCGAGGCCGTACAGCCCGTCCGTCAGCCGGTCACGGGCGCTCACTTCGCCGCCTCGCGCCCTTGCGCGGTGTTGTCCCGGCCGTCCGCGGCGGCCTCCGCCTCGGCGGATTCCCGGCGGACGGTGACGACCCGCTGGATCAGCGTGACCAGGCTGCCGACGGCCACGATCCACAGGGCGACGGGCAGCAGGTACTGGATGCCGGGGACGCCGAACTTGTGCAGGCCCGCGAAACCGGCCGCCACCAGCGAGATCACCAGGCGCTCGGCACGCTCGACCAGGCCGTTGACGGCGACCGGCAGGCCGATCGACTCGCCGCGGGCCTTGGTGTAGGACACCACCTGGCCGCTGGCGAGGCAGAAGATGGACACCGCGCACAGGACGTTGTCGTCGCCGCCGCCCGCGTACCACAGGGCGAACCCGCCGAAGACGGCGCCGTCGGCGACCCGGTCGAGCGTGGAGTCGAGGAACGCGCCCCAGCGGCTGGAGCGGCCGAGCTGGCGGGCCATGTTGCCGTCGACGAGGTCGGAGAACACGAACAGTGTGATCACGACCGTGCCCCAGAAGAACTCGCCCCTGGGGTAGAAGACCAGCGCGCCCGCGACCACTCCGGCGGTGCCGATGAGCGTGACCGTGTCGGGGCTGACGCCCCGTCGGATCAGAAACGCGGCGAACGGTGTGAGGACACGCGTGAAGAATGCACGCGCGTACTTGTTCAGCATGGCCTTCCCGAGGGTCGGTGTGGCCGCGCGGCCCCTGCTGGCCACCGGCTGGCCCATCGTAGCCACGCGCGTGGGGGTGCGACGGCCGGGCACTCGAAGGGGGGACCGGCGGCCGCTTGCGCAGGGACCTACGGGCACGATCACCGCCGTCGTATGGACGCACCGTGACGGGAGTGCAAAGCTCGAATGACCGCGGGCGTCACCGGAGCCGTCACCGCCGGGGCACCTCCCGGAGAAGTCCGGGCAGGCTCCGCATGTCCGCGCCCACAGTGACCTCACCGTCACGGGAGGCAGGATCATGGGCGACAAGGCGAACCCACACCCCGGAGCCGCCGGCAGGGCTACAGCGGCCGACCACCCCGCGTCCGTAAGGAATGTGGTGCTGGTCGGCCACAGCGGATCGGGCAAGACCACGTTGGTGGAAGCTCTCGCGCTCACGGCGGGAGCGGTGAACCGGGCGGGCCGCGTGGAGGACGGCGGCACCGTCTCCGACTACGACGAGATCGAGCACCGGCAGCAGCGCTCGGTGCAGCTCTCCCTGGTGCCCGTCGAATGGGACGGCATCAAGATAAACCTGCTCGACACCCCCGGATACGCCGACTTCGTCGGGGAGCTCAGGGCCGGTCTGCGAGCGGCGGACGCGGCCCTCTTCGTCGTCTCCGCCTCCGACGGCGTGGACGGCTCGACGCGGATGGTGTGGGACGAGTGCGCGGCCGTCGGCATGCCGCGGGCGATCGTGGTCACGCATCTGGAGGCCGCGCGGGCGGACTTCGAGGAGATGACGCGGATCTGCGCGGAGGCCTTCGGCGGCGACGACCCCGACGCCGTGCTGCCGCTGTACCTCCCGCTGCACGGCCCGCAGGGTCCCGACGGGCACGCGCCCGTGACCGGACTGACGGGCCTGCTGTCGCAGCGGCTGTTCGACTACTCCACCGGCGAGCGCAAGGAGTCCGAGCCGGGCGAGGACCGGCTGCCGCAGCTCGCGGACGCCCGCAACCGGCTGATCGAGGGGATCATCTCGGAGAGCGAGGACGAGACCCTCATGGACCGCTACCTCGGCGGTGAGCGGATCGACGTCAAGACGCTCGTCGAGGACCTGGAGCGGGCCGTCGCGCGCGGGGTGTTCTTCCCCGTGCTGGCCGCCGCGCCCGCGGCCGAGGGCGCCCGGCAGGGGCTCGGCACCGTGGAACTGCTGGACCTGATCACCGGCGGGTTCCCGACACCGTTCGAGCACCCCACGCCGGGCGTCACCACCGTCGACGGCCGGCCGCGCGAGCTGAAGCCGTGCGACACCGACGGCCCGCTGGTCGCCGAGGTCGTCAAGACCTCCTCCGACCCCTACGTCGGCCGTCTGTCGCTGGTCCGCGTCTTCTCCGGGACCCTGCGCCCCGACCAGACGGTGCACGTCTCCGGCCACGGCCTGGCCGACCGCGGGCACGAGGACCACGACGTCGACGAGCGCATCGGCGCGCTGTCGACCCCCTTCGGCAAGCAGCAGCGCCCGGTGACGCACGCCGTCGCGGGCGACCTGGTGTGCGTGGCCAAGCTCGGCCGCGCCGAGACCGGGGACACGCTGTCCGCCAAGGACGACCCGCTGCTGATGGAGCCGTGGGAGATGCCCGACCCGCTGCTGCCGCTCGCCATCCAGGCGCACAGCAAGCCGGACGAGGACAAGCTCTCCCAGGGCCTGGCCCGGCTGGTCGCCGAGGACCCGACGATGCGCCTGGAGCAGAACCAGGACACCCACCAGGTGGTGCTGTGGTGCCTGGGCGAGGCGCACGCGGACGTCGCGCTGGAACGGCTGCGCAACCGCTACGGCGTCCAGGTCGACGTCGTCCCGCACAAGGTCTCCCTGCGCGAGACGTTCGCCGGGAAGGCCGGCGGGCGCGGACGGCACGTGAAGCAGTCCGGCGGGCACGGGCAGTTCGCCATCTGCGAGATCGAGGTGGAGCCGCTGCCGGGCGGTTCGGGCATCGAGTTCGTGGACAAGGTGGTCGGCGGCGCGGTGCCGCGGCAGTTCATCCCGTCGGTCGAGAAGGGCGTGCGCGCCCAGGCGGCCAAGGGGGTGGCGGCCGGCTATCCGCTGATCGACGTCCGGGTCACGCTGCTCGACGGCAAGGCGCACTCGGTGGACTCCTCCGACGCCGCGTTCCAGACGGCGGGCGCGCTCGCGCTGCGGGAGGCCACGGCCGACGCGAAGATCCATCTGCTGGAGCCGGTGGCCGAGGTGAGCGTCCTGGTCGGCGACGACTACGTGGGCGCCGTGATGAGCGACCTGTCCGGGCGGCGCGGCCGGGTGCTCGGCACCGAGCAGACCAGCGGCGGCCGCACGGTCGTCCGGGCCGAGGTGCCCGAGATCGAGATCGGGCGGTACGCCGTCGACCTGCGTTCCCTCTCGCACGGGACCGCGCGGTTCAGCCGCCGTTACGCGCGGCACGAACCGATGCCCCCGCAGATCGCCGAAAGGATCCGTCAAGAGGCGCGCGACTCCGCGTAGCGGGCGCCGGGCGCTCTTCGGCGGCCCGTGCGGAACCCGCGGGGAACGCTCCGCTCCCGTGTCGGCGGGCGGCTTCGGCCGTCCGCCGACGAACCTCCGCGCCTGCGGATACGCTGACGACTACCTGATCAAGTTGTCACGGGACACCATGACGAACTGATCAACAGGTGTGCGGAGCAAGGAAGTCGGGAAGAGCCGCATAGGCGAAACCGCGCGGCGATCGGGGGCGGGAATGACCGTTGACGCGAGTTACTCGGACTTTTTCGGTCCGCAGGAGCCGCGGACCGGAGGGAGTCTGACGGCGACCTTCGCGCTGGCCTCTGCGGCCTACCGGGACGGGCCGATCGAGGAGATCAAGAAGGCCGACAACGAGTGGCACCAGACGACGGTCAACACGGGACGCCCCTGGGCGAAGATCTTCCGTCCCAACCTCGGTGAGGCGTTCTCCCAGGCGGTGATCAGCCGCATGCTGGGAGCCGGCCGCAAGCCCCTCATACAGTCCTTCGGGATGGAGCCGCAGGTGGTCGTCGACCACTGTCTGGCGGCCAACCGCATCCGCCGTGACCGCGACCGCAAGCTCACCGCGATCATGCTGCTGTGCGGGGTGCTGTTCCTGCCCGGCCTGCTGGTCTGGCTGCTGGTGTTCCAGCTGCGGGCCACCATGGCCCGGCAGGAGGACAAGCGGGTCTCCGGCATGGCCACCGTCCTGCTCGTCGCGGTCGGGGCCCTGGCGGTGCTGTTCCTGGTCCGGCTGCCGTTCGCCGGCCTGTGGGGGTGGTACGCGCGCGGGGCGGTCGTCGCGCCCGTGGTCGGCTGGTTCCTGGCGAAGCAGATCTGCGAGCGCACCGCGAAGGACCTGCGGGAGCGGTGGAACGGCCTGCTGTCCGGCAGCAACGTCGGCGCCGCCGTCCCGGAGGCCGTACCGAGCAAGCCCGACGAGACCGCGGCCGAGCAACTGCGGCAGTCGCTGGCCAAGTTGAACGCCGAGCAGCAGTCCAACTCGGTCTTCTACGCCGGCCGCAAGGGCATACTCGGCATGGGGACGCGCTGGGGCGCCTGGCACCTCGCCGAGGAGCTGGAGCCGGCCGACCCTCAGAAGGCCATCCACGAGTTCCGCAGCTGGACGGTGGTCCGCGCCATACACGACGAGCTGAAGCTGCTTCCGCGTCAGCGCCTGAAGACGGGCGGTTTCCCGCCGCCCGACGTGCGGGACTGGGTCGTCACCCCGGTCGCCCCGGACGCCAAGGAGGTCTCCCGGCCCGATGGACCGGACGTGGAGGGGTACCAGGTCAAGCCGAGCGCCATGGAGAGCATCTGCAACCACAAGCAGTTCGACAGCGGCGACCGGCACTACCTGGGAGTGCAGTGGGCCCTGTGGGACAGCCAGTTGATCATCACCATGATGATCACCGTCACCGTGCTCAAGGAGACGCTGCGCATCGAGGTCACCGGCCATGCCCTCGGCCCGGTGAACGGCCTGTTCTACGGCAAGCCCTCGGCCCCGACCAAGGAGGTCTCCAAGACCGTCAAGTTCTGGGAGACCCGGAAGATCAACCTGCCGCTGGTCACTCCGGACGAGGTGGTACGGCTGTCCGCCCGCGCCGCCATGCGCTGGAACCCGCCCCTGCTGAACTGGCTCGGCGGCTCCATAGGCCTGCCCGAGCCGTTCGGTCTGCGGCATGCCTGGGCCGACCAGCCCTGGGGCCACCGCTTCATGAGCGACGACGTGCTGCGCGCGGCCACGCCGGTCCTCCGGCGGGTCCACCACGCCGCGTTGCAGGTGCTTCAGGAGCACCGCGTGAACATCGAGAAGTTCAAGTCGCGGTCGTCGGCCCTCAGCGGCGCGGTCCAGGAGGCGGCGCCGAAGAAGGCCGACACCTACGACGCCTGACGGCTCGGTGTCCCGGAGGTCCGGCCGGGCTCAGACGCCCCGGCCGGGCCAGGACTCCGCCAGCATCTTCCTCGTGTCGGCCAGCAGCTGCGGCAGCACCCTGGTGTGACCGACCACGGGCATGAAGTTCGTGTCCCCGCCCCAGCGGGGCACGATGTGCTGGTGGAGGTGGGCCGCGATGCCGGCCCCGGCGACCGAGCCCTGGTTCATGCCGATGTTGAAGCCGTGGGCGCCGGAGGCGGTGCGCAGCGCCGTCATCGCCTGCTTGGTCAGGGCGGCGAGCTCGACCGTCTCCGGGTCGGTGAGGTCGGTGTAGTCGGCGACGTGCCGGTAGGGGACGACCATCAGGTGGCCACCGTTGTACGGGTACAGGTTCAGCACCGCGTAGACCTGCTCGCCGCGCTTGACGATCAGGCCGTCCTCGTCGGACTTGGCCGGGATCGAGCAGAAGGGACAGCCGTCGCCGGCACCCGGGCCGCTCGGCTTGTTCTCACCCTGGATGTAGGCCATCCGATGGGGCGTCCACAGGCGCTGGAACGCGTCCTGGGTGCCCACTCCCCACTGCTGCTCGGGCTCACTCGTCATGCAGTGCAGCATATGGCGTCGCCCGTTCGGAGCGTGTCGCCGGGGGCCGCCGGAGCCGGCCGCGGGCCAAGCTGGGCCGGTGGACGACAACAGCCGCACGGCCCGCTGGGAGAGGCGCACCGGGCTGCCGCTCGCTGCCGCGTCACTGGTGTTCCTCGCCTCCTACGCGGTCCGCGTCCTGGACAACGGTCTGCCGGATGTCTGGCTGAACCTGTGCCTGGCGCTCACGCTGGGCTGCTGGACGCTGTTCGCCGTCGACTACGCGGTGCGCTGGCGGCTGAGCGGGCAGGGGCCGCGCTTCGTGCGGACGCACTGGCTGGACACCCTGGTGCTGGTGCTGCCGCTGCTGCGTCCGGTGCGGGTCGTCAGGCTGTACGAAGGCGTGCAGCAGCGGGGCGGGCGGCCGCGGCTCGCCCTGCACGCGCGCGTCATGGCCTACGCGGGGATCTCCGTCTCGCTGCTCGGCTTCGGCGGCGCCCTCGCCGTCTACCAGCAGGAGCGCGGCGCGCCGCACGCGACCATGCGCACCTTCGGCGACGCCGTCTGGTGGACGTGCTCGACCCTCGCGACGGTCGGCTACGGCGACATCGCGCCGGTCACACCGCTGGGGCGGGTGATCGCGGTCGGGTTGATGATCGTCGGGGTGGCCCTGCTCGGCGCCGTGACCGGCACCTTCGCGTCCTGGCTGCTGCACGTCTTCGCCCGCGAGGGCGAAGAGAGGCCCCCGGGCAGCTGACCGACGCGACGGCGTCGGCCGGCTGCCCGGGGGACCGTGGCGTGCCGGGTCAGACCTGGACCCGCTCCTGGACGATCTTCTCGATCTTGGCGATGGCCTCGTCGAACGGGATGCCGTTCTCCTGCGAGCCGTCGCGGTAGCGGAAGGACACCGAGCCGTTCGACATGTCCTCGTCGCCCGCGATGACCATGAAGGGCACCTTCTGCTTCTGGGCGTTGCGGATCTTCTTCTGCATGCGGTCGGAGGAGGAGTCCACCTCGACGCGCAGGCCCTGCTTCTTCGCCGCGGCGGCGAACTTCTGCAGGTACTCCACGTGCGCGTCGCCGATCGGGATGCCGATCGCCTGCACCGGGGCCAGCCAGGCCGGGAAGGCACCCGCGTAGTGCTCGAGCAGGACGGCGAAGAATCGCTCGATCGACCCGAACAGCGCGCGGTGGATCATGACCGGGCGCTGCTTGCTGCCGTCGGCCGCCGTGTACTCCAGGTCGAAGCGCTCCGGCAGGTTGAAGTCGAGCTGGACGGTCGACATCTGCCAGGTGCGGCCGATGGCGTCCTTGGCCTGGACGGAGATCTTCGGACCGTAGAAGGCGGCGCCGCCCGGGTCGGGGACGAGCGGCAGGCCCTGCTTCTCGGCGACCTCCCGGAGGGTCTCGGTGGCCTCCTCCCACACCTCGTCGGAGCCGACGAACTTCTCCGGGTCCTTGGTGGACAGCTCCAGGTAGAAGTCGGTCAGGCCGTAGTCGCGCAGCAGGTTCAGCACGAAGGTGAGCGTCTTGTCGAGCTCGTCCGCCATCTGCTCGCGGGTGCAGTAGATGTGCGCGTCGTCCTGGGTGAAGCCGCGGGCACGGGTCAGACCGTGCACCACGCCCGACTTCTCGTACCGGTACACGGTCCCGAACTCGAAGAGGCGCAGCGGCAGTTCGCGGTAGGACCGGCCGCGCGCGTCGAAGATCAGGTTGTGCATCGGGCAGTTCATGGGCTTGAGGTAGTAGTCCACGCCCTCGTCGAGCTGCATGGGCGGGTACATGCCGTCGGCGTACCAGTCCAGGTGGCCCGAGGTCTCGAAGAGCTTCCCCTTCGTCGCGTGCGGGGTGTAGACGAACTCGTAGCCCTCCTCCTCGTGGCGGCGGCGCGAGTAGTCCTCCATCACGCGGCGGACGATGCCGCCCTTGGGGTGGAAGACGGCGAGGCCGGAGCCGATCTGCTCCGGGATGGAGAACAGGTCGAGCTCGTTGCCCAGCTTGCGGTGGTCGCGCTTCTCGGCCTCGGCGAGGAAGTCGAGGTACTGCTTCAGCTCGTCCTTGGACGGCCAGGCGGTGCCGTAGATGCGCTGGAGCATCGGGTTCTTCTCGCTGCCGCGCCAGTAGGCGGCCGCGTTGCGCATCAGCTTGAACGCCGGGATGAGGCGGGTGGAGGGCAGGTGCGGGCCGCGGCAGAGGTCCTTCCAGCACAGCTCGCCGGTCTTGGCGTCCAGGTTGTCGTAGATGGTCAGCTCGCCCGCGCCGACCTCGACGTCGGCGCCGTCGTCGTGGGAGGCCGAGCCCTTGAGGCCGATCAGCTCCAGCTTGTACGGCTCGTCCGCGAGTTCCTCGCGGGCGGCCTCGTCGGTGACGACCCGGCGGGCGAACCTCTGCCCGCGCTTCTGGATCTCCTGCATCTTCTTCTCGACGGCCTTGAGGTCCTCGGGCGTGAAGGGCCGGTCGACGTCGAAGTCGTAGTAGAAGCCGTCCTTGACGGGCGGGCCGATGCCCAGCTTGGCCTCGGGGAACAGCTCCTGCACGGCCTGCGCCATGACGTGCGCGGTGGAGTGGCGCAGGATGTTCAGACCGTCCTCGGAGGAGATCTCGACGCCCTCCACGGTCTCGCCGTCCGCGGGCGCGTACGACAGGTCCTTGAGCTCGCCGCCCACGCGTACGGCGATGACCGACCGCTCGCCCGCGAAGATCTCGGCGGCCGTGGTGCCCGTCGTCACCACGCGCTCTTCCCGCTCGGAATCGCGTTGGATGATCACACGGACGTCTGACACCGGTCTCTCCTGCCTGAAGGTGGTAGCGGCGCCATACCAGGAGCGCGCGCACTACCGGATCGTACCGACCCGGCCCCCTGCTTAGCGAAATCCCCGGCTCTCGCCGGCCTCGGCGACCGGGTCCGGGCTCTCCCGCAGAACCTTCATCAGGCGCTCCCGCTCCGCCTCGTCCACCTGCACCGGAACCACTTCCCCGGCGCCCGTCAGCCGCCGGAAGCCGCCCCTGCTCTCCAGCCGTCCCCGCACCCGCACCGGCACTCCGTCGAGATGCGCCTGCCCGGCGGTGCGGTAGTCCTCCTCCCGCAGGGTCAGCCGGACGTGCGCGACCTCGGCGCCCGCGAGCACGCGCAGCCGCACGCTGCCCTCGCCGCCCGGCCCCGACCGGCGCATCCGCACCACCGCGCCGGTGATCCGCACGGCTTCGGACGGCTCCCGGCGCAGATACCGGGCGCCGGCCTCACGCAGCACGGGCAGGTCGCCCGGAGAGAACTCGACCGGTGCGGCGGCGGGCGCGGAGTCCCCCGGGGCCCCTGCGGCGGGCGCCCACTCGACGGCGATCCGGGCGCCCTGGGTGCCGCGCACCAGGGCGATCAGCGCCTCGGTGAGCTCACGGCTGACGCCGGCCCGCACGGCGCCGTCGAAGGCGTCCATCGAGCCGGTGGCCCGCCCGTGGTCGACGGCCTCGCGGGCCGCGTGCAGGGCCCGGCTCAGGCACACCGCGAGCGGGCGCCCGGCGTGCACGGGCACGAAGGCGGTCAGCCGGTCCCCGCCGGCCGCCGGACCGACCAGCACGTGTTCCAGCATCGCGGCGGCGGAGCGGCAGTGCCGGGCGCCGTGGTAGCCGGCGGGCGCGCGTGCGGCGAGGGCGCCGGCGAGCAGCGTCCGGCGGGCCGCGGCGCGCAGCTGTTCCTCGGCCGTCCAGGGGGCGGCGCCGGCGGGTCCCGCCGGGACGTCCCGCCACCAGCGGACCTCGTCGCTGGGCACGGCCAGGGCGAGCAGCACCTCGCGGGCGGACGGCGTACCGCTGCGGGTCAGCGCGAGGAGCGCCTCGGCGAGCAGGTCGTCGCTGTCCGGGAAGGCGCGGCCGACCGGCACCAGCAGGCTCGTGCCGCGGCCCGGACCGGGCGAGGTCCAGCGGCCGTACCGTCCGGCGGCTCCGCCGCGCCGCTGCCAGCCGTGCCGGCGCAGCAGGGCGCCGAGCACGGCGGGGTCGACCAGGCCGGGTTCCGGGGGCCGGTGCCACGCCGCCTCGGCGGGATGCGGTCGTACGGGGCGCAGCGGCCCCTCGGCCGGACGGTGCGTCACGGTCTGCCTCCCGTCCCGACCCGCGTCATGATCTCGCACAGCGCATGGTCGTCGAAGATGCGTGAGGTCGGGATCCGCACGGTGGTCCGGGTGCGGCCGGTGACCGGGTGGCCGGCGAGGTTGACCCAGTAGCAGCAGTGCCGCAGGTCGAGGCGGTCGTGGCCGGCCCGCAGCCAGTCCTCACGCGACCTGGGGACCAGCATCACGACCAGGATCTTGTGCACCGCGACCGGGGTGCGCGCGAGTTTGCGCAGATGGTCGTTGTCGAGCGAGAAGGAGAAGGAGCGGCCCGGGGGGTTCGGCGGGACCTGGTACGTGCACTTCAGCTGGACCTTGATGGTCACCTCGTCGTCGACCGTGTGCCCGGGCGCGCTGTGGCTGACGTGCCAGTCGATGCCGGTGTCGGGGAACGGCTGGGACAGCGAGCAGCCCGCGGCCGCCACGACCGCGTGCAGATAGCCGACCTGCAGTGTCTCCATGCAGGCGGTGGTGGCGAGGGTGCCGCGATGAGGGCCCGCGTGGCCGGGCGGCAGCCCGCCCCGCTCGGGCTGCGCTGTCGCCATGACCAACAGCCTTCCGTGCCGGGGGTCTCCCCGCTTCGGGCCTGTGAACTGCAAAGACCCGTACTCCTGTTGTGTCCTTCCGGCGTACTGCGCAAACAGCCCGGGTATCACCGAAACGGTAGAAGACGGGACGTCAGCGATGGCCGCTGTGCGAGGAGTTGGGTAGTCATGACGTGCTGGTACGAGGGGCCCCTGGCCGCCTTCGACACGGAGACCACGGGCGTGGACGTGGAGACCGACCGGATCGTGTCGGCCGCCGTCGTCGTCCAGGACGCCCCGGGCGCGAGGCCCCGGGTGAGGCGCTGGCTGGTGAACCCGGGCGTGCCGGTGCCCGAGTCGGCCACGGCGGTGCACGGGCTGACGGAGCGGCACCTTCAGGCGAACGGTCGCTGGCCGGCGCCGGTGGTGTACGAGATAGCCGAGGAACTGGCCGAACATGCCTCCCGGGGACGCCCGTTGGTCGTCATGAACGCGCCGTTCGACCTGACGCTGCTGGACCGCGAACTGCGTCGGCACCGCGCCTCGGCACTCGGCCGGTGGCTGGATCCGGCGCGGCTGTGCGTCCTCGACCCGCGGGTGCTCGACAAGCACCTCGACCGCTACCGCAAGGGCCGCCGCACCCTGGCCGACCTGTGCGCGCACTACGAGGTCACGCTGGAGGGCGCGCACGACGCGGCGGCCGACGCCCTGGCGGCCCTGGAGGTGGTCCGGGCGGTGGGGCGCCGCTTCGCGGCCCGGCTGGAGCGCCTGTCCCCCGCCGAGTTGCACACCCTCCAGGTGACCTGGCACGCGGCGCAGGCGCGCGGGCTCCAGGCGTGGTTCGCGCGCAGCGGCACCCCGGAGGCGGTGAGCACCGACTGGCCGCTGCGCCCGGAGCTGCCGGCGGCCGCGTAGGCGCCCGGCGACGCCGCGCGGGCGGACAAAAAAGCCGGTCCGCGATGGCGGACCGGCTTTTCCCGGTGGGCGATACTGGGTTCGAACCAGTGACCTCTTCGGTGTGAACGAAGCGCTCTCCCACTGAGCTAATCGCCCGGGAACGCACTGAACAATACAGGCCCCCGCCGGGTTCCTTCAAACCGCTTCCAGGTAGGCCGCCAGGCCCCGCCGCCCGTCCCGCATCATCAGCCGGTGGTTCGCCCGGAACAGCGGGCGCCCCGGTACCGCCAACCGCCTGAGCAGCGGCTTGTTCACCACGACGAGCTGGTCGTAGCGGGCGAGGGTGCCGGTTCCGTCCGCGCCGAGCGTCCAGCGCGCCCAGCCGTCCAGGTCGCCGGTCATGGAGATCTCCAGCACCCCGGCCACGGGGTCGCGCCGCGCCGCGCGGGCGGTGAACGTCAGGTCGTACGGCAGGGCCGACCGGACGCGGACGACGCCGCTGGTGTCGTCGATCCTGGTGACCTCGCGGATCTGCCGCCACCAGCGCGGATAGTCCTCGGCCCGCTCCAGCGCCCGGTACACGGCGGCGGGCGGGGCGGGCAGGCGCCAGAAGGTGCGGAAGCGGTAGCGCGTCCAGTCCATGGGGGCAGTGTGCCCGCGCGGGCACGTCCCGCGCCTGGTCTGAGTACGTCCTTGAGTACCCACGCTCATGCCCCGGGCCGTGGCCCGGACCACACTCCAGGGCATGACCCACCTTCCACCTCCGGCGGAGGAACTCCGGCTGATCGACGCCGAGCTGTGGCGACTGGACGCCCGGCGGGCGCAGTTGCTGGCCCGTCGCGCCTGGCTGGTCGCCGCCCTGCGGCCGGCGGCGCCGACGGCGCCCGCCCCGCAACCCCGCTCCGAGGCAGGCGCGCCGCGGGTGCAGAACGTGCTGCTCCTGCTGGGCGGCGTGCTGCTGGTCATCGCCGCGACGGCGTTCACGCTGGTCAGCTGGGGGCATCTGGGCATCGCCGGACGGGCCGCCGTGCTCGGCGCGGTGACGCTGGCCGCGCTGGCGGCGCCCGCGCCGCTGCTGAAGCGGGGGCTGCGGTCGACGGCGGAGTCGGTGGCCGGCCTGGCGCTGGCGCTGACGGTGCTGGACTCGTACGCGCTGCACGAGGCGGCGCTGACCGGCACCGACGCCACCGGGTACGCGGCGGCGGCCTCGGCGGTGCTGGCCGTGCTGTGGGCGGCGTACGGGCTGCTGCCCGGCACCTCCGGCCTGCGCCTGCCGGCTCCGGCGGCGCTGGTCGCGGCGCAGGCCACGCCGGTGCTGTGGGCGATCGCGGCCGCGGCGGGCCCGTACGGCGTCACGGCCGCCCTGCTGGTGACGGCCGGGTTCGACACCGTGCCGGCTCTGAGGGCGACCGGCAGGGCCGTGCGGCTGACCGCCGTCTGCGGCGCGTACGGCGTGGGCGGCTGCGGTGTGGCGGGGGCCCTCTGGCTGTCCTGGAGCGCGGCCGGTCCGGGCGCCGCCACCCGGGCGGCGGCGCTTCTGCTCCTCGCGGCGGCGATCGCCCTCGTCTCCTCCTGGCGGCCGGTGAAGCCGCTCCTCGCCACGGGGAACGCGCTGGTGGGCGGCGTGCTGCTGGTCGCGGCCCTCGGCGGGACGCTGCGTGTGACACTGCCGGCGGACTGGACGGTGCCCGCCCATCTGGTCTGCGGCGTCGCCCTGCTGGCGGCCGTGCGGGCGCCGCTGCCCGAGCCGGTGCGGCGCGGCCTGACCGGCGCCTCGGCCGGCGTCCAGGGCCTGGCGCTGCTGTGGGCCCTCCCGGTCGTGGCGGTGACGTTGCTGGGGCCGGTCTCCTGGGCGGGACGGGTGTGGTCCGGCGCGCCGTCGGACGCCCGCGCCGCCGTCACGGCCGACCTGCCCTGGCCGTCGCACGCGGTGGCGGTGCCGGTGGTCCTGGCGGTCGTCGCCGCGGTCTCGGTGTCGGTGTCGGCGGTCTGTGACGCGGCCCGGCGTCCACGTGCCCTGGCCGCCGCGCTGACACTGGTGTGGGCGACGGCGCTGGTCCTCCCGGCCGTGCTCCAGGTGCCGTACGCGGCCGGGCTGTTGCTGCAGGGGCTGGTCGCGGCGGGAGTCCTGGCGGCGGCCGCCCTCACCTCCGCGCGGCACACCGCGACCGTTCTGGCGCTCGTCACGTCGGCCGGTCTGGCCTTCCTGTCCCTGGCCGCCCGGACCCCGACCCTGACCGTCCTGTCCCTGCTGGCGGCGCTGTTCGCGGCGGCCGCGTGTCTGTCCCGGCTCGCCCCCGTCGCGGCACCGGCCGCGCTCGCGTACGCCGCCGCCCTCAGCTGCGCGACGGGCGCCGCCGCCGGGTGGCAGCCGCAGCACACGGCCCTGCTGGTGCTGGCGGTCCCGGCGGCCGCGGCCCTGTTCGCCGCGGGGCTGGGCAGCTCGTGGGCGACCGTGCCGATCGAGGCGGCGGGAGCGGCGGCCGGGCTGCTCGCGATCGGGCTCGCGGCCTACGACGCCCCGATGCTCGCCCTGGTGCTGGCCCTGCTGGGGGTGATCACGGCGGGCACGGCGCTCCGCCCCGGACGCCGCAACGCCGGCTACGCGGCCGCCGTGCTGTTCGTCCTGGCCGGCTGGGTCCGCCTGGCGGCCTGGGACGTCACGGCGCCCGAGGCGTACACGCTCCCGGTCACCGTCCCGGCGCTGGTCGTCGGTGTCCTGCGCAGGCGGCGCGATCCGGAGGCCTCGTCCTGGACGGCGTACGGCCCGGGGCTCGCCGTCACGCTGCTGCCCTCGCTCGCCGCCGCGTGGGCCGACCCGCACGTCATCCGTCCGCTGCTGCTCGGCACGGGCGCGCTTGTGGTCACCCTGGCCGGCGCCCGGCACCGGCTTCGGGCGCCACTGCTGCTCGGCGGCTCGGTGCTGGTGCTGGACGCGCTGCACGAACTCGCGCCCTACGTGGTGCAGGTGACGGACGCGCTGCCCCGCTGGGTGCCTCCCGCCCTCGCCGGCCTGCTGCTGCTCGCGCTCGGCGCGACGTACGAGAGCCGCCTCCGGGACGTCCGGCGGGTGCGGGAGGTGCTGGGGAGGATGAACTGAGTGCCTGCCTGCCCGGTGCCGGACCGGGCCGGCCCGGTCCGGCAGCGGGCAGGCACCGGGGCCGTCAGGACGGCATCCTGTCGCCGAGCAGGGCCAGGTTCTCGATGGCGGCGAGGCCGGAGAGCGCGGTGTCGTTGGTGGACACCCAGCTCGCCTCGCTGCCCGCGACCAGGGTGGCCGGGCCGCTGAGCCGCTCGGTCTTCCACGGCGCGGACTCCGGGTAGCCGTCGGAGCCGTAGAACTTGGCCCACGCCTGCTTGGCGAGGGCCTCGTCGCCGGTCTGGAGGGCGGCCAAGGCGTCGAGGCGCGAGTGGCCCTGGAACAGCGGCAGCGTCCCGAAGTCGGAGCCGTAGCGGGCGGCCTGCTCGGCCTTGGCGGCGTTGAAGCAGCGGCAGTAGTCCAGGTAGGTGTCCTTGAACTCCGGTATGTCGACGAGGTGGATCAGCTCGGCGCACAGCTCGTTGAGGCCGAAGACGGCCGAGAGGTGGGACACCGACACCACGGGCCTGTCGGCGACGGCGAACTCGCCCGTGTCCAGGTCGTACAGCCCGCTGCCCTGGACGAAGCCGTTGGGCTGGGCGGCGATGCCCTTCATGGTGGACAGCACGCGCGCCCTGACCTTCTCCCACTCGGGGCCCTTGCGCTCCCACTCGGTCAGCCAGGCCGACACCAGGCCGCTCCAGTCGGCGCCGAAGCCGACCGACAGGGCGTGCCGGTCGGGCGTGCAGGGGTCGGTGCGCACCTTGCGCAGCGGGTCGAGGACGAGGAACGTCTCGTCGGAGTCCACGTTGGCGTGCATGAGGTCGCCGACGCGTTCGTCGGCCTGCTTGGCGCTGTCGGCGTAGTGCTGGACGCCGTGCCGGGTGCCGAGGCCCGCCCACTAGGCGAGGTGGTAGATGTCGACCTCGCCGGTGTGCCGGGTCATGGCCTCGGCGAAGCGGAAGATGTCGGCGCGGCCGCTTCTGAGGTAGGCGTACCAGAGCCAGACGTCGGGCGAGAGCCCGGAGTTGTCCCAGGCGTAGCCGCCGATGCCGTACCGCCAGACGGGCCGGACGGTGTCGTAGGTGTGCATGATGTCGCCGTAGTCCCAGAAGCCGTACCAACGGCGCGTCTCCACCTGGTCCTTGCAGTAGGCGAAGAGGAAGTCGAGGTGGTCCTCGATCTTCGCCTTGGCCGGGGTGGAGCGGTCGGGTTCGGCGAACAGGCTGTTCGGCCAGGATCTCCGCGCTCGGGGTCGACTCGTTGGCCCAGAATCCTGCGCGACGATCTCGGGGTCGGTGACGAGGCCCGCCTTCACTCGGTTGTAGCCGTGCTGCCACCGCTCCGTCAGGTCGGCCTTGTCGAAGCCCGGTCCGTCCTTGGTGTAGAACGCCCTTCCCGTTCTGGCGCAGGTACAGGTCGTACAGGTACATGATGCTGAAGTAGCCCGTGTCGCCCGGCAGCTAGTCGTCCCAGGTCCAGCCCGTATCCGGCTCGACGCCCGCCTTCTGGAAGACCTTCTTGTCGACGACCGGCGCCATGGTGTTGGAGCCGACGGGGACGCCGAGCTGCTTGCCGTCGACCTCGCCGACCTTCGTGACGCCCGCGCGGAAGTTGTCGAGGCTCAGATATCCCGCGTCGATCTGCGACTTGAGGTCGAGCAGAACACCTCTCCTGTCGTACTTGCGGAGAAAAGTGACGGCGTTTTGGAAAACGTCCGGAGGATTTCCGCCGGAGGCCTGCGTCTGGAACTTCTCCCAGAAAGAGACGTAGTCCTGGAAGTACGTCTTGACCTTGATCTTCGGGTACTTCTTCTCGAAGAGGTCGATGCTCTGATTGATCTTCTTGGCCCGCTCGCCGGCGCCCCACCACGAGTAACGGATCGTCACCGTCCAGTCGGCCGACGTCCCGCTGTCGCCGCCGCAGCCCGTCGTCGCGGCGAGGCCCAGAGCGGCCGCCCCGGCGCCGACCGCCTTCAGGATCGTGCGCCTCTCAACATTCCCGCCCGTTCCCACAGTTGGGCCCCCGGCTTCTCTAGCCACGTGCACGAATCGCTTCGAGTAAGCGCTTGCACGGCGGACGGGGAGGCGTCGCAGGTGAGGGCCACATGATCGACGGACCGAACGCAGCGGGGCCGCTCCGGCACGGCGCGAGTGAGCCCCGGCGGGAATCCGCCGCGGGGTGAGGAGAGGCGGGGGCCGGACCTGCCGGGGGCGGAGGTCGGACCTTGCCGGGGGCGACGGCGGGGCGGCGTGGGGTCGGACCTTGCCGCGGGCAGGATGCGCGGAGGTGACCGGGCGCCAGGAGCGGGACGGACGGTCGTGTGTTCCACGCCGGGCGCGGTGACGGGCGCACCCGAGCGCGGGCACGTCCGTGCGCGGTGACTCCGAGCCCTGGCGGTCTCCGGCGAACGCCGGGCCGGCGGCGCCGGGCACCGTCCCCGACGCGGCGGGGCACGGCCGGCGCCTCTCGCCGCCCAGCACACAGCAGGCGGCAGGCGGCAGGCGGCAGGCGGCAGGCGGCAGGCGATCGGATGGGGGACCTGGGGGCGGCGGACAGCCAGGGGCTCGCGTCGCCCGGCCGTCGGCGACGATGCCCTCCGGGCGGCACCGGACGCGACGTCCGGAGGGCATCGTCGCCGACGCGGTGCAGCGGCGCGTGGCGCACCGCGCCCGACGTGGCGCGCACCCGGCCGTCGGGGACGAGCCGACGCTTCCGGGCGGGCGGCACGGAGGGGGCTGTGGCCGGTGCGGCGCGCCCCTGCCGGGCCACCGACGGCACTTTCCGGCCTCGCCGCATCCCAGGCGGCTCTCAGGGCCCCGCCGACCGTTGCCGGACTTCACCGCCCCGGCCGCTCAACGCCGCGCCCTCAGGCATGCCTCGCGCCTCGCCCCTGCGCCTCGCTCGTGAGCACGTCGACCGGCACGGCCCCACACCCGGTGCACGCCCAGTCGCCGACCGATGTCGTCGAGGTGACGAGCGGCCCGCGAACGGCCGACCACGGGCGCCCAACCGTCCCGAGGGGGCCTGGCCCGCCCGCCCGCGCCAGTCGCCGCTGATCGTCGCCAGTCGCCGCCGGTCGTCGCTGATCAGCGCCGTTACGGCGTCCCTTGCCGCGGCATCGTCCGGACCGAGGCACCCGCATCCCGCCACGCGGGATCCCGCGCTGCACCATCCGCGCCTGCAACCCAGCCCTCGCGTCCGGGCCGGACACGACGGCGGCCCACCTGCGCTGACGCAGGTGGGCCGCCGTTCCGGGTGGGCGATACTGGGTTCGAACCAGTGACCTCTTCGGTGTGAACGAAGCGCTCTCCCACTGAGCTAATCGCCCGGACGCAGAAAGAACATTACCCCATGTCAGTGGGTGCCCGTGACCAGCGGTGACAGCAGGCGCGGCGACGGCAGCGGCAGCACCGGTGACTGACGGTGACCGCTGTCCGCCGGGGCGGGCGGCGAGGCGTCCCCGCGGCGGATCACTGATCCTTGATCTTCCAGGGCATGACGACGCCGAACTTCCACAGGTAGATCCCGCTCAGCACCACCACGATCACGAGGCCGATCGCCGTCAGCGTCAGGTTGCGGCGCCGCACCCTGGGGTCGAGCGCCCGCTGGGCCGCTTCGGTGACCTTGCGTTTGGTCCAGCGCAGCACCAGCTGGGCCCACACGAACTCGGTGGCCCAGATGGCCATGCCGCCGAAGATCACGACCCAGCCCGGCCCGGGCAGCGGCAGCATCACGATGCCCGCGCCCACGACCGCGAGTCCGATCACGAAAACGCCGACCTGCCAGCTCAGATGCAGCACACGGCGCGCTTTGACGAATTCGGGGGCCCGCGAGCCGAGCCCCTGCTCGTCCTGGGCCGCGCCCACGTCCATTCCGTCCGCCGCCACGGCGATCTCGCCGGACCCGTCACTCCCCGTATTCATACGACCAAACTGTACCCGAGAGAAACGCGTCACCGTAATGGCCGTACCGTACCAAGCGGTTCTCGGCCGGAAGAGTTACGTAAAGCCACGCAAAACCCTCAGAGGGGTTTACAACGGCACCGTAGGTGGCATGTCGATTTCGCCGACGTGCGAATCCCCGAGCGCACACTGAGCGAAAGGCCCTGGCGCTTATGAACACCACGGTCAGCTGCGAGCTGCACCTGCGCCTCGTTGTGTCGAGCGAGTCCTCCCTGCCTGTCCCCGCAGGCCTGCGGTACGACACGGCCGACCCCTACGCCGTGCACGCCACCTTCCACACCGGAGCCGAGGAGACCGTCGAGTGGGTGTTCGCCCGCGACCTCCTCGCGGAAGGCCTTCACCGGCCCACGGGCACCGGCGACGTACGTGTCTGGCCGTCGCGCAGTCACGGTCAGGGCGTCGTGTGCATCGCCCTGAGCTCTCCGGAGGGCGAGGCCCTGCTGGAGGCCCCGGCGCGGGCCCTGGAGTCCTTCCTGAAGCGTACGGACGCCGCCGTGCCTCCCGGCACGGAACACCGCCACTTCGACCTCGACCAGGAGCTCTCCCACATCCTGGCGGAAAGCTAGACGAGACCCTCACAAGCCGCCCGGCGCCGTCGACTCGGGGTGACGGAACGGGCCAGGACAACCGCATAGGGTACGCACCGACGCCGTCGCCGCGATTTCGCCGCGGGACGGCGCCGGCGTGCGCGCCGCCAGGCACCGGACCGATACGGCACGCTCCCGAGCCACTACCATCGGCCAGCATCAGGCGGGTCCCACACCCGACCGACCGCCACGGCAGGGAGTGAAACGTGCTGATCACCCACGACACCCGGTGCGCGCTGGACACCGTGGTGGATCTGGTGAACACCGCGCCGGAGGAGGACGCGAATCCGGACGCGCTGCCCGATGTCGCGGCCCTCCAGGAATTCGTACGAAACCACGAGATCAGCGATGTCGGAGTGCTCTCGGAGCTGGACCTCTCGGCGGTGCGCAAGATCCGCGAGCTGTTCACGGCGGTCTTCGGGGCCCCCGACGCGAGGACGGCCGCAGGGCTGATCAACGAGCTGGTCGCCGCGGCGGGCACCACCCCCCGCCTGACGGACCACGACGGCTACGACTGGCATGTGCACTACTTCGCCCCCGGCGCCTCGGTGGCCGATCACCTGGCGGCCGACTGCGGGATGGCGCTGGCGTTCTTCGTGGTGGCCGGGGAGCAGGAACGGCTGCGGCGCTGCGAGGCACCCGACTGCCGGCGCGCCTTCGTCGACCTCTCCCGCAACCGGTCGCGCCGGTACTGCGACAGCCGCACCTGCGGCAACCGCCTGCACGTGGCCGCCTACCGGGCCCGGCGCAAGGAGGCCGCGGGCTGAGGGCGGGGCCGGACATCGGCGTCGACGTGGTCCCCGGCGGGTGGCGCCGGGGGCCACGGGTACGGCTCACAGCAACAGCAGGTCGTGCAACGAGGCCATGAGCAGCAGACACCCGATCACCGCAAGGAAGATCATCAGCGGTGGCTGGGAAAGGGCGAAGAGGCATCCGCGCGGCTCGTCCTGAGACGGAGGCGCGGCATCGCTCTGTTTCGTGTCCAGCATCTCGCGGCCGATGATGACGCAGACGAGACCCTCCACGCGATCAACACGCCCGAAAAGACCGGCAGTTCGCCGAATTCCGTGACGTCCGGTACGCACGTGATCACTTCAGGACACGGCGCTGATCCACTGTGTCGTTTCGGTCGTCATGGACGGGTCATATGCCGTGCTTCTTGAGGATGGCCTCGATGTCGCTGAAGTCGTCCGCGGACTTCGTGCGGGGCGCGCTCGCGGGCCTGGCAGCCGGGCGCGTCGACGGCCCCAGGGCCGGCGCGGACGCCTCCGGGGCGGCCGCCTCGCGCCGCTGCGCGGCCCTGGCCTGCCTGCGCTCCTTGCGGGTGCCGCCCCGGCGCCGCTCCACGGCGCGCGTGGACGCGAACAGCAGCCAGGCGGCGCCGAGCAGCCCGAAGCCCGCCCAGGCGGTGGGGCTGAACGCGGTGCCCGCCACCCAGTCCACGATGCCGGTCATCACCAGAGCGACGGGTACGAGCGCGTACGCGGCGATGCGGGCCGCCGCGAGGAAGCGCTTGCGGTACGCCGTCACCGCCGCGATGCCCAAACCGGCCGCGGAGAGGGCGGAACAGACGGTCTCGGCAATCATCCGGTCCTCCAGGCAGGGCTCGGTCGGGCGGGGCGCTTCGTCCCTTCCATCCTGCACCGTCCGAACCCCGCCGGGCCATGCTCCGAGTCGGACATCAGGGAGATCTCCGGGTCGGCTTCCTCCGCGGGTGCCGGACGCGGCCGCTGCCGCCCGCCGTCCCGTAAGGGCCCGATTGGGTCGCCGGCGTCCGGGCTGGGAGACTGTCGGCCATGAGCGACACCTCCTCCGCATCTCCCGCCGCGCCCGTTGTCCTCGACGTCTGGTGCGAACTCCAGTGCCCCGACTGCCGCACCGCCCTGGAGGACCTGCGCGCGCTGCGGGCCCGCTACGGCGACCGGCTGGAGCTGCGGCTGCGCCACTTCCCGCTGGAGAAGCACCAGCACGCCTTCGCCGCCGCGCAGGCCGCCGAGGAGGCCCTGACGCAGGGGCAGGGCTGGCCCTACGTCGAGGCGGTGCTCGGCCGGGTGGAGGAGCTGACCCGTGCGGGAGAACCCTTCCTGGTCGAGGCGGCCCGCGAACTCGGTCTCGACGCCGAGGAGTTCGACACCGCGCTGATCGACGGCCGGCACATCCTGATCGTCGACGCCGATCAGGCCGAGGGCAAGGCGATCGGCGTGACCGGCACTCCGACGTACGTCATCGGCGGGGAGCGCCTGGACGGCGGCAAGAGCCAGGAAGGGCTGCGCGAGCGGATCGAGGAGATCGCGGACCGGCTGCTGGCCGCACAGGACTGAGGTCCGGGGCAGGTCCCTTCAGTCAGAGCAGGCTCTTGTAGAGGGAGTACCGCGTCGTCCGGTAGCCGAGCGACTCGTAGAGGCGCTCGGCCGGGGTGTTGTCGGCGAAGACGTTCAGTCCCAGGACGTCCTTGCCCGCGGCGATCGCCTGCGCCTCCGCGAGGAGCATGAGCGTACGGCCGTGTCCGTGCCCGCGGTGGGCCTCCTCTACCTCGACGTCGAAGACGAAGGCGTTCTCCTCCTGGATGGCGACCCACAGAGTGCCCACCCGCGTCCCCTCGTGCTCGAGCACGCTGATGCGCGTCCCGTCGGTGGCCATCCCCCGCGGCAGCAGGGTCTCGTGGTCGTGCCGTGACTTGGCGTACGCCTCCCGCTCGGGCACGCCCCGCTCCATCCAGACCCGCGCGTAGTCCTCCGACTGGTGGGCGAACCATTCCTCGAACTCGGCCTCGGTCATGGGCCGGGCCACGCTGCCGGCGGGCAGCGCGGGAGGGGTGCGGCCGAGCCGCTTCTCCATGCCTCGGCTGCGCGGGACGTAGCCGAGGGTCTCGACCAGCCGCAGGGCGGCCTCGGCCCCGGCGGGGACGGCCACCTCGATCTGCCGGCTGCCCCATCCCCGGGCCACCTCCTCGGCGGCGAGCGCGGCCACCGTGCCGCGGCCGCGGCCGCGGTCCGGTTCCTCGATGCGCAGGTCCAGTATCCGCGCCACCGCGTCGCCGAAGGCGGCGGTGGTGCCGAGGTGCAGGGCTCCGACGGGACGGCTGTTCACGCACACCTGGTAGTGGCGTGAACGCGCTCCGTCGGCCGCACGCTGAAGCGGCTCGGTCGGCCGCAGGGTCGTGGTCATCAGAGGAGTTCTACCCGGCGTACGGGCGCCCGTCAGCCGATTTTTCGGCGGACGCTCACGGATCCAGGTCGGCACCGGACCGCTCGTCGAAGATCCGCATCGCCTTGGCGGTCACCGGGCCCGGCGCGCCCGCGAGTTCCCGGTCGTCGACGCGGTGCACGGCCTGGACGTCGCGCAGGGTGGAGGTGAGGAAGACCTCGTCCGCCCGCCGCAGCACGTCCATCGGCAGGTCGGTCTCCTTCGCGCCGGTCCACTCGACGGTCAGCTCGCGGGTGATGCCCGCGAGGCAGCCGGAGGCGAGCGGCGGGGTGTGGATCTCGCCGTCGAGGACGACGAAGACGTTGGAGCCGGTGCCCTCGCACAACTGCCCGACGGTGTTGGCGAACAGCGCCTCGGAGGCGTGCTCCCGGTGGGCGCGGGCGAGGGCGACGACGTTCTCGGCGTACGAGGTGGTCTTCAGCCCGGCCAGCGCGGAGCGCTCGTTGCGCGTCCACGGGACGGTGACGACGGCGGTGGAGTCGGGGCGCCGGCCGGTCTCGCCGAGGGCGACCACGAGGGTCGGCCCCTGCTCCCCCCGGTCCGAGCCCAGCGGGCCGTGACCGCCGGTGTAGGTGATGCGCAGCCGGCCGAGCGGCATCGGATTGGCCTGGAGAACGGCGGCGCAGGCGCGGCGGACCTCGTCCAGGTCCGGGTCGGGCAGCCCCAGGCCCCGCGCCGACCGGGCCAGCCTGTCCAGGTGCCGGGTGAGCGCGAACGGGCGGCCGTCCAGGGCCTTCACCGTCTCGAAGACGCCGTCGCCCACGGTCAGCCCGTGGTCGAAGACGGAGACACGGGCGGAGTCGGTGTCCCGCAGCCCGCCGTCGAGCCAGATCTTCACGTCAGTCCCTCTTCCCTCACGTCGTACGCCCCCGACGCTATCGCGAGCAGCCTCGCCGCCTTCAGTTCGGTCTCCCGCCACTCCGCCTCGGGGTCGGAGCCCCAGGTGATGCCCGCGCCGGTGCCGAACCGCAGTACGCCCTCATGGCGGTCGGCCCAGAAGGTGCGGATGCCCACGGCGAGCTCGCCGACGGCCCGGTCCGCGTCGACCCAGCCGACGCCGCCGCAGTACGGCCCGCGGGGCGCGGTCTCCAGGGCGTCGATGATGCGCAGCGCGCTCGACTTGGGCGCGCCGGTCACCGAGCCGGGCGGGAAGGCGGCACCGAGGAGTTCGGGCCAGCCGGCGTCCGCACGCAACTCGCCCCGCACCGTGGACACCAGGTGGACGAGCCCCGGATGCTTCTCGACCGCGCACAGGTCGGGCACGGTCACGCTGCCCGTGGCGCAGACCCGGCCGATGTCGTTGCGCACCAGGTCCACGATCATCACGTTCTCGGTGTGGTCCTTCTCCAGGAGGTCCGCCTCGGTGCGCCCGGTGCCCTTGATGGGGCCGGACTCGACGACCCGGCCGTCCCGGCGCAGGAACAACTCGGGCGAGGCGGTGGCGATCTCGACCCCGTGCCCCGGCAGCCGGATCGTTCCTGCGTACGGCGCCGGATTGCCGCGCGCCAGCAGGGCGCTCAGGGCGTCCACGTCGGCGTCGGCGGCGACCGGCGCGGACAGCACCCGGCACAGGTTCGCCTGGTAGACCTCGCCGGCCGCGATGTGCTCCCGGATCCGCCGCACGCCCGCGGTGTACGCGGCGCGGTCCAGCGACGACGACCAGTCGCCCGGCCGCGGGCCCCGCCACGCGCCCGGCACCGGGGCGGGCACCGGTTCGCGTCGCACGTCGCGGAAGCGGGCGCAGGTCAGACGGCCCTCGAAGTCGGCGCAGACGGCCCAGAAGCCGCTGGAGTCCAGAGCCGCGGGATCGTCGGTGACGTCGAGGAGCCCGGTGGCGACGCGGTCGCCGAAGCGGGCCAGAGGAGGCAGGTCGAGCACCCGTCGAGTGTAGGGCGCGGGTCCGTTCGCGGGCCCTGACCAGGTGCAGCGCAGCACGCTGCACAAACGCGTTTTTGTGCTGGCCGGGGAATCCGCTAGAGTTCAACACGTCGCCGGGACGCGAGAGCGTACCGAAACGACAGGCGGACGTAGCTCAGTTGGTAGAGCGCAACCTTGCCAAGGTTGAGGTCGCGAGTTCGAGCCTCGTCGTCCGCTCGAAGGAACGAGGGGATCTCCCGACCCCCTCCACTCCTGGTGGAGTGGCCGAGAGGCGAGGCAACGGCCTGCAAAGCCGTCTACACGGGTTCAAATCCCGTCTCCACCTCCAAGGACGATTAGCTCAGCGGGAGAGCGCTTCCCTGACACGGAAGAGGTCACTGGTTCAATCCCAGTATCGTCCACTGGATCTTCGGATCCCCCGCGCGATTAGCTCAGCGGGAGAGCGCTTCCCTGACACGGAAGAGGTCACTGGTTCAATCCCAGTATCGCGCACGCAGTGATCTTCGGATCATGAAGGACGATTAGCTCAGCGGGAGAGCGCTTCCCTGACACGGAAGAGGTCACTGGTTCAATCCCAGTATCGTCCACGCACCGAAGCCCCCGGCCCAGCGGCCGGGGGCTTCTTCGTGGTCGAGCTCAGGGGCAGCTTGAGGGTCAGCTCGAGAACAGCATGTGGCCGAAGCTCTTGTGACGGTGGTGGCCGCCGTAGTGCCCGTGCCCGCCGCCGTGCGGGGCGCCCCAGGCGGGGGCGGCCGGGTACGCCTGCGGGGCGGCCGGGGGCGGTGGCGCCGGCTGGGACCACTGGGACTCCAGGCGGGTCAGGGCCTCCAGCTCGCCGTAGTCGAGAAAGATCCCGCGGCAGCCGCTGCACTGCTCGATCTGGACGCCGTTGCGGTTGTACGTGTGCATCGGCGCATGGCACTTCGGACACTGCATCGTCGGCTCAACTCCTCGCCCGTGTTTCGCGTATCGCCGGGACAGACTCCGTCCGGCTCCGGTCGGTTGCACCTTACGTCGGGTTTCCGCGAACGCGCTCCGGCGGGAGGTCACTGATCCGGGCACAGGCGTCGACCGTGCACACCTCCGCCTCGTCCAGGGGGCGGTCCTCCGCCACCGCCTTGGCGACGGCGCGGGCGGCGGTCTGCACCGTCAGGGCACGGGCCGGCACGTCCAGGGCGTCCCACGGGTCACCGTCGGCCGGCACGGCGGGGCCGCCGGCCAGGCGGTAGGCGGCCAGGAAACGGCCCCACTCCTCGCCGGACAGCAACCCGCAGGCGTACCAGGCCGCGGGCCGTGCCAGGTCCCACGCCGCGACGCCACCGCCCAGATCGTCGACGTCGATCAGCAGCCACGCCCCCTCGTGCCGGACGAGCTGACCGAGATGGAGGTCGCCGTGGCAGAGGGTACCGGTGTCCGGCATGGGGGCCTCGGCCCGCGCCCAGGCCGGAAGGCGCCCCCAGGCCCGCAGCACCGGCGCCACGGCCGGATGCGGGACGCCGGCCAGCCGCCCGACGGCCCGCGCGGCCTTGGCGGGACCGCGCATGACGGGCAGGCCCCGCGCGGATACCCGGTGCAGCCGGGCCAGGAGCGTGGCCGCGGCCTCCCACGGAGCGGAGTCGGGGTCGTCCGGGTCCACGGGACTCCCGTACGGCCAGAAGGTCACGGGTCGCCCGCGCAGTCGCACCGGATCCGGCCCGAGCGGCGGCAGCAGCACTCCGGGGAGCCGCGCGGCCACGCCGAGACGAACCGCCAGGCCGTCTCCGGCGTCCGCGGCATGGGCCTTGGCGACGACGCCGCCATGACGCACGACGGTCGCGTCACCACGGTCGGCCAGCGTCACCGTGTCCCCTCGGCAGCAGGCCGGCGCCCCCGCGTGGGCGGCCCGCACGGCGAGCGCGGCGAGTTCGGCGAGGTCGGTCACGGTTCTCCTGAGGGCGTGCGGATCTGCCGAGCGTACGCACGCCGGAGCCGCGCGTCTCCTGCCCCGGCACGCCGTGGGCGCGGCACACGCGCCCGTCGGCCCCGCACGGTCGGCGGCGGGCGCTCCCGTCACCCGCCGCACAGAAAGAGCAATGCCGGCGCAGCTCCCCAGCTGCGCCGGCATTTGTGCCGTCCGCCGCACCCCCGTCCCCACGGGGTTTCATGGGTGGATGTCCCCGCCCGGACCGCTCTTCCGGGCCTGGGGTCGCCGCTCAGCGCCCCAGCATCACGCCCACGGACGACGCCTGTGTGGCCACTGTCTCCCAGCCGTCGAAGACGAGGAGCAGCAGCGCCGCCAGGGGAAGGGCCATGAGCGTCGCCACCAGGGGGTGGCGGCGGCCCGTGCGGCGCGGACACCCGAAGCGTCCCTGCGTGCGGAGCACTGTCCGCGGTGCCGTGTGGGCCATGGTCCCTCTCCCGACCGTTCTCGGTTGTCGTGGTAGCGGCGGGTGTCTGACCTCGGGGGACGAGTGCTGCACCCGCCGCTTGACCTCAAATCTAGGCGTCCGGCCCACGCCGCACGTCATGCCTTCGTACCGATTGCCGGGCCTCCCCGAGGATGAGCCGTGGCCTGCCGACTACTCCCCTGGGTGGAGACAGGGCCCTACGACTCGGGGTCTTCCCCGAGGGGACGCCTGGTGTGCCCCGCCTCATTCCGAGCGGTCCTCCCGCGGCACCGGCTGTTCGACCAGGGCGAGCACCCGGTTCGCCATGAACCGCGCGGTTCGCACCACCGATCCGTTCCGGGTGACTTCGCTCACTTCGACCACGCCCCGCCGCACCGCCGTCTCCACCCGGCGACCGGCCCGGCTCGCGATCACCTCGTACGTCCGCGTCGTGTCCCCGGCATCCACGACGATCTCCACGCGATCACCCTTCATGGACCCAATCCCCCATCCTTCTCAGGCGGTTGGACGTACCGGGAGGGCGAACCCCCGGCGTCCGTGGCGTCCCTGACCACACTTCAAGTGTTCCACCCGCCACTGACAATCCGTCTCCGCCGGAGGGCGCGGCCTCTGCCCGCGGGCGGCCGTGGAAACGTAAGCTGTGGCACGTCAGACGGACCGGGCAGCGGGGATGAACATGGCGATGATGCGCCTGAGGCGCGAGGACCCGCGCGTCGTCGGCTCGTTCAGGCTTCACAGACGGCTCGGCGCGGGCGGCATGGGCGTGGTGTACCTGGGGTCCGACAAGAAGGGCCAGCGGGTCGCGCTGAAGGTCATCCGGCCGGACCTGGCGGAGGACCAGGAGTTCCGCTCGCGCTTCGCCCGCGAGGTCTCGGCGGCCCGGCGCATCCGCGGCGGCTGCACGGCCCGGCTCGTGGCCGCCGATCTGGAGGCGGACCGGCCGTGGTTCGCGACGCAGTACGTCCCCGGCCCGAGCCTGCACGACAAGGTCGCCGACGAGGGGCCACTGGGCGCGGCGGAGGTCGCCTCGATCGGGGCGGCCCTGTCGGAGGGCCTGGTCGCCGTCCACGAGGCAGGCGTGGTCCACCGGGACCTGAAGCCGTCCAACATCCTGCTGTCCCCGAAGGGGCCGCGGATCATCGACTTCGGCATCGCCTGGGCGACCGGCGCCTCCACCCTCACGCACGTCGGCACGGCCGTCGGCTCGCCCGGTTTCCTGGCGCCGGAGCAGGTGCGCGGCGCCGCGGTGACGCCCGCCACCGACGTGTTCGCGCTCGGTGCCACGCTGGCGTACGCGTCGACGTCCGACTCGCCCTTCGGGCACGGCAGTTCCGAGGTGATGCTGTACCGCGTGGTGCACGAGGAGCCGCAGCTGCACGGCGTCCCGGACGCGCTGGCCCCGCTCGTGCGCGCCTGCCTGGCGAAGGACCCGGAGGAGCGGCCCAGTACGCTCCAGCTGTCGCTGCGGCTGAAGGAGATCGCCGCCCGCGAGGCACACGTGCTCACCGACGTGCGCCCGCCCGCGCAGCGCACCGGCGGGGCGGACCGGCCCACCGGACGGCTCGCCGACACCTATCCGGAGCAGCAGCGCACACTGCGGCAGCCGCAGGGGACCCCTCCCCCGCGTGGCGCCGCGTCCGGTTCCAGGGGCGCCACGCCGGCCCGCGGCGGGGTGCCGTCGCGGGGCGGCAGCGCCTCACGGGGCGGCAGCGCGACGTCCCCGCGGACCGGTGGCCGGCCGACGCCCGCCCAGCGCCGCGGCCCCGGCCCCGGCTCCAACGGCGGAGGCCGGCCCGGCCCGCGCAGCGGCACCGGCCGCCCGGCGCCCAGGAACACGGGAACGGGACGCCGCCCGGCGAACCCGCGGCTGCTGCGACAGCGGCTGGTCGTGTTCGTCGTCGTGACGCTGCTGGTGGCGCTCGGCATCGCCGCGGCGCAGGGCTGCCAGGGGCCGTCGCGGGGGCTGGGCGGCGACGGCGTCGTCGTACGGCAGCACCAGCAGCAGCCGGCACCGGGCCGCGACCCGATGGGCTAGCCGGTCACCGGGCCGGCGGGTTCCGCCGGGTCACGTCCGGGGGCGGCCGGTGGCCACCGCGTAGAAGGCGACCGCGGCCGCGGCACCGACGTTGAGCGAGTCCACCCCGTGGGACATGGGGATGCGGACCCACTCGTCGGCGGCCACCAGCGCCTGGGTGGACAGGCCGTCGCCCTCGGCGCCGAGCATCAGCGCGACCCGGTCCATCGTGTGCGGGGCGGCCTCGTCGAGGGTCCTGGCCTTCTCGTCCGGGGTGAGGGCGAGGAGCGTGAAGCCGGCCTCGCGGACCGACTCCAGGCCCTTGGGCCAGGTGTCCAGGCGGGCGTACGGCACCGAGAAGACCGCGCCCATGGAGACCTTGACGCTGCGGCGGTAGAGGGGGTCGGCGCAGTCCGGGGAGAGCAGGACGGCGTCCATGCCGAGGGCGGCGGCGGAGCGGAAGATCGCACCGATGTTGGTGTGGTCGTTGACCGACTCCATGACGACGACCCGGCGCGCGGTCTGCAGCAGGTCGGCCGCCGTCGGCAGCGGCTTGCGCTGCATGGACGCGAGCGCCCCGCGGTGGACGTGGTAGCCGGTGACCTGCTCGGCGAGTTCGGGGCTGACGGCGTAGACGGGCGCGGGGAGTTCGTCGATGACGTCGCGCATGACGTCGATCCACTTCGCCGACAGCAGCATCGAGCGCATCTCGTAGCCCGCTTCCTTGGCCCGTCTGATGACCTTCTCGCCCTCGGCGATGAACAGGCCCTCGGCGGGTTCGCGCTTGCGGCGCAACTCGACGTCGGTCAGGCCCGTGTAGTCGCGCAGGCGCGGGTCGGCGGGGTCCTCAACGGTGATGAGATCGGCCACAGGGGTGATACTGCCTTGTCCTGGAAGCGGTGCCAACGGCTGGGAGCGGGTTGTGTTACCCGGGGTTACTCGGGATCAGGCTACGGGGCCCACGTTCACGACCTCGCCCACGACGATGACCGCGGGCGGCCGCACGTCCTCGGCGCGTACGGTCTCGGCGACCGTGGCGAGGGTCGCGTCGACGCGGCGCTGCGCGGCGGTGGTGCCCTCCTGGACCAGTGCGACCGGGGTGTCGGGTGACTTGCCGTGCGCCACCAGCGTCTCGGCGATCTTCCCGATCTTGTCGATGCCCATGAGGATCACGAGGGTGCCGGTCAGCTTGGCCAGCGACGCCCAGTCGACCAGGGAGCGCTCGTCGTCGGGGGCGACATGGCCGCTGACCACCGTGAACTCGTGGGTGATGCCGCGGTGGGTGACGGGGATGCCGGCCGCGCCCGGCACCGAGATCGAACTGGAGATGCCGGGGACCACCGTGTACGGGATGCCCGCGTCGACCAGCGCCTGGGCCTCCTCCATGCCGCGGCCGAAGACGAAGGGGTCGCCGCCCTTGAGCCGGACGACGGCCTTGCCCTGCTTGGCGTGCTCGATGAGCGCGTCGTTGATGGCCTCCTGGGCCATGTAACGCCCGTACGGGATCTTCGCCGCGTCGATCACCTCGACGTGCGGCGGGAGTTCGGCGAGGAGGTCGCGCGGGCCGAGCCGGTCGGCGATGACGACGTCGGCCTCGGCGAGCAGCCGACGGCCGCGGACCGTGATCAGGTCCGGGTGGCCGGGGCCGCCGCCGACGAGGGCGACGCCGGGTGTGCGGGTGCGGTGGTGCGGGGCGACGAGGGTGCCGTCGCGCAGGCCCTCCACGACCGCGTCGCGGATGGCGGCGGTGCGGCGGGGGTCGCGGTCGCGCGCGTCGGTGGTGAGCACGGCGACCGTGACGCCCTCGCTGTGGCCGGTGGCCGGGGTCCACGCCGTGGCCAGGTCGGCGTCGTCGGAGCGCACGCACCACACGCGGTGCCGCTCGGCCTCGGCGGACGCGGCGGTGTTGGCGGCCGGGTCGCTGGTGGCGATCAGGGCGTACCAGGCGTCGGCGAGGTCGCCGTCGGCGTACCGCCGCCGCTCCCAGGTGATCTCGCCGGCGTCCGCCATCGCCTCGACGGAGGGGGTCGCCTCGGGCGACACCAGGAGGACGTCCGCGCCCGCCGCGACGAGGGCCGGCAGGCGTCGCTGGGCGACCTGGCCGCCGCCGAGCACGACCACTTTGCGGCCGGTGAGGCGGAGGCCTACGGGGTAGGCGGGATGTTCGGCCATGGAGGTGCGGCTCCTCGTCCAGGCGGGGCGGTGGGCGCTACTGCTCTGGAGCTGCCCTGAGGTGCGGATTCTAGTGGGCACTGGGTGGGTCTCAGCGTACGGCCGGGGCGGGGTGGGGCGACGGTGTGCTTGCTCACCCCGCCCCGGTCCCCGGATCCGCCGCGGTCTACTTCTCGGTGACGCCCGCCGAGTCGAACGTGGCCACCTCGTGCATCGCCCGGGCCGTGCTCTGCACCAGCGGCAGGGCCAGCAGGGCGCCGGTGCCCTCGCCGAGGCGGAGGTCGAGGTCGACCAGGGGGCGCAGGCCCAGCTTGTTGAGCGCCGCGACGTGGCCCGGTTCGGCGCTGCGGTGGCCCGCGATGCAGGCCGCGAGGACCTCGGGGGCGATCGCGCGGGCCACCAGCGCGGCGGCACCGGCGCTGACGCCGTCCAGGATCACCGGCGTACGCAGGGAGGCGCCGCCCAGGAGCAGGCCGACCATGGCGGCGTGCTCCAACCCGCCGATCGCGGCGAGGACGCCGATGGGGTCGGCCGGGTCCGGCTGGTGCAGTTCGAGGGCGCGTCGGACGACCTCGGTCTTGCGGGCCAGCGTCTCGTCGTTGATGCCGGTGCCGCGGCCCGTCACCTCGGCCGGGTCGGCGCCGGTGTACACCGAGATCAGGGCCGCCGACGCGGTGGTGTTCGCGATGCCCATCTCGCCGGTCAGCAGCGCCTTGTTGCCGGCCGCCACCAGGTCGCGGGCCGTCTCGATACCGACCTCGATGGCCCGCTTGGCCTCCTCGCGGGTCATCGCCGGGCCGGTGGTCATGTCGGAGGTGCCGGCGCGGACCTTGCGCGGCAGCAGGCCCGGCGCGGCGGGCAGGTCGGCGGCGACGCCCACGTCGACGACGCAGACCTCGGCGCCCACCTGGCCGGCGAAGGCGTTGCAGACCGCGCCGCCGCCGAGGAAGTTGGCCACCATCTGGGCGGTGACCTCCTGGGGCCAAGGGGTGACGCCCTGGGCGTGCACGCCGTGGTCGCCGGCGAAGATCGCGACGGCCGCGGGCTCCGGGATCGGCGGCGGGCACTGGCGGGACAGACCGGACAGCTGCGCGGAGATGATCTCCAGCATGCCGAGCGCGCCGGCCGGCTTGGTCATGCGCTTCTGCCGCTCCCACGCCTCGCCGAGCGCCTTGGCGTCCAGCGGGCGGATCTGGGCGACGGTCTCGGCGAGCAGGTCGTGCGGCTCCTCGCCGGGCAGGGCGCGGCGGCCGTACGTCTCCTCGTGCACCACCCAGGACAGCGGACGGCGCTTGGACCAGCCCGCCTGCATCAGCTCGGGCTCGTCCGGGAACTCGTCGACGTACCCGACGCACAGGTAGGCGATGACCTCCAGGTGCTCGGGCAGGCCGAGGGCGCGGACCATCTCGCGCTCGTCGAAGAAGCTGACCCAGCCGACGCCGAGGCCCTCGGCGCGGGCGGCGAGCCAGAGGTTCTCGACGGCGAGCGCGGCGGAGTACGGCGCCATCTGCGGCTGGGTGTGCCGGCCGAGGGTGTGGCGGCCGCCGCGGGTGGGGTCGGCGGTGACGACGATGTTGACCGGGGTGTCGAGGATGGCCTCGATCTTCAGTTCCTTGAACTGCTTCGCCCGGCCCTTCGGCAGCGACTTGGCGTACGCCTCCCGCTGGCGCATGGCCAGTTCGTGCATGCTGCGGCGGGTCTCCGACGAGCGGATGACGACGAAGTCCCACGGCTGGGAGTGCCCGACGGACGGGGCCGTGTGCGCGGCCTCCAGGACGCGCAGCAGCACCTCGTGCGGGATCGGGTCGCTGCGGAAGCCGTTGCGGATGTCGCGGCGCTCGCGCATGACCTTCAGCACGGCCTCGCGCTCGGCGTCGTCGTAGGGGGGCGCGGCCGGGCCGGTGGACCGGCGGGCGGGCGTCTCGGCGGTGCCGTCCTCTTCCTGGCCGGCGGCCCGGACCTCCGGGGCCTCCCCGTTCGGCACGGGTTCGGGACCGGACGCCGGCGGGGCGGCGGCGGGCGCGACGGGCGCGACGGGCTCCACGGCAAGTCCTTCCTCCGTGGGGAGGGTGACGGCCTGCGGCGGGGCCGGCGCGAGGTTCGGGGCGGTGGGCACCGAGCCCTCGACGGGCACGAACTGTCCGAGGGGCTGGTCCGGGAGGGGTTGGTCCGGGAGCGCCGACGGGAGGACGGCGGCCTCGCCCTGACCGGGCTCGGCGACGGCGGGCTCGGCGACGGGAACGGCGACGGCGGGCACGTCGGCGGGCACGTCGACGGACTGGGTCTGCGGGCCGGCCGGTGCGACGGCGGTCGGCTGCGGCGCCGGGGCGGCCGGGATGCCGACGGGCGGCACGGGCTGCGGCCCGGCCGGGTCCGCCGGAGACGCGGAGGCCACGGCGTCGGCGGCCGGAGCCGCGTGCGAGGGCTGCGGTACCTCCGGCGAGGGGGCCGCGGCGGCGGCCGGGTCCGCGCCCGGGACGGCCCGGGTCGGCTCCGCGACGGGCGGTTCGGCGGCGGGCTGCGCCACGGCGGCCGCGACGACCGGCTGGGCACCGGGGATCATCTGCTCGGCCTGCTCCTGGATCGCCGGTTCCTGGACGGCCTGGTCCTGGACTGGCTGCTCCTGGGTCGCCGGTTCCTGGACGGCTTGCTCGGCGACGGGGGCGTCCACGGCGGGTCCGGGTACGGCGGTCGCGGGCTGCACCGGGTCGGGGTGGGCGGCGGGGGCGCCCCCGGCCGCGGGAGCCACGGGCTCGGCGGCCTGAACGACCTCGGCGGCGACCGCCTCCGGAGCACCCGCCTCCGGAGCGGTCTCCTCGGGAGCGATCGCCTCGGCAGCGACCGCCTCCTGAACGACCGTCTCCGCGGCCACCGTTTCAGGCGTCGGTTCCGCCTCGGGCGTGGGCGCCGCCTCGGGCGTGGGCGCCGCCTCGGGCGTGGGCGCCGCCTCGGGCGTGGGCGCCGCCTCGGGGGCGGCATCGGCGACGGGCGCGGTCCCGGGGTCGGCCGGTTCGGCGACGGGCGTGCCCTCGACCGCCGGAGCGGCGCCCTCGGCGGCGGCCCCGCCCTCGGCGGGCACGGCGCCGTCCGTGACAGGCGCGGGGGCGGGGGCGGGGGCGGCGGCGTCCGGGACGCCCGCGTCGGGAGCCCCGGCCGGGAGGCCGCCCTCCGCGACGACGGGGGGCACGCTCACCGGTGCCGGTACGCCGTACGTACCGTCCTGCGCCTGGGTCTGGGCCTGGGTCTGGGCCTCGGGTACCGAGGTCGGCACGGGGAAGTGCCCGCTCGCCGGGCCGGCCGTTTCGGCGGTCACCGCTCCCACGGCCACCGGAACCTGCGCCGCGGTCTGCGGCGGAGCCCCCCAGGGCGTCGCACCCTGCGGGGCCGACTGGTGGGCGTCGAGGTACTCGGGAGCGGCCGGCACGGACGGGGCGGGCTGCCGCACCGGCGCGCCGGCCGGGCCGCGGTCGGCCAGGGAGCGGACCGGACTGGTGGAGGCGTCGGGGATGGGCGGGCCGAGGTGCAGCGGGCGGCGCGGCGCGACGGGCGCCGACGGCGCCGGGTCGGGCAGGCGGACTCCGCCGAGGTCGACCGAGCCGGTGTCCCGGCCGTCCGTCTCGTGCGGGCCGGGCTCGTGCACGGCCTCGACGACCGGTTCCGGCGCGGGCGGGGCGACCTCGTTGCCCCACGCGCCCTGGGCGCCCGGCAGCAGCAACAGGTCTTCGTCCTGGGCGGTGGTCTCGGAGAGGTAGGTGTACGAGCCGTGCGCGGGTACGCCCGGCTGCTCCACCATGCCTGCGTTCTCCGGCAGTCCCTCGCCCGGGACCTGGCCGGTGTCGGTCATGCGTACCCCTCGCCCATCGGTTAGTGCTTCTACGACCAGCTCACCGGGGACGGCGCACCGACCGTCCCGCAGTGAAGAACGAGCGTGCGTGCCCAGCGGCACGAACAGCCTGTCCACAAAGACGACAAAGCCATTGATTGGCATTGTCGCGGCCGTTCCCCCGTCGCGACAGCGTGTTCCGCGACAGCCCGCTGTGGACTGCGCCACGTTGCGCGTCCTCCGGTTCTGCCGTACCACACCCGCCCCAAACGGGGCGTGTTTTCCGGACATTGACGAACGAAACGCCGGGCGACACGGTGCGGTGCGACGGTCGGCCAGCCTACCGCGCATGGTGCGACTACCGGATCACCGGGAGGGCGGAAAACAGGATCACTGGGACGAGAGCGGAGTCACGGGGCGCGATCCCGGAGCACGCCGCTGAGCAGGAACGCCACGCTGCGCTCCGTCTCCGTCCAGGCCCGGGTGTCGAGTTCCACGGACTGCAGGAGGGCGCACTCGACCCGGTATCCGTGCTCGGTCAGGTCGCGGCCGACGAGTTCGGCGGCGTCGCGGGTCGCCGCGTGCGTGACGATGCGCTGCGGACGGCGGTCGGCGACCGCGGAGACCACGGCCGCTCCCCCGCCGCCGACACGCACGACGTCCGGCTCGGGAAGCCTCTCCAGGACGTGCGGGGCGGTGCCGTGCACGATCTGCGGCTGGACGCCGAAGCGGCGGGCGGCGATCTCGGTGCGGCCGCACGCCTCCACGTCCCGGTCGACGGCGATGACGGCGGCGCCGGCCCGCGCGGCCTCGGCGGCGAAGGCGCCGCTGCCGCAGCCGATGTCCCACACCAGGTCGCCGACGCGCGGGCCGAGGCGGGCGAGTTGGGCCGCGCGCAGCAGGTCCGTCTCGCCTTCGCCGAGCGGGCCGTAGATCTCGCCGGGCTGCGTCCAGCCGCGCGGGCCGGCGCCGGGGTCGCGTCCGGCGATCCAGCCGCCCTCCGCGGGGGCGCCGGGCTGGACGGGGCCGCCGATGACGATGACGACGTTCGGGTCGCGCCAGGTGTGGTCGGCCGCCTTGTCGGAGGTGACGACGGTGACCTGCTCGCGTTCGGTGCCGAGTTCCTCGCAGATGACGAAGGTGCGGTGGACGCCGTCGAGGAGGAGTCCGAGTTCGGCGGGGCCTGCGCCCGGCGAGGTGAGGACGGCGACCTTGGTGTGAGCTCGGCACACGTTCACCGCGCGTCGCAGGGTGCGGCGGTGTGCGACGACAACCTGTGCGTCGTCCCAGGGCATTCCGGCCCGGGCGAAGGCGGCGGCCACCGAGGAGACGGCGGGGACGACTTCGACCTCCAGCCCGAACTCGGGTGCGCGCAGGGTGCGTACGACGCCGAAGAAGCCGGGGTCGCCGTCGGCGAACACGACCGCCGTGCCGCGGTGGGCGGCGATGCGGCGGGCGGCGAGGGCGAGGCTGCCGAGGCGGATGCGCTCGGCGGCGGGCGGCACCTCGGGGAGCGCCAGGTGGTGTGCGGCACCGGCCACCAGGGTGGCGGCGCCCAGGGCCGCGCGCGCCGCCGCGGTCGGCGGCGAGCCGTCCCAGCCGATCACCGTGACGCGGTCGGCCATCGTCGTCAGTCTCCAGGGGTTTCTCGGGATCGGGCAGCCCGGACGGGCTCCGTGAGGGTATCCGGTGGATCGGGCGGGGCGACGGCGGCATGGCCGCCCCCTGGGTTCAGTTCCAGTCGGGGTACGCGGTGAAACCGCCGCTGTCGGCCAGTTGTTCGCCGACGCCGTCGAGGTCCTCGGGCAACAGGCTCCACACGATGAAGTCGCTGCGCACGTCGGTCCAGGTGCCGTCCTCGGTGCGGACGTGGACTATGCAGGCGTTGCGCAGGACACCCTCGCTGATGCAGCCGATCTTCTGGGCGACCTGCTGGGAGGCGGTGTTGTCGGCGGCGGTGCGCAGTTCGATGCGCTCGAACTTCCGGTCGCCGAAGAGCCATCGGGCGGTGGCGAGCGCGGCCTCGGAGGCGTAGCCCTCGCCGCGCGCCCAGGGGGCGATGATGTACGACAGTTCGGTGGACCGGATGTGCCAGTCGGTCTTCGTCAGCTGGACGATGCCGACGAGGCGTTGGGTGAGGAACTCGGTGACGGCGAGGTCCAGACCGCGTCCCCCGGCGCGCTCGGCGGGCGCCCACTCGGTGATCCAGTGGCGGGCGCCCTCCTCGGTGAAGGGCCGCGGGACGTCGGTCCAGGCCGCGACCTGCTCGTCGTTCATCATCTCGGTCAGGGCGGGCACGTCGTCCTCGTCGAGGGGACGCAGCACCAACCGCTCCGTGCTGATGGAGATGTTGGGGAAGGTGCTAGTCATGCGCCGCTCCGTTGACGTCGGAATGTCTTCGAGATCCGTCAGGGTCTGTGGAACTGCCCAGCATGCAGCATGAAAGCACTGAACCGCACCGCGGGGTTCACTCCGGGCGATGGAGTGAACCCCGTCGGTGCGGGCGAGTTGACCGCGTGCCGTCTCAGAAGGACGCGATGACCGAGCCGTCGTACTTGTCCTCGATGAACTTCTTGACCTCGGCGGAGGTGAGGAGCTTGGCGAGCGTAGGCACGCGCGGGTCGTTCTCGTTGCCCTTCTTGACGGCGAGGAAGTTGCCGTAGGGGTTGTCCTTGGCGGACTCCAGCACCAGGGCGTCGTCGGACGGCTTGAGGCCTGCCTCGATGGCGTAGTTGCCGTTGACGACCGCCGTGTCGACGTCGTCCAGGGAGCGCGGGGTCTGGGCCGCCTCCAGCTCCTTGAACTTGAGGTTCTTCGGGTTCCCGGTGATGTCGGAGGGGGTCGCCTCGTTGCCCACGCCGTCCTTGAGGGTGATGAGCCCGCCCGCGGCGAGCAGCTTCAGGGCCCGCGCCTCGTTGACCGTGTCGTTGGGGACGGCGACGGTCGCGCCGCTCTTGAGGGCGTCGGCGCTCTTGACCTTGTGGGAGTACAGGCCGAGCGGCTCCAGGTGCACGGTGACGACGGGCACGATGTGGGTGCCGTTCTTCTTGTTGAAGTCGTCGAGGTAGGGCTGGTTCTGGAAGTAGTTGGCGTCCACGTCGCCGTCCTCGGTCGCCGTGTTCGGCGTGACGTAGTCGGTGAACTCCTTGACCTCCAGGTCGAGGCCCGCCTTCTTGGCCAGGTGGTCCCTGACGTAGGTGAGGATCTCGGCGTGCGGGGTGGGGCTCGCGGCGACGACCAGCGGTCCGCTGCCGTCGGAGGAGGCCGAGCCCTTGTCCGAGCCGCAGGCGGTGATCCCGAAGGTGAGGGCTCCGGCGGCGAGGACGGCGGTGGTGATCTTGGTGGTGTTGCGCACGAAAAGTGCCTTTCCTTTTGGGTGGAGCTGCCCCGCCGGGGTGGACAGGGGTTCTCGGTGGCTCTCGGGGAGTGGTCGGGGTGCCCGGGGTTCTCAGGGCTGGTCGGGGTGCCCGGGGTTTCTCAGGGGTGGTCGGGGTGCCCCGGGGTTCTCAGGCGGTCTCGCCCGCCGCGGTCCGGGACTTCAGCAGCCGGAGCTTCGGCGCGGGGCCCGACCGGCCGCCCCGGCGGTGCAGGGAACGGGCCGCGTAGTCGCCGGCGAACTGGATGAGCGAGATGACGACGGCGAGGATCGCGACGGTGATCCACATGAGCCCGGTCTCGAAGCGCTGGTAGCCGTAGCGGATGGCGATGTCGCCGAGACCGCCGGCGCCGACCGTGCCGGCCATGGCGGAGTATCCGATGAGGGCGACGACCGTGGTGGTGGTGGAGGAGATCAGGGACGGCAGGGACTCCGGTACGAGCACCTTGCGCACGACGGTCCAGGTGTTGCCGCCCATCGCCTGCACGGCCTCCACGAGCCCGCCGTCCACTTCGCGGACGGCCGTCTCGACGAGGCGGGCGAAGAAGGGGATGGCGCCGACGGCCAGCGGCACGATGGCGGCCTCGCGGCCGATGGTGGTGCCGGTGACGGTCCGGGTGAAGCCCATCAGCGCGACCATCAGGATGATGAACGGCATCGAGCGGGCGACGTTGACGACCTGACCGACGACCTTGTTGGCGACGACGTTCTGCAGCAGTCCGCCCTTGTCCGTGAGGACGAGCAGGACGCCGAGCGGGAGTCCGCCGACGACGGCGACGATCGTGGACCAGCCCACCATGTAGAGGGTGTCCCAGCACGCCTGCGACAGCAGCGGCTGCATCTCGGCCCAGGTCACCAGGCACCTTCCTTCACCGGTGTGGTCTGTTCGGCCGGCACGTCGATGTGCAGGCCCTGTTCGCGCAGGAAGCCGATCGGCACGACGTTGTCCTCGTAGCGGCCGGGCAGTTCGATGCGCATGCGGCCGACCTGGAGCCCGCCGACGGTGTCGATGGCGGCGCCGAGGATCGATATGTCGATGTCGTAGGTGCGCGCGAGCCGGGAGACGACCGGCTGGGTCGCGGCCTCGCCCGGGAAGGTGACGTCGATGACCGTGCGGTCCGTCCCGGACGCCTCGCCGCCCACCGGGAAGAGCGCGGCGGCCAGTTGGGAGCCGGGCGTCGCGAGCAGTTCGCTCACCGTCCCGGACTCGACGACGCGTCCCCGCTCCATCAGCGCGGCCGAGTCGCAGACGCTCTTGACCACGTCCATCTCGTGCGTGATGAGCAGGACGGTCAGGCCCAGCTGCCGGTTGAGGTCGCGCAGCAGCCGGAGGATCGAGCGGGTGGTCTCCGGGTCGAGGGCGCTGGTGGCCTCGTCGGAGAGCAGCACCTTGGGGTCGCCGGCCAGGGCGCGGGCGATGCCGACGCGCTGCTTCTGGCCGCCGGAGAGCTGGGCGGGGTAGGACTTCGCCTTGTCGGCGAGGCCCACCAGGTCCAGCAGTTCCAGCGCCTTGCGGGAGCGTTCCCGGGCCGGCCGGCCGAGGATCTCCAGGGGCAGCTCGACGTTGTCCTGGACGGTCCGCGAGGACAGCAGGTTGAAGTGCTGGAAGACCATGCCGATCCGGCTGCGCGCCCGCCGCAGCTCCCGGCCGGCGCGCGGGCCGCGGCCGGCGAGGGCGGTGAGGTCCTGCCCGTCGACGGTCACCGTGCCGGCGGTGGGCCGCTCCAGCAGGTTGACGCAGCGGATGAGCGAGGACTTGCCGGCGCCGGACTGGCCGATGACGCCGTACACCTCGCCCTCGCGCACATGCAGGTCGACGCCGTCGAGGGCGGTGACCTCACGGCCGCGTGAGCCGTGGGACCGGTAGACCTTGGTCAGGCCCGATGTGGTGATCACTGGGGTTTTCCGTCACTGTCGAGTACGCGGGCGTGGGTGTGCCCGGGCACGGGTGCGTTCGTTGCGTTCGTTGCGTTCGTTCAGGGACGCGGCACGGTTCGCGCGGTGGCGAGAGAACCGGGGAGAACGGCATGTGCGCGTCGAGGCTCGGTCCCGCGTCGGTCGTGCGACGCGGCCGGGGCGCTGCGGGGGCCTTCTAGCAGGCGCACATTCGACACATACAACGAGCACCGGGCGTCATGGTCGCCTCGGTCGCAGGAATGCGGCAGCTCGTCGTGGTCATGCGATCAGTTAAACATGCGTACGGTCCTGACACGGCACCGATGTCCGCATGGTGGACGCCGGTGGACACTCGTCGGCCACGGTCGGCGATCCCCACTCCCCCGCCGGTGACCTGCGAAAACGGGGCCCGAAGATGCCGCGCCGCCGGGTCGGCGCCGAGTCCGCGCGCCTGCCGGGTTGTGGTCGACGCCACGGCGGCCGGGCCGGCGCGGGGGCCCGGCCGGAGCCCGGCGGGGGTGGCCGCACCAGGGGTTATCGGCCGTAATAAGGTCACTGCATGCTTGATGCCCTGACGCTCGTGACCGGCGTCGCCGCGCTGCTGCTCGCCGCCTGGTGCGGCTGGGCCGCGTACCGTGACCAGCCGACGAAGGACTGGCACTTCATCGGTATGGCCGTGGTGTCGCTGCTGGCCGTGGCGCAACTGGTGATCGGGGTCGTGCAGCTGGCGCGGGGCGAGAAGCCGGAGCAGGGCACGACGATCTTCGTGGCGTATCTGATCGGCGCCTTCGCCTGCGTTCCGGCGGCGGGCTTCATGTCGCTGGCGGAGCGCACCCGGTGGGGGTCGGTGACGGTGGCCGCGGGCGCCGTCGTCCTCGCCGTTCTCGAGGTGCGGCTGTACGACATCTGGGGAGGCTGAGATGACCACCGTGGACCCGAAGCCGAAGCGGCTCATCAGCGGCCCCGGCATGCTGCTGGTCTGGTTCTACGGCGTGATGGTGGTCGGCGCGGTGTCGCGCTCGGCGTACCAGATCGCCACCGAGTTCGACCGGGCGCCGCTCGCCTACTCCCTGTCGGCGGTGGCCGGCGTGGTGTACGGGTTCATCACGTACTCCCTGGTGCGCGGCGGCGAGCGGGCCCGCCGGGCGGCGCAGGTGTGCTGTGCCGCCGAACTCGCGGGTGTGCTGATCGTGGGCACCTGGACCCTGGTCGAGCCGTCGGCGTTCCCGGACGCGACGGTCTGGTCGGACTACGGCATGGGGTACGTGTTCATCCCGGTCCTGCTGCCGCTGTCCGCGCTGTACTGGCTGCGCCGCGGCCGCACCGTCACGCCGTAGCGGCGTACGTCCCGGCCGGCTTCTCCAGGACGATCATCGGGACGCCGTCCGCGCCCTGGGAGGTGCCCACGGTCTCGTAGCCCACCCGGCGGTACAGGCGCAGGTTGCCCTCGCTGCGGTGGCCGGTGAAAAGGCGGAACCTCGTCGCGCCGCGCTCCTCGGCGAGCGCCGCCTCCGCGGCCCGCAGCAGGCGCGCGCCGATGCCGTGACCCTGGAGGCGGGGGTGCACGCAGAGCCGGCCTATGGAGGCGGAGCCGTCCTCCAGGACGCGTCCGCGCACCGAACCGACCACCTCGTCGCCGAGCCGGGCCACGTACACGCAGTCCGCGGCCACCTCCTGGCGGACCGAGTCGAGGCTCTGGACGAGCGGGTCGATGCGGTAGTTGCCGTACAGGGCGGCCTCGCCCTGGAAGCACAGGTACTGGAGCTTGAAGATCTGCTCCGCGTCCTGCTCGGTCGCCACCGAGATGGTCACGCTCATGCCCATGTGCGCATGCCTCCCGCTCACCTGATCCGCCGGTCGTCCCTCACTCCTATCCCCGCACTTCACGGGCCGCAACCTCGGTCGCGAGCAAACGTCGCAGACATCCGAGACATCTGGAACGTTCCGGTCCGATGGTGCCCTGTGAGATACCCAACTCCCCCGCGATCTCCCGGTAGGTCGGGTCCGTCGGGGACAGCAGCGCGGCCAGCAGCCGGGGGCAGCGGCCCGGCAGACGGCGGACGGCTTCGCGCAGGGCCCGGCCGCGGGCGGCCGCGAGGGCGGCCTGCGCGGGGTCCCGGCCGGGGTCGTCCACCGGCTCCTCGGCGTACGGCCGCTCGCTGCGGGCCGTACGGAGGGTGCGGCGGGCCTCGCGGCGGACGGCCGCGCGCAGCCAGCCGGGCGGGTCCTCCGGTGGCCCTTCGGCGTGGAGGCGTTCGAGGAGGCGCAACCAGACCGTCTGTTCCAGGTCGCCCGGCTCGGCGCCGCAGGCGTGGGCCTCCGCCGACGCCTCGGCGGCGAGCAGCGGGCGCAGGGCGGCGACCAGGTCGGGGGCCGCGGCCACTGGTTCGGGTGTCCCGGCGGTCGGGTCCGGCGTCCTACTGCAGTCCGGCGTCATACGGCACAGAACGCGGCCGCCCGGCGTCGGGTTGCCGGGCGGCCGTTTCCTCACCCCATCCGGGGTCGGGGCGTCAGCCGTTGACAAAGTGCCGGCGGGCCAGCAGGCCGGTGTCGGCGTTGTCGGTGAAGACGCCGTCGATACCGGTCGCGAAGTACCTCTGGAAAGCGCCGAAGACGTCTCCGTAGCCGTCGGGGTCGGTGCCCTTGCGGAAGCCCGCGGGCAGGAAGGGGTTCTCGTTGCGCATGGTGTAGGGGTGCAGGATCAGGCCGACCGCGTGGGCGTCCTCGACCAGGGTGGTGGGCGTGGTGAGGTTGCCGCTCGCGTCCTTCGGGATCACCAGGTCGAGGGTGGGGCCGATGCCCTGTGCGTAACCGGCGATCTCGCGCAGGCCCTTCGGCTTGACCAGGTCGGCGACGGTGCGCGGGTCGCCCGCCTCGACGAAGTCCCAGGGGCGGCTGCCCGCCGAGGAGAGCAGGACGACCAGGGGGTTGTCGACCAGGGTGTTCAGGCGTTGGATGCTGGTCGGCTCGAAGGACTGCAGGATGACCGGCGAGTTCCGCTTGTCCTTGCCGTACTTGTGCAGCAGCTTGGCGACCCGCTCCTCCAGGCCGAGGCCCAGCTTGCGGAAGTAGCTGGGGTGCTTGGTCTCCGGGTAGATCCAGACCTGCTTGCCGCGCTTGCGGGTCTGCTCGTCCTGCCACTTCAGGACCTCTTCGAAGGTGGGGATCTCCCAGCGGCCGTTGTAGAGGGTGTTGTGCGGGCGGTTGGCGGGGATGCGCTCGACCGCGCGGAGGGTCTTCAGCTCGGCGAGCGTGAAGTCCTCGGTGAACCAGCCGGTGGTGGAGACGCCGTCGATGACCTTGGTGGTCCTGCGGCCGGCGAACTCGGGGTGGTCCGCGACGTCGGTCGTGCCGCCGATCTCCGGCTCGTGACGGCAGACCAGGTGGCCGTCCTTGGTGGGCACCAGGTCGCCGGCCTCGACGATGTCGGCGCCGAGGTCGAGGGCGAGCTGGTAGGAGCCGAAGGTGTGCTCCGGGCGGTAACCGCTGGCGCCGCGGTGGCCGATGATCGTCGGCACGGGCAGGCCGCGGAGGCCTGCGGCGCCGCGTCCGGCCGGCTCGGCGGCCTTCGCCGTGCCGGACAGGGACAGGACCGCCCCGCCCGCGCCGAGCACCGCCGCGCCGAGCAGTGCCCTCCGCCCGGTCCCGCCCGTCTGCTTGTCCGACCCCTGCGTTGTCATGAGCGCCTCCTGTTTTCGGGCCCCTCGCCGTTGATGCCGGCCGATCGTAGGTGTGCGTCGGTGACCGGGGGGAGACCCCGGGCGGAACACGCGGGTGACAGGGGATGGTCGTACGGGAACACCTGTCTGACGGTCCGTCGGCCTCACCTCGGCGCGCGAGCGGGTGGCCGGCCGGGGGTGACGGCCGGCGTGGGCGCGGGCCGCGCTCCGCCGGACGCGCGACCTCCGTCACACCGTTCCGGCGGGATTACGGCGGCGCGGCGCGGCCCGACCGCAGGTGAAGACGGGTCAACACTGCGTAAGACCTGGGTGAACCGGCCGTGCCCGATGTGCGCGACGGCCGTGACCGCGAGTATCGTCCTCACCTGCACAGACTCGTACCGCATCCCTTGACACCGGAGGGCCCGTTGTCCCGCTTCGTGCTCATCAAGGCAGTGCTCGGACCGATCATGCGCCTGATGTTCCGCCCACGGGTGGAGGGCGCGGAGCGCATCCCCGGCGACGGTCCGGTCATCCTGGCCGGCAACCACCTCACGTTCATCGACTCGATGATCCTGCCGCTGGTCTGCGACCGGCAGGTCTTCTTCATCGGCAAGGACGAGTACGTCACCGGCAAGGGGCTCAAGGGCCGGCTGATGGCCTGGTTCTTCACCGGCGTCGGCATGATCCCGGTGGACCGCGACGGCGGCAAGGGCGGTGTCGCCGCGCTGATGACCGGGCGCCGGATCCTGGAGGAGGGCAAGGTCTTCGGCATCTACCCCGAGGGCACGCGGTCCCCTGACGGGCGGCTGTACCGGGGCCGTACCGGCATCGCCCGGCTCACCCTGATGACGGGCGCGCCGGTGGTGCCGTTCGCCATGATCGGCACGGACAAGATCCAGCCGGGCGGTGCGGGGATGCCGCGGCCCGCGCGGGTGACCGTCCGCTTCGGCGAGCCCATGGAGTTCTCCCGGTACGAGGGGATGGACCGGGACCGGTACGTGCTGCGGGCGGTGACCGACTCCGTGATGGCGGAGGTCATGCGGCTGTCGGGGCAGGAGTACGTGGACATGTACGCGACCAAGGCCAAGGCGGCGTAGGTCTCCGACGGTTGGCGGGATTACCCGTGCGGGTGGGTGGGGTTCTGTGCGCGGTTCCTCGCGCCCCTGGGGGCGGACGCCAGGGGGCGGGATTACCCGTGCGGGTCGGGTTCGGTACTGTGCGCGGTTCCTCGCGCCCCTGGGGGACGCCAGGGGGCGGGATTACCCGTGCGGGTCGGGTTCGGTACTGTGCGCGGTTCCTTGCGGCCTTGGGGGTCAGTTTCGGGTTTCCAGGTGTTGGCCGCTTAGGAGGAACCAGGAAGCCACCGCTGTCGCCAGGAGTACGGCGGCGCCGGTGCCGGCGGCCAGGGTGAGGCCGTCGACGAAGGCGTCGCGGGCTGCCGACAGGGTCTGCTCCGCCGCCGCCGCGGGCATGCGTGCCGTGGCCTCCAGCGCTCCGCCCAGCGACTCGCGCGCCGCCGCGGGGGTGCCCGCCGGGGCCGGGAAGCCGCGGTAGACGCCCGTCACGATGGAGCCGAGCAGGGCGATGCCCAGGGCGGCGCCCAGTTCGTACGCCGTCTCGGAAACGGCGGACGCCGCGCCCGCCTCTTCCTTGGGGACGCTGGAGAGGATCACGTCGGCCGTGACGGTGAAGGAGAAGCCGGCGCCCACACCGACCACCAACAGGGCCGCGCCGAGCAGCGGGTAGCCGGTCGAGCGGTCCAGCGTGGTCAGCACGGCCAGCGCCAGGCCGACCGCCGCGAGGCCGCCGGAGACCACCGCGCGTACCGAGAAGCGGCGGGCCGCCCGCCCGGCGACCAGCCCTGCCGCCACCGCGCCCACCGCGGCGGGCAGTTCGGCCAGGCCCGCCTCGAACGGGGGCCGCCCCTGGACGAGTTGCAGGTACTGGGAGAGGAAGAACACCAGGCCGGACAGGCCGAGGACGGTCAGCAGGTCGGCCAGCACCGCGGCGCTGAAGCCGCGGTCGCGGAACAGACGCACGTCCAGCAGCGGGGCCGGGGAGGTGAGCTGGCGCCGTACGAAGGCGTACAGGGCCGCCGCGCCCAGCGCGCCGGGGATGAGCGGCGCCCAGGCGATGCCGTGCGCCGCGGTCTCCTTCACGGCGTAGACCACGCCGATGACGCCGACCAGCGACAGCACGACGCCGGGCAGGTCCCACGGGCCGGGGTCCGGGTTGCGCGACTCCGGCAGCGTGCGGATGCCGACGACCACCAGGACCGCCATCACCGGCAGGTTGATCAGGAAGACCGAGCCCCACCAGAAGTGCTGGAGCAGGAAGCCACCGGCGATCGGACCGACGGCCGTGCCGGCCGAGGCCGTGGCGCCCCAGATGCCGACGGCGAGGCTGCGTTCGCGCGGATCGTGGAAGATGTTGCGGATCAGCGCCAGGGTGGCGGGCATGAGGGTCGCGCCCGCGACGCCGAGCAGGGCGCGGGCCGCGATCATCGTACCGGGCCCGGTCGCGAAGGCGTTCAGCGCCGACACCGCGCCGAACGCCGCCGCGCCGCCGAGCAGGACGCGCTTGCGGCCGACGCGGTCACCCAGACTGCCCATCGTCACCAGCAGACCCGCGATGACGAAGGAGTAGACGTCGCCGATCCACAGCAACTGGGTGCCGGAGGGCTTCAGGTCCTCACTGATGTAGGGGGTCGCGAGACCGAGGACGGTCGCGTCGACGGCCACCAGCAGCACGGCGAGCACGAGGACGGACAGCGCGAGCCAGCGGCCCGGGCGCTTCACCGCCTCGGTCGTGTTCTCCCCGGTGCTCTCGCCTTCGGCCGAGCAGGGGGCGCCCCCGCGCTGCAGGGTGCTGGTCATGATTCCTCTCTCCGTGATGCGTCTTGTCGTAGTGCGCCGCCGAGCAGCAGCTCGGCGATCATGCGGGTGAAGTCGTTGCGGGCCACGCGGCCGTCCTGGACGGCCCAGGCGCAGGAGGCGATGAGCCCGTAGAGCGCCTCGGTCAGCCAGGCCGGGCTGAGGTCGATGCGGAACTCGCCGGCCTGCTGGCCCCGTACGAACAGGGCGCCGATGCGGGCGTCGAGCCGCAGCCAGCCGTCGTTCGGGCCGGCTTCCCAGAGCTGGTTCTCTCCGTAGAGGAAGGCGAGCAGTCCGGCGGCGGGCTGGATCTCGCGCACGAGCCTGCGCACCGCCTCGGCCGCGGTCCCCTCGTCCAGGCGGGCCGCGTCCAGTACGGCGTCGCACTCGGCGATGCCGAGGGATTCCAGCGCCCGGACGAGCGCCTCGCGCCCGGCGAAGTGCCGGTGCAGGGTGGCCCGGCTGATCCCGGCGGCCTTGGCCACCTCGTCCATGGTGGCGGTGGACTTGCGGGTCAGCAGCGCGGCGGCGGTGCGCAGCACGTGGTCACGATCGACAGCCATGAGACGAGCATAGACCATGTGAGACATGAATGTCTCATGCTGGAGGTGCGTGACTCACGACCACCGGTCGACGGGGAGGACGGGGACGGCCGGGACGCTCAGTGCCAGGTGAGTCCGGCGCGCCGCCGCCAGTACGCCCGCGGGTCCTCGGCCTGCGCCGCCAGCCGGGTGAGCTGGTCGTCGTCGAGGTCCACGACGGCCGCGTGCAGGTTGGACGCGAGCTGGTCGAGCGTCGCGGCACCGGAGAGGACGACGCCGGCCCAGGGCCGGCGCAGGACGAAGGCGAGGGCCACCGCGTCGCAGCCGAGCCCGGTCTCTGCGGCCACGGCCTTCAGCGCGTCCGGGGCGTGGGGAGCCGTGAGCCGCCCGTTGGCCATGCCCTCCTTGACGATCACCGTCAGCCCCGCGTCGTGCGCCTCGGCGAGGGCGGGGGCGGCGGACATCTCCAGCACGTTGCAGGTGGCCTGGACGGTACGGAAGAGGGGCTCGCCGCCGACGGTCACGGCGAGCGCGGCGCGGATCGTGTCGGCCTGGGCCGGGCCGCTGGCGGAGAAGCCGACGGTGACGCCCCGGTCGGCCGCCTCGGCGAGCCTGGCGTGCAGGTCCTTGTCGGTCAGGGCCGGGCTGTCCGGGGTGACCGAGTGGATCTGGTAGAGGTCGAGCCGGTCGCCGAGCACTCCGTCGGTCTCGGCACGCTGGCGCTCGTAAGCGGCGAGGCTGTGGTCCTTGACCTCGTGGACCTCGGCGTCGGTGGTCCAGTCCGCGGTGTACGTGTAACCCCACTTGCTGCCGACCACCATGTCGCCGGCGTCGGGGCGGGCGGCGAGCCAGTCGGCGAGGAACTCCTCGGAGCGTCCGTAGGAGCGGGCCGCGTCGACGTAGCGCACGCCCTGCGCGTAGGCGGCGTCCAGGAGTTCGTGGGTGCGGCGGCGCATCGCGTCGACGTCTCGGGCGGCCGGGAGGTCCTCGTCCCGGCCCAGGTTGATGTAGCCGGGGCGGCCGACGGCGGCGAGACCGAGTCCGAGGTGGCAGGTCGGGGTGGTTGCTGAGGCCAGTCGGGCGAAGGGCATCGCGGGCTCCGTTCGGTCGGCTCCTTGCGGCAGGGAACCAACGTAACCGCGCCGCCCGCCCGGCACTCGGGCGTGGGCGGCGGCGCGGGCAGGGCGGCGTGTGTCCGCGTGGAAAGGCCCTTCACGCGGGCATGGGAGCGGTCATCTCAGCGGCACGGACCGCGGCCCCGCACGCCCTTCACGCGCGCGGGAGCGGCCGGCTCCCCCGCACGCCCTTCACGCGCGCGTGGGAGTAGCCGCTCCCCGCGCGCGTGGCGGTCACTTCGCGTTCTTGGCGGTGGCCCAGGCGTGCTGCGCCGCCACGTCCGCCTTCACCTCGGCCAGCTGGACGGCGACCGCGCTCGGCGCGGTGCCTCCCCGGCCGTCGCGGGAGGCCAGGGCGCCCGGCACGCTGAGGACGGAGCGGACCTCGGGGGTCAGATGCGCGCTGATCTTCGCGAACTGCTCGTCCGTCAGCCCGTCGAGCTCCTTGCCCTCGGCCTCGGCGGCCTTCACGCACTCGCCCGCGACCTCGTGCGCCACCCGGAACGGCACGCCCTGCTTGACCAGCCACTCGGCGATGTCGGTGGCGAGCGAGAAACCGGCCGGGGCCAGTTCCTCCATCCGTTCGCGGTTGACGGTGAGGGTCGCCATCATGCCGGTGAAGGCGGGGAGCAGGACCTCGAGTTGGTCGCAGGAGTCGAAGACCGGCTCCTTGTCCTCCTGAAGGTCGCGGTTGTAGGCGAGCGGCAGCGCCTTGAGGGTGGCGAGCAGACCGGTCAGGTTGCCGATCAGGCGGCCGCTCTTGCCGCGCGCCAGCTCGGCGATGTCCGGGTTCTTCTTCTGCGGCATGATCGAGGAGCCGGTGGAGAAAGCGTCGTGCAGGGTGACGAAGGAGAACTCCTTCGTGTTCCAGATGATGACCTCCTCCGCGATCCGGGAGAGGTTCACGCCGATCATCGCCGTGATGAAGGCGAACTCGGCGACGAAGTCGCGGGACGCGGTGCCGTCGATGGAGTTGCCGACGCTGCCGTGCTCGAAGCCGAGGTCCTTCGCGACCGCCTCCGGGTCCAGACCGAGGCTGCTGCCGGCCAGCGCGCCCGAGCCGTACGGCGACACGGCCGTCCGCTCGTCCCACTGGCGCAGCCGCTCGGCGTCCCGGGACAGGGCCTGCGCATGGGCGAGGACGTGGTGGGCGAACAGCACCGGCTGGGCGTGCTGGAGGTGGGTGCGGCCGGGCATCGCCACGTCCGGGTGGGCCTCCGCCAGGCCGATCAGCGCATCCTGGAGGTCGGCGATCAGGCCGCCGATGACGCGGGCGTGGTCGCGCAGGTACATCCGGAAGAGCGTGGCGACCTGGTCGTTGCGGGAGCGGCCCGCGCGCAGCTTGCCACCGAGGTCGGGGCCGAGGCGCTCGAGCAGTCCGCGCTCCAGGGCGGTGTGCACGTCCTCGTCGGCGACCGTGCCCACGAAGTCGCCGGAGGCCACGTCCGCCTCCAGCCGGTCGAGCCCGGCGATCATCCGCGTCAGCTCGTCGTCCGTGAGCAGGCCCGCCTTGTGCAGCACGCGCGCGTGCGCACGCGAGCCGGCGATGTCGTACGGGGCGAGCCGCCAGTCGAAGTGGACGGACGCGGACAGCTTCGCCAGGGCCTCGGCGGGACCGTCGGCGAAACGGCCGCCCCAGAGCCGTACGTCACCGCTGTTGCTGCTCACGTGGGTCGCTCCTAGAGAGATACGGATGTGCCGCCGCCTGCCGCTGCTTCCCACAGCACCTTCTGCGGGGTGCAGGAGCAGTGTGTGCATGAGTATGCAGACCTCTGCATGATTCGTCAATTTAAGGCGGCCGCACGGAGATTTCCAGGATGCCGTTGAACGCACGCAACCGCTTTCGCGTACTCCCCACCGAACGCACGCCGGCGCCCGCGTTTGTCAATCGCTCCTGACCCTAGTGAGGCATCCGCATGTCCAGGGCTCTTCCGGAGTACAACAAGCGTCGCGTGGCGGTCATCGGCGGTGCTGCCGCCGTGGTGCTGTCCGGGGCCGTGATCGCCGGTTCCGCTCTCGCCGGGGAGACGTCCAAGAGCAGCTCCGGCAACGCCCGCACCCTCGCGAGCCCGGGCACCATCACCTGCCCCGACGTCGCCTCACGGCTGCCCGCGGTCCCCGCCTCCGCCAAGGCCGAGGTCGACCGCAACCTCACCCTGCTCGACACCCAGATCCAGGAGGCGAACAAGCGCCTGGCCGACACCGTGGGCCAGGGCGGACCCAACTTCGTGAACAACGCCATCCTCGGCCCGCTGGCGGACAAGCGGAGGTCGACCATCGACCGCATCGCGATCTCCATCGGCCGGACGGCGGCCAGGCCGACCGGCCTGGACTCCCTGGCCGCCTGCACACTCACCAAATGAGGCGACAGGCGCCGCGGCCGCCCCGAGTCATGCGCCGGCCGGGGCGGCCGCGATCGGACGGCGATCGAACCGCGGTCGGACCGCGGTCGGAACCGGACCACGGAATTCCTTAGACAGTCGAAAGAAATACGGCCATAATCGTGATCCGTGGGAAAGACTTATGAGCGCATAGACGGCAGACTCCGCACGTTCATCGAGGCCCAGCCCCTCTTCTTCACGGCGACCGCCCCGCTGTCCGGCGACGGCACGGTCAACCTCTCCCCCAAGGGCCTGAAGGGCTCCTTCGCGGTGCTGGACGAACACACCGTGGCCTACCTGGACTTCGCCGGGTCCAACGCCGAGACGATCGCGCACCTCCGGGAGAACGGCCGGATCACCCTGATGTGGTGCGCCTTCCAGGGACCGCCGAACATCGTGCGGGTGCACGGCCGCGGGGAGCCGGTCTTCCGTGACGACCCGCGCTTCGCGGACCTGCTCGCCCGCTTCCCCGACATCGATCCCGCCCCGCACGGCCTGCGCGCGATCATCGTCGTACGGGCCGACCTGGTCCGTGACACCTGCGGCTACGCGGTCCCCTTCATGGCGTACGAGGAGGACCGCGACCTGCACGGCAAGCGGTTCGCGCGCGAGGACGACGCCTCGCTGAGCGAGTACTTCGCCAAGAAGGAACACGTGGCGACGAGCATGGACGGCCTGCCCGGCCTGCCGCTGCCGCTGCCGCCCGCCGCGGACCCGCGATGATCAGGCGGCCCTGAGCCGCACGGTGAACGTGGTCGATCCCGGGCGGCTCTCCAGGGCCACGCTGCCGCCGTGCGCCTCCGCCACCGCGGCCACGATGGACAGCCCCAGGCCCGCGCCGCCGCCGGGGGCGTCCGTGCGGCGGCGGTCGGCGCGGGTGAAGCGTTCGAAGACGCCGGGCTGGACGTCCTCGGGAACGCCGGGCCCGTCGTCGTGGACCTTCAGCACGGCCCAGGGGCCGTCGGTCTCCAGGGACACCGTGACCTTCGTGCCCACGGGTGTGTGCACACGCGCGTTGGTCAACAGGTTGGCCAACACCTGTTGCAGCCGGTGGGCGTCGCCGGTGACCGTGACCGGCTCCTCCGCCAGTTCCAGGGCCCAGCGGTGGCCGGGGCCGGCCGCCCGGGCGTCCGTGACCGCGTCCAGGACCAGCATGGTCAGGTCGACCGGGAGGCGTTCCAGGGGGCGGCCGGCGTCCAGACGGGCCAGCAGCAGCATCTCGTCGACCATCTCGCCCATGCGCCCCGACTCCGCGGCGATGCGCTCCAGGGCGCGCTTCACCTCCGGCGGCACCGGCCCGGGATGCAGCAGGGCGAGTTCGGCGTGGCCGCGGACCGAGGCCACCGGTGTGCGCAGCTCGTGGCTGGCGTCGGCGGCGAAGCTGCGCAGCCGTTCCTCGCTGGCGTGCCGTTTGGTGAGCGCGTCCTCGACGTGGCCGAGCATGCGGTTGAAGGCGCCCGCGACCTGGCCCACCTCGCTGCGCGGATCCGTCTCGGGGGCGCGCGACGGCAACGCCACCTCCCCACTGGCGAGCGGGAGTTCGCTGACCCGGGTGGCGGTCGCCGCGACCCGGCTCAGTGGACGCAGGGACCAGCGCACCCACAACGCGCCCGCGACGCCGGTGACGGTGAGGGCCAGCCCGAAGACGATCCCGCCGACCACCACCAGGCGGTGGACCGTGGCCTGCACGGGCTCCAGCGGCAGGCCGGTGATCAGCACGTCGTCGTCGGCGCCCCGCCACGCCCTGACCCGGTAGTCGTCCAGCGCGGACAGCTCGACGGTGTGGCCCCTGCCGTCGGCCGGGACCGCGACGAGCTGCCGCTTGTCGCGGGAGGTCATCGGAACGGCCTTGATGCCGGTGGACCGCACGACGGCCGCGTGGGTGGGGACGCCGTCGATCAGCCGGGCGCCGAAGGTGCCCATGGCCTGTCGGCGGGTGTCGCCGTGCTCGTCCCCGTCTCGGTCGTCGGGCAGCCGCGTCTTGTGCTCCAGGCTCTCCGGGAAGCGGACGCCGACCTCGGACAGCTGCTCGTCGAGCCGGCTGGTGAGGAAGCGGCCCACCCCGATCACCGCGGCCACGCCCACCGCGGCGCAGCTGACCGCCAGCAGCACCACCAGGCCGAACGTGAGACGGGCCCGGAGCGTGTGGAGGCCGGGGAGCCGGAACAGGCGGGACAGCCTCCGCCCGAGCGGCCTCACCGCGTCACCGGCTTCAGCACGTATCCGGCGCCGCGCACGGTGTGGATCATCGGTTCCCGGCCGGCGTCCACCTTCTTGCGCAGGTAGGAGATGTACAGCTCGACGACGTGGGCGCGGCCGCCGAAGTCGTAGGACCAGACCCGGTCGAGGATCTGGGCCTTGCTGAGCACGCGGCGCGGATTGCGCATCAGGAAGCGCAGCAGCTCGAACTCGGTCGGGGACAGCTCGATCAGCTCCCCGCCACGGGTCACCTCGCGGGCCTCCTCGTCCATGACCAGGTCGCCGACGATCAGCCGGGGGCCGTCCTCCTGCTGCCGGGCCATGCCGGCGCGGCGCAGCAGTCCGCGGACCCGGGCGACGACCTCCTCCAGGCTGAAGGGCTTCGTCACGTAGTCGTCGCCGCCCGCGGTGATCCCGGCGATGCGGTCCTCCACCGCGTCCCGGGCCGTCAGGAAGAGCACGCAGACGTCCGGCTTCACGCCGCGCAGGGAGCGCAGGACGGCGAACCCGTCGGTGTCGGGGAGCATCACGTCCAGCACGACGGCGTCCGGCATCAGCTCCCGCGCCGCGGCGGCGGCCGAGGACCCGTCGCCCGCGGACCGGACCTCCCAGCCCTCGTAGCGCAGGGCGCCGGACAGCACCTCGGCGAGGTCGGGGTCGTCGTCGACGACGAGGACGCGCAGCGGCGTGCCGTCGGGACGGGTGAGGGCCGGACGGCCCGAGCGGGTGGTGTTCATGGCCCTACCAGGATCCACCCTCCCCCGGCCGGCGGTCGACGGGCGAGGCTCTGAGTTTGCTCTGAGTGAGCCGGTGGAGCCCCGTTTCAGAGGGCGCTCAGAGGTTGCCGCTGCACTGTGGTGGCCCGGACAGCGAAAGGACGCAATCCATGACGACCGTGTACGAGCGGCGCACGGCACCGGCGGTGCCGCTGACCACGCGACGCTCCCCGGCGGGCGTCGTGCTCACCCTGTTGTGGGCGGGCGCGGCGGCCGTGACAGCGCTGTGGTGGATGGACACCGGCTCCGTGGTCGGCGCGGCGGGCTGGCTGACCGGGGCCGGGCGGATCGCCGGGCTGCTGAGCGGGTACGCCTGCGCGGTGCTGGTCGGGCTGATGGCCCGGGTGCCGCTGCTGGAGCGGCGGATCGGCTCCGACCGGGTGGCCCGATGGCACGCGATGGCCGGCCGCTACACCATCTCCCTGCTGGTCGCGCACGTGGTGCTGATCCTCGCCGGCTACGCCGCCCAGGACCACGCCACGCTCTGGCACGAGGCGCTCACGGTGGTCCTCGACTATCCGGAGATGCTCAAGACCACCGCCGGCACCGTGATCCTGTTCGCGGTCGGCATCACCTCGGTGCGGGCGCTGCGCCGCCGGACCAGCTACGAGTTCTGGTACTACGTCCACCTGCTCACCTACGCCGCCGTGTTCCTGGCCTTCAGCCACCAGCTGGTGCTGGGCAACGACTTCAACGGCCACCCGGTGGCCACGGCCGCCTGGTACGCGCTCTACCTGGGCGTCGCTGCCCTGGTGCTGTGGTACCGCGTCCTCGGTCCGGTGCGGCTGAACCTGCGCCACCAGCTGCGGGTGCAGTCGGTGCACCGGGAGGCGCCGGGCGTGTACTCGGTCGTCATGCACGGACGGCGGCTGGACGAGATGGGCGCGGAGGCGGGCCAGTTCTTCCGCTGGCGGTTCCTCGGCGAGGGCCTGGGCTGGACGTCGACGCCGTACTCGCTGTCGGCCCCGCCGCGCCGGGACGTGCTGCGGGTCACGGTCAAGGCGCTCGGTGACCACAGCGCGGCCATCGCCCTGCTGCGCCCCGGCACCCGGGTGTGGGCGGAGGGGCCGTACGGCGCGATGACCCAGGACCGGCAGACCTCCCACAAGTCCCTGCTGATCGGCGCCGGCGTGGGCATCACCCCGCTGCGGGCCCTGTTCGAGACCCTGCCGGGCCAGGTCACCCTGCTGTACCGGGCGCGCGGCGCCGAGGACCTGGCGCTGGGCGGCGAGCTGGAGGCGATCGCGCGGTGGCGCGGCGCGAAGGTGCTGTACGCGCTCAACGGGGCGGACGGACGGCGCCCGGACCTGTCGGCGCGGTCGCTGCGGTCGGCCTTCCCCGACCTCGCCGAGCACGACGTCTACATCTGCGGTCCGCACGGCTTCGCGCTGGACGTGTACGAGGCGCTGAAGGACGCCGGCGTCCGGGACAGCCGCATCCACCACGAGTCGTTCGAATTCTGAGAGTCTGCGAGGCAGCCACGTGCACGCCCTGAAGAAGAACCGTCCGCTGCGCCGCATCGTGCTGGCCGGTGCCGCCACCGTCTCCGGAATGGTGCTGCTGCTGTCGATGAAGCCGCACACGTCGGCGGAGACCGCCGTCGCGGTGCCGGCCCCCTCCAGCAGTTCCGGCGTCTCCGGTGGATCGAGCAGCTCCGGTGGATCGAGCAGTTCCGGCGGGTCGAGCAGCTCCGGCGGGTCGGCCACCAGCGGCACGAAGACCGTCACGGGCGACACGGTGCAGACCCGCTGGGGTCCCGTCCAGGTGCGGATCACGCTCAAGAACGGCAAGCTCACCGAGGTGGAGGCGATCTCCTACCCCTCGGACAACCCGCGGGACCAGGAGATCAACAGCTACGCCGTCCCGCAGCTGCGCAGGGAGGCCCTCGCCGCGCAGAGCGCGAACATCGACACCGTCTCCGGCGCCACCTACACCAGTGACGGTTACCGCCAGTCGCTGCAGTCCGCGCTGGACTCCGCGAGCAGCTGAACGCACCGGTGACCGGACACGTATCTCAGGGCCAAGGGACCACGCCATCCCCCCTTGCCCCCGCTCCCGGAGGAACCGTGACCACCACGCTCGCAGGCGGCCGCGCCGCCCGCCGCCAGACGATGCGCCGCATCCGCCCGCGCCGCTCCCCGGCGACCGCCCTGCTGCTGGCCGTATGGGCCGGTGCGGCCGGTGTCCTGTGGCTCTGGTGGCACGACACCCCGTCCATCGCCGACGACAACGGCAAGGTCCTCAACGCGGGCCGGATCACCGGCCTGCTCGCCGGGTACCTGATGGCGCTGGTGGTGCTGCAGACGGCCCGGGTGCCCGCGCTGGAGCGCCGGGTGGGCTCCGACCGAGTGGCCCGCTGGCACGCGATGACCGGCCGCTACACGATCTGCCTGGTCCTCGCCCACGTCTTCCTCACCATGTGGGGCTACGCCCTGCGGGCGGGCAGGCCGCTCGGCGGGATCGTCCAACAGACGATCGACTCCGTCGAGCAGCTGCCGGACATGGGCAAGGCCGCCGTCGGCACCGGCCTGCTGTTCCTCGTCGGGTTCGTCTCGGTCGGCGGGATCCGCCGCCGCCTGCCCTACGACGCCTGGTACCACGTGCACCTGCTCACGTACGCGGCGGTGTTCCTGACGTTCTGGCACCAGATCACCACCGGGAACGACTTCGCCGTCGAGCCGACCGCGAAGACCTTCTGGTACGGCCTGTACGGCGGCGTGACCGCGCTGGTGCTGTGGTACCGCGTCCTCACCCCGATCCGGCTCAACCTGCGGCACCGCATGCGCGTCGAGGCCGTGATCGAGGAGACGCCGGGCATCGTGTCGGTGCTGATCGGCGGGCGGAAGCTGCACCGGATGGGCGCGGAGGCCGGCCAGTTCTTCCGCTGGCGGTTCCTGGCGCCGGGGATGCGGTTCAGCTCCCACCCGTACTCCCTGTCGGCGGCGCCTCGCCCGGACATGCTGCGGATCACGGTGAAGGCGATCGGCGACCACAGCGCCCGCCTGCGCGAGCTGACGCCCGGCACCAGGGTGTGGGCCGAGGGCCCGTACGGCGCCCTGACCGCGCAGCGGCGCAGCCGCGGCAAGGTGCTGCTGGTGGCGGGCGGGGTCGGCATCACCCCGATGCGGGCGCTGTTCGAGACGCTGCCGGGAGCGGCGGGCGACATCACCCTGCTGTACCGCGCCAACAGCACGCGGGACCTGGCACTGTGGGACGAGCTTGCCTCGATCGCCGAGGAGCGCGGCGCCCGGCTGATGTACGCGGTCAACAGCCCGGACGGGGAACGCCCCGACATCTCGGCCGAGCGGCTGCGCCAGAAGCTGCCGGACATCGACAGGCACGACGTCTTCATGTGCGGGCCGGCCGGGTTCGCGCGGACCGTGTACGAAGCACTGCGCGGCGCGGGAGTGCCCGCCCGCCGCATCCATCACGAGTCGTTCGAGATGTGAGCGACGGGACTTCAGGAGCTGTAGGAGCGATGAGGAAGAGTCATCCCATCCGGCGTGTCGTGCTGACCACCGCCGCCACCGTGTCGGGAGTCGTGCTGCTGCTGTCGCTGAAGCCGGCGACCGACCCGGGCGCCACCGCGGCGGGCGTGGTGCCCCAGCGGACGGCGGGGGCGCAGGAGTCGCCGCGGGGCGGGGCGGCGACCGCCGCGGGCAGCGGCACGGTCACCGGCGACGCGGCCCAGACGCAGTACGGCGCGGTCCAGGTGCGCCTGACCGTGCGCAACGGCAAGATCGTCAAGGCCGAGGCGGTGCAGGCACCGCAGGGCGGCGAGAGCGGCCGGAAGACAGCCCTGGCCGTGCCCAGGCTCAACCAGGCGACGGTGGCGGCGGGCAGCGCGGCCATCGACTCGGTGTCCGGGGCGACGTACACCAGCAGCGGGTACAAGCAGTCACTGCAGTCGGCGCTGGACAAGATGAAGGCGACCGCCGGCTCGGCGCAGGGCACCGGTTCCTCGCAGGGGACCGGTTCCTCGCAGGGCAGCGGTTCCTCGGCCGGGACCGGTTCCTCGTCCGGGACCGGTTCGTCGCAGGGCGGCGGCGGGCAGTCGTCCTCCGGTGCCGCCCGGGTCAGGACCGTGACCGGCGGTGTCGCGCGGACGCAGTACGGTCCCGTGCAGGTCCGCATCACCGTCAGCGACGGCAAGATCGTCAGGGCCGAGGCCGTGCAGGCACCGCAGGGCGGCGAGAGCGGCCGGAAGACTGCCCTGGCCGTGCCCAGGCTCAACCAGGAGACGGTGGCGGCGGGCAGCGCGGCCATCGACTCGGTGTCCGGCGCCACCTACACCAGCACCGGGTACAAGCAGTCGCTGCAGTCGGCACTGGACCAGGCCGGTGGCTGAGCAGGGGCCCGAGCCCGACGGGACTCCCGCCGCGATGCGCCACGCGGAGGAGGTGATGGGGACCGTCTTCTCCTTCGACGTCCGCGGCGGGGAACCCGATGCCGTGCGCGCGGCGCTCCGGGAGGCGGTCGCCGGGCTGCACCGGGTCGACGAGGTGTTCAGCGCCTACCGGGACGACAGCCAGCTCTCCCGGCTGGCGCGCGGCGAGCTGACCGTCGAGGACTGCGATCCGGAGGTCGCCGAGGTGCTCGGCCTGGGCGGCGAGGCGGAACGGGTGAGCGACGGCTGGTTCAGCATGCGCTACGAGGGCCGTCTCGATCCCACCGGGATCGTCAAGGGCTGGGCCGCCGAGCGTGCGGCCCGTCGGCTGGCGGCCGTCCCCGGGGTGAGCGGGGTCAGCATGAACGGCGGCGGCGACGTCCAGCTGCTCGGGACGCCGGACGCTCAGCGGCCGTGGCGGGTCGGGGTGTCGGACCCGTTGCGTCCGGGCGGGCTGGCGGCGGTGATCTCGGCGGCGGGCGCGGAGGAACTGGCGGTGGCCACGTCCGGGACGGCGGAGCGGGGCGCCCACATCGTCGACCCGCGCACCGGCCGCTCGGCGGTGACCGACCTGGTGGCCGTGACGGTGGTGGCTCCCCGCCTGACCTGGGCGGACTGCTGGGCCACGGCCGCCTTCGCGATGGGCTCCCGGGAGGGCCTGCGCTGGCTGGAGTCCCTGCCGGACGTGGAGGGGCTGCTGATCACGGCCGGCGACGAGGTCCGCTGCACCGGCGGCCTGGCCTCCCACCTGGGCTGAGCGGCGCGGTGGCGGGTGATTCGCGTGCCGCGTCCCCGCCGCCTCCGCGCCGCCCCCGCCGCGGACGGGCCCCGGCGGCCTGCCCGCGGCGGGGCCCGTACTCGGTTCAGTGGCCGTTCTGGGCCAGCCTCAGCAGGTGTTCGGCCAGCGCCTGGCCGCCCGTCGGGTTCCGGCTGATCAGCAGCAGCGTGTCGTCACCGGCGATGGTGCCGAGGATGTCCTGCAGTTCGGCCTGGTCGATGGCGGACGCGAGGAACTGCGCGGCGCCCGGCGGGGTCCGCAGGACGACGAGGTTCGCGGACGCCTCGGCGGAGATCAGCAGTTCCTGGGACAGCCGCCGCATCCGCTCCTCCTTCGCCGACTCCCCCAGCGGCGCGCGCGGGGTGCGGAAGCCCCCCTCGCTCGGCACCGCGTAGATCAGGTCGCCGTCGGTGTTGCGGATCTTGACCGCGTTCAGCTCGTCCAGGTCCCGCGACAGCGTGGCCTGGGTGACGCTGAGGCCGTCGTCGGCGAGGAGTTTCGCCAACTGGCTCTGCGATCGCACCGGTTGCCGATTGAGGATGTCCACGATCCGCCGGTGGCGTGCGGTGCGGGTCTGCGGCACGGCAGGCCCGGCGTTGTGTGCGTCGTCCTGCGGCTGGCTCATCGTCGTCCCATTCCCCGGATCATCCGTCCCCCTTGGCCACGTCGAGGATGCCGGGCAGTACCCGCAGGAAGGCGTCCACCTCGTCGTCGCCGAGATTCAGCGCGGGCATCAACCGTACGACGTCGGGGGCGGGCGCGTTCACCAGGATTCCGGCCTCCTGAGCCGCCTGCCGCACCTGTGGTGCGAGCGGCTCGGTGAGCACGATACCCAGCAGGAGTCCGGTGCCCCGGACGTGGTCGACCGACGGCAGGCCCAACGACTCGATTCCGTCCCGCAGTTTCTCGCTCTGCCGCTTGACGTTCTCCAGCAGGCCCTCGTTCTCGATGGTGTCGAGGACGGCGAGTCCGGCGGCGCAGGCGACCGGGTTGCCGCCGAAGGTCGTGCCGTGCTGGCCCGGTTGCAGCAGTTCGGCCGCGCGGCCGAAGGCGACGGTGGCGCCCAGCGGCAGCCCGCCGCCGAGGCCCTTGGCCAGGGTGACGACGTCCGGCAGGACGCCGTCGTGGGCCTGGTACTCGAACCAGTGCCCGCTGCGGCCGATCCCGGTCTGCACCTCGTCGAGGACGAGCAGCGCCCCGGTGGCGGCGGTGATCGCGCGGGCCGCCTTGAGGTAGCCGGCCGGCGGCACGACGACGCCGATCTCGCCCTGCACCGGCTCCAGGATGACCAGCGCGGTCTCCTCGGTGACCGCGGCGGCCAGCGCCTGCGCGTCGCCGAAGGGGACATGCGTGACGTCGCCGGGCAGCGGCAGGAAGGGCTCCCGCTTGCCCTGCTGGCCGGTCATCGCGAGGGCGCCCATGGTGCGCCCGTGGAAGGCGTCATAGGTGGCCACCACGTGCTTGCGCCCGGTCAGCCGGCCGATCTTGAAGGCGGCCTCGTTGGCCTCGGCGCCGGAGTTGCAGAAGAAGACCCTGCCGTCCCGGCCGAAGAGCCGCAGGAGCCGTTCGGCGAGCGTGACGGTGGGGTCGGCCATGAAGAAGTTGGAGATGTGGCCGAGGGATCCGATCTGCCGGGTCACCGCCTCGACGACGGCCGGATGGGCGTGACCGAGCGCGTTGACCGCGATACCGCCGACGAAGTCGAGGTACTCCTTGCCGTCGGCGTCCCACACCCGGCTGCCCTCGCCGCGTACCAGGGGCAGCAGCGGGGTGCCGTAGTTGTGCATGAGCGCGCCCTGCCACCGCGCCGTCAGTTCCTGATTGCCGGTCATGCCGCGCCCCCCTCGGTCCCGTCCGGCACGACCATCGTGCCGATGCCCTCGTCGGTGAAGATCTCCAGCAGGATCGAGTGCTGGACCCGGCCGTCGATGACGCGGGCGGTGTGCACGCCGCCCCGCACGGCGTGCAGACAGCCCTCCATCTTCGGCACCATGCCGGCCGACAGCTCCGGCAGCAGCCTCTCCAGCTGGGAGGCGGTGAGGCGGCTGATCACCTCGTCGGAGTTCGGCCAGTCCTCGTACAGTCCCTCGACGTCCGTGAGGACCATGAGGGTCTCGGCGCCCAGCGCGGCGGCGAGCGCCGCGGCCGCCGTGTCGGCGTTGACGTTGTAGACGTGTCCGTCGTCCTGGCTGCGGGCGATCGACGACACCACCGGGATGCGGCCGTCGGCGAGCAGCGCCTCGATCGCGCCGGTGTCGATGGCGGTGATCTCGCCCACCCGCCCGATGTCGACCAACTCGCCGTCGATCTCGGGCCGGTGCTTGGTGGCGGTGATGGTGTGCGCGTCCTCGCCGGTCAGTCCGACGGCCAGCGGACCGTGCTGGTTGAGCAGGTTGACCAGCTCGCGCTGCACCTGTCCGGCCAGCACCATGCGGACGACGTCCATGGCGTCCTCGGTGGTGACCCGCAGGCCGGCCTTGAACTCGCTGACGATGCCGTGCCTGTCGAGGGCGGCGCTGATCTGCGGGCCGCCGCCGTGCACGACGACGGGTCTGAGGCCGGCGTGGTGGAGGAAGACCACGTCCTGGGCGAACGCGGCCTTCAGGTCCTCGTCGATCATGGCGTTGCCGCCGAACTTGATGACGACGGTCTTGCCGTTGTGCCGCACCAGCCACGGCAGCGCCTCGATGAGGATCTGGGCCTTGGGCAGGGCGGTGTGCTTCCGCGTCGGGCCGCTCATGAGCTGTAGGCGCTGTTCTCGTGGACGTACTCGGCGGTGAGGTCGTTGGTCCAGACGGTGGCGGTCTCGGCGCCCGCGGCCAGGTCGGCGACGATGTGCACCTCGCGGTAGCGCATGTCGACCTTGTCGCGGTCCTCGCCGACGCCGCCGTTCTTGCACACCCAGACGCCGTTGATGGCGACGTTGAGCCGGTCCGGCTCGAACGCGGCCTTCGTGGTGCCGATCGCGGACAGTACGCGGCCCCAGTTGGGGTCCTCGCCGTGCACGGCGCACTTGAGGAGGTTGTTGCGGGCGATGGTGCGGCCCACCTCGACGGCGTCGTCCTCGGTCGCCGCGTTGATCACCTCGATCCTGATGTCCTTGCCGGCGCCCTCGGCGTCCCGGATCAGCTGCCGGCCGAGGTCGTCGCAGACCTGCCGCACGGCGTCGGCGAACTCCTCGTAGGCCGGGGTGATTCCGGAGGCGCCGGAGGCGAGCAGCAGCACGGTGTCGTTGGTGGACATGCAGCCGTCGGAGTCGATGCGGTCGAAGGTGACCCGGGTCGCCGCGCGCAGCGCCCGGTCCAGGGTGTCGCCGTCGAGTTCGGCGTCGGTGGTGAGGACGACGAGCATGGTGGCCAGGCCCGGGGCGAGCATGCCGGCGCCCTTTGCCATGCCGCCGACCGTCCAGCCGTCCTTGGTGACGACGGAGGTCTTGTGGACGGTGTCGGTGGTCTTGATGGCGATGGCGGCCTTCTCGCCGCCGTGCTCGGAGAGCTGGGCGGCCGCGGTCTCGATGCCCGGCAGCAGCTTGTCCATCGGGAGCAGCGCACCGATCAGGCCGGTCGAGCAGACGGCGACCTCGATGGGAGCGCGCCCGAGGACCTCGGCCGCCTTCTCCGCGGTGGCGTGGGTGTCCTGGAAGCCCTTGTGCCCCGTGCAGGCGTTCGCGCCGCCGGAGTTGAGGACGACGGCGGAGACCTGACCGCTCTTCAGCACCTGCTCGGACCACAGGACGGGCGCGGCCTTCACGCGGTTGGAGGTGAAGACACCGGCGGCGGCGCGGCGGGGTCCTTCGTTGACCACGAGGGCCAGGTCCGGGTTGCCGTTCTGCTTGATCCCGGCGGCGATGCCCGCCGCCGTGAATCCCTTTGCTGCCGTCACGCTCACGGCGCCACTCCGATCGTGGTCAGCCCGGTGGTCTCGTCGAGCCCCAGGGCGAGGTTCATGCTCTGGACGGCACCGCCCGCGGTGCCCTTGGTCAGGTTGTCGATGGCGCTGATCGCGATGACGCGGCCCACGGCCTCGTCGTACGCGACCTGCACCTGAACGGCGTTGGACCCCTGGACGGAGGCCGTGGCGGGCCACTGTCCCTCGGGGAGGAGGTGGACGAAGGGTTCGTCGGCGAAGGCCTTCTCGTAGGCGGCGCGGACCGACTCGGCGGTGACGCCGTCCCTGGCCTTGGCGCTGCAGGTGGCGAGGATGCCGCGGGGCATCGGCGCGAGGGTGGGGGTGAAGGAGACCGCGACCCGCTCCCCCGCCACGGCGCTGAGGTTCTGGATCATCTCGGGGGTGTGCCGGTGGCCGCCGCCGACGCCGTACGGCGACATGGAGCCCATCACCTCCGAGCCCAGCAGGTTCGGCTTGGGCGCCTTGCCCGCGCCGGAGGTGCCGGACGCGGCGACGATCACCGCCTCGTTCTCGGCGAGCCCGGCGGCGTACGCCGGGAAGAGCGCGAGCGAGACGGCGGTGGGGTAGCAACCGGGCACCGCGATGCGCCTGGACCCCTCCAGCGCGGCGCGGGCGCCCGGCAGTTCGGGAAGGCCGTAGGGCCAGGTCCCGGCGTGTGCGGAACCGTAGAAGCGCTCCCAGTCGGCGGCGTCCTTCAGCCTGAAGTCGGCGCCCATGTCGACGACGAGGACGTCCGGGCCGAGCTGCTCGGCGACGGCGGCGGACTGACCGTGGGGCAGGGCGAGGAAGACGACGTCGTGTCCGGCGAGCGCCTCGGCCGTGGTCTCCTCCAGCGCCCGGCCGGCCAGCGGCAGCAGGTGCGGCTGGAGCGCGCCGAGTTGCCGGCCCGCGTTCGAGTTGCCGGTCAGGGCTCCGATCTCGACCTCGGGGTGCGCCAGGAGCAGACGCAGGACCTCACCGCCCGCGTATCCACTCGCTCCGGCCACCGCCGCACGTACCGCCATGGAATCCTCCTCTTGGATGGCATGACTATACGTAGCGCTGCACGTTTATGCAATCTGCCGATGGGCCCCGGCCTGCCCACGCCCCGGACCGCGGCCCGCGCCGGGGAGCCGCTGCAGGAACAGGCCGAGGGCGCCGGCGACTGCCCCGGGCGATGCCGGGGCGGGCGCCGGCGCCCCGTGCCGTGAAGAACGGGACGAAGGCGTGCTCGCGGCCGGTGGCACCCGCGCCGGACCGACTTCCGGTGGCACCCGCGCCGGACCGACTTCCGGTGACACCCGCGCCGGACCGACTTCCGGTGGCACCCGTGCCGGACCGGCCTCCGGTGTGCCGGTGAGCGCCTCGGGCGGGCTGACCGCCCGGTGTGCCGGGATCTTGACGTTCGCCGCGGTGACCGTGGAGCTGCCGGTGCCGGCCGCCGCGGAGGCGTGCCGGTGGTCGGCGATGCCGAACTGCGTGACGGGCACGAGTGCGGCGTGCGGCGCGGGCTCCCGTCGGGGGCGGGCAGCGGGGCGGCGAGCAGGGCTCGGCCCGCCGCACCGGGCCGGGCCCGGATCAGCGCGAGGTCTCGGCGGACTCCAGGACAGGATCCGTGGCGGCCGGCTCCGCGGCGGCCGCACCGGACCGGCCGCGCAGCCCGGACACGCTGACGAGGACGGCGATCGCGGCGGCCACCAGGGGGACGACCAGAGCCGCCCGGTGGCCGTCGAGCACGGCCTGCGGGCCGGTCCCGTCCGTCGCGGCGTCGATGGCCGCGGTGGCCGAGGACAGGCCGAGGCCCGCGCCGAACTGGAAGGAGGTGTACAGCAGTCCGCCGGCGACGCCCTGCTCCTCCTCGTCGACGCCCTCGGTGGCGACGATCGTCAGCGGACCGTAGGCCAGCGAGAAGGACAGGCCGAGGACGATCAGGCTCGGGAACATCATCAGGTAGGTCCAGTCGAGCCCCAGCGGCAACATCAGCGCGTAGCTCAGCACGGCCAGCAGCAGGCCGCCGGAGATGACGCGGGCGTTGCCGAACCTGTTCACCAGCTTCGGGGTGAGAGTCGGCGACAGGATCGCGTCGATACCGATGACGATCATCGCGAAGCTGGTCTGGACGGCCGACCAGCCGCGCAGCTCCTGAAGGTGGAGCACGACGATGAACTGGTAGCCGAAGAACCCGGCGGCGAACAGCAGGCCCGTCGAGTTGGCGCGGACCAGGCTGCCGTTGCGGAGGATGCCGAGCCGGACCAGCGGCGCGGACGCCTTGCGCTCGATCAGGACGAAGGCGAGGAACAGCAGCAGGCTCGCGGCGGCGGTCAGCGCGGTCTGCGCGGCCGGTGCGTGCGTGGCCCGCTCGACCGAGAGGACCAGCAGCAGGATCGCCGCCGTCACACTGACCGCGCCGGCCACGTCCAGGCTCTGACCGCCCCGGTCGGGCCGCGGCGGCCTGGGGATGAGGGCCGCGCCGGTGAGCAGGATGACGAACGAGAGGACGACGGGCGCGAAGAACACCCAGCGCCAGTCCGCCGAGGCGAGCAGGCCGCCGACGACGAGGCCGGTGGAGAAGCCGCCGGCCGCGGTGCCGGAGTAGACGAGCAGCGCCTTGTTGCGCTGCGGGCCCTCCTCGAAGCCGGTGGTGATGATCGACAGGCCGGCCGGGGTCATGAACGCCGCCGCGACACCGGTGACGAACCGGGCGAGGATCAGCGTCCAGCCCTCGGTGGCCAGGCCGCCGAGCCCGGAGAAGAGCAGGAAGACCGTCAGCCAGAACAGGAACATCCGGCGGCGGCCGAACAGATCGGCCGCACGACCGCCGAGCAGCATGAAGCCGCCGTAGCCCAGGACGTAGGCGCTCATCACCCACTGGAGCGTGCCGGTGGACAGCCCCAGGTCGGCCCGGATCGACGGCAGGGCCACGTTGAGCATGGCCACGTCGACGCCCTCGAGGAAGATCGCACCACACAGTACGAACAGCACGCCCCAAGCGCGCCCACTCATGCGGTCGTTGCCGCTGTCCGGAGAGGATTGCAGTGCGGACACGGAAATTGACTCCTCGGTAGAGAAAAAGGAAAGGCCGAAATCGGGGCGACCGCTCGGGTCACCAACTCGACTATGCGCAAAGGCAGTTGGTGGCGGTTCCCTCTTGTGACCACAGGCATCATCAGGCAGGCTCAATGACTATGGAAGAAGGCACTTCGAAGTCACCGACGCACTGCACGGATACCGAAGCCGATTACGAGGTGTTGCAGTGGGACACCCGGCAGGGCTGTGAGGTACGCCAGATCCTGGACCGGGTGGCGGACAAGTGGTCGCTGCTGGTGATAGCGCTGCTGGACCGCCGCAAGCTGCGCTTCAGCGAGCTGCGCCGGCTGATCGAGGGCGTCAGCCAGCGCATGCTCACCGTCACGCTGCGCCAGTTGGAGCGGGACGGCCTGGTCGAACGCACGGTGCACCCGGTGGTGCCACCACGGGTGGAGTACGAGCTGACACCGCTCGGGGCGACGCTGCACGACACGATCCGCAGCCTGGTGGTCTGGACGGAGGAGCATCAGGCCGAGATCGCCTCGGCCCGCGCGGAGTACGACCGGCGCACGGCTGCGAACGCCGCTGCGTCCTGAGCGGGACCCGGCGGACGAGCGCCGGTTATTTCCCGGCAATTCCCCGGTGATTCCGCGGAGCCGGCCACCGGCCACCGGTTCTGTGTGAATCACCGGCCGACGGGCACCGGCCGATCGTGGAAGGATTGCGCAATCACCGCGCGATTCCGGGCCGGTCCGTACGAGGCGGCGCCGGCCGGCCCGGACGGCGCGGTCGCCGTCAGCCCGTACCCGGCGGCGACCGTGCCGGCCGGGCTCGCCCTGCGGGCGGGAAGTGGTCCTCGTCGGCGAAGGACCCGGAGCACCTGCCCAGGAGTTCCTCGGTCAGCGGGGAGCAGCCGATTCCTGTGCCGGCGAGCGCGGCGCGTGCCGGAGGGGGAGCAGCGCGTTGTCCGGTCCGTCTCCGTGAGCCGGCAGCCGAGGCGGCGCGGACCCGTCACGCAGGTCGCGCTCCGGACGTCCGGGGCCGACGCGCGCCGCCGCTAGGCGGTCGCCCCGTCGAGGCGGAGGTTCCAGCGGCGGGCGTGGCCGGTGACGGTGACGGCCGACAGGGGGCGCACGTCGATGTGCCAGTAGGCCGACGGCGGCGCCTTCAGGGCGTACAGCAGGGCCGCGCGGATCACGGACGGTTCGGCAACGGCGACGATGCGGCAGCCGTCCTCGTAGGGCCGGGTGTCGAGCCAGCCGCCGACCCGGGAGACGAAGGCCGACAGCGACTCGCCGCCGTGCGGGGTGGCGTGCGGGTCGGCCAGCCAAGCGTCCACCAGTTCCGGCTCGCGGGCCATCGCCTCGCCCAGCGTCAGCCCCCGCCAGCGCCCCATGTCGCAGTCCCGCAGGGCGAGTTGGACGAGCGGCGCGTAGCCGAGGGCGTCGCCGGTGGCGCGGCTGCGGGGCGTGGGCGAGCAGTAGCGCAGTTCGGACGCCACCAGCGGGACCAGGGCGGGGGCGGCGCGCTGCACCTCGTCCCAGCCGGCCTGGTCCAGCGGACGGTCGTCCTCGAAGCGCTCGGCGAGCGGCGGGGAACTGCGCGCGGCCGCGACGAACGTGACCCTCAGTTGCATGCGGCGATGGTGAGCCGCGGGAGTGGGCAGGTCAAGAGACGTTACCTACGAGTCACCCAGGGTGCGTGAACCTTCACGCCCGGATCGGGATCTGCCGGACAAGTCGCCCTCCGGCGCGCGGCTGCCCACCGGCCGGCGGCTCACTCGGAGGCGAGCACCATCCACTGCTCGGGCCGTTCCAGGGCGGTGAAGCCGACCTTCTCGTACACGCCGTGGGCGTCGTGCGTGGCGAGCAGCAGGCGCCGCAGCCCGTACGGGAGCAGGTGCTCGCGCACGGCCGCGACCATGGCGGTGCCGATCCCCTTGCCCCGCACGGACGGGTCGACGTAGACGTCGCACAGCCAGGCGAAGGTCGCCCGGTCGGTGACCACCCGCGCGTACGCGACCTGCTCCCCCGACGCCCTGTCGTAGACACCGAAGTTCAGCGAGCCCTCGATCGCCCGCTCCAGCTTCTCCCGTGGCCGCCCGAGCGCCCAGTACGCGTCGGTGGACAGCCAGCGGTGCACGCGATCGACGTCGACACGTCCGGGATCGGCGGAGAACTCGTGATCGTCAGGAATGCTCGGGAGGTCGTTCATGGCGGGAGATTCACAGGCCGCACCCCGGTTTGTCGAACCGTTTTCCCGGTTCCCGGTTCCCGGTTCCCGGTTACCTGTTTTCCCCGCGCCCCCACCGCATCGACCCGGTGCGCTGCAGCACCTCGTCCACGGCGGTCCGCAGCCGTCGCACCCCTTCCGTGATCTCGCCGGCTCCCGCCACCGCCGCGAAGCTCAGGCGCAGGTGGCCGGCCGGGGGCTCGGCGCCGAAGTACGGGCGGCCGGGCGTGACGGCGACGCCGGCGCGCAGGGCCGCGGCCGTCAGGGCCGCCTCGTCCGTACCGTGCGGAAGCCGCAGCCACAGGTGGTAGCCGCCCGACGGGATGTGCGGCAGGGCGAGCCGGGGCAGCTCCCGGCGCAGAGCCGCCGTCATGACGTCGCGGCGGGCCTTCAGCTGTGCCGACAGCGACCGGAGATGACGCGGCCAGGCGGGCGAGCCGACGAGTTCGAGCGCGGCCTCCTGCAGCGGCCGCGGCACGAAGAAGGTGTCGACGATCTGGATGGCGCGCAGGCGTTCCAGGACCGGGCCGCGGGCGGCCAGGGCGCCGACCCGGAAGCTGGGCGAGGTGGCCTTGGTCAGCGAACAGACGTGGACGACGACGCCGTCGGGGTCGTCGGCGGCGAGCGGCCGCGGCAGCTCGCCCGCGTCCTCGTGCGCGAGCCGCCGCACGAAGTCGTCCTCGACGACGAACGCGCCGGCCTCCCGGGCGGTCCGCAGCACGTCGGCGCGGCGCCCGGGCGCGAGGACGGCGCCCGTCGGGTTCTGGAACAGCGGCTGGCAGACGAAGACGCGGGCTCCGGTCGCCCGGAAGGCGTCGGCGAGCAGGGCCGGCCTCACCCCGTCCGGGTCCACGGGGACGGGGACGGGCCGCAGCCCCGCCGCGCGGGCGATCGCCAGCATGCCGGGATAGGTGGGCGATTCGACCAGCACCGGCGCCCCGGGCGGGGCGAGCGCGCGCAGGGCGGTGGTGAGCGCCGACTGGCCGCCCGCGGTGACCAGCACGTCCGCGGCGGTGACCGCCGCGCCGATGCCCCGCGCGAACCACTCGCGCAGCTCCGGCAGCCCCTCCACCGGCGGCCGCCCCCAGGCACCGGGCCGGCGTCCGGCGCGGGACAGGGCCGCCGCCATGGCCCGTTCCGGCTGCAGCGAGGGATGCAGGTAACCGCCGTTGAACTCGACGACGCCGGGCGGCGGGCCGGCCAGCGAGACGAGCACGCCCGAGGCGTCCACCGTGCGCGGCACGAGTTCGGTGGCGCCGTCCGCGCTCAGCGCCACCTCCTGCCACGAGGTGTCCCCCGCGGCGTCGGCGCTGACGCGTGGCTGCGCCCGGAAGGCTCCGGCACCGGGCCGGGTGACCACCAGCCCCTCGGCGGCGAGCTGGGCGAGCGCCCGCGAGACGGTCACCGGGCTGACCCGGAAGCGCTCGACGAGCGCCCGGCTGGAGGGGAGCTTCCCTCCGGGAGAGTAGCGGTGCAGCTCCTGTCGCAGCCGTTCCGCCAGTTCACCCACACTGCTACGCTCATGCATGAGAGCAGAGAGTAGCGCTACTACGGCAGCATCGATAGCGGTCGACACCTCCGGGACAGCGGCGGAGGCAGCGGCCGGGGCAGCGCCGGGGACGACGGCCGGGACGCGTCCGCGGGCGTCGGCGGCGGCAGCGGCCGCGGCGGACCGCCGCGTCGGCACCCTGCAGGCCGCCCTGGGCGTCGTCGCCTTCTCCCTCACCTTCCCCGCGACCGCCTGGGGCCTGGAGGGCTTCGGACCCTGGGCGCTGGTCGCCGTCCGCAGCGTCCTCGCCGCGGTGATCGCGGGCGGCTGCCTGCTGGCGCTGCGCGTGCCCGTGCCCGGCCGGGCGCACTGGGCGGGCCTCGCGGTCGTCGCCGCAGGCGTCGTCGTCGGCTTCCCGCTGCTGACGACGCTCGCCCTGCGGACGTCCAGCACCGCGCACGCGGCCGTCGTGGTCGGCCTGCTCCCGCTCACCACCGCCCTGCTGTCCGCGCTGCGCGTCGGCGTCCGCCCCTCCCGGACGTTCTGGGCGGCGGCGGTCGCGGGGGCGGCCGCGGTGGCCGTGTTCACCGCCCAGCAGAGCGGCGGCGCGCTGACCGCCGCCGACCTGTACCTGTTCGCGGCGCTGCTGGTGTGCGCCGCGGGGTACACCGAGGGCGGCCGGCTGGCCCGGGTCATGCCGGGCTGGCAGGTCATCGGCTGGGCCCTGGTGCTGTGCCTGCCGCTGAGCGTGCCCGCCGCGGTGGCCGCGCTGGCCCTTGAGCCCGCGCACCTGACCGCGCACAGCGTGGCCGGACTGCTGTGGGTCGCGGCGGGCTCGCAGTTCCTGGGGCTGGTGGTGTGGTACCGGGGCATGGCCGTGGTCGGGATCCCCAAGGCCAGTCAGTTGCAGTTGGCCCAGCCCCTGCTCACACTGGTGTGGTCGGTGCTGCTGCTGGGGGAGCACCTGCCGGTGGCCGCGCCGTTGACCGCCGCGGCGGTGCTCGTGTGCATCGCCGTGACCCAGCGGGCCCGCGGCTAGGACCGTTCGGCCCGCTCCTCCCAGGTTCCCGTCGCCCTGGACCCAAGGCCACGGAACGCTGCTCCGCACCATGTGAGGAGGCCGCATAGATGCGCGCAACCAAGGGCGACCAGCTTGTGCAGCACGGCAGGGTGGTCGGCCAGCAGGACAAGGTCGGCGAGATCGTCGAAGTGATGGGCCAGGAGGGCAACCCTCCCTACCGCGTCCGCTTCGAGGACGGGCACGAGGGCGTGTGCTCGCCCGGCCCCGACACCGAGATCCGCCACCGCGAGAACCGGTAGACCGCCCGGCACATCGCCCGGCGGATCAGCGCGGGGGCATCGCCGGCTGCTTGTAGTGGTCGGCGACGACCCGTGCCATCGCCCCGATCGGATCGGCCGCCACGTCCTTGGCGGCGAAGAAGACGTGCCCGCGCACCTGCGGACGCTCCTCGGCGAGCGCCAGGTGCCGGGACAGTTCGGCCGGGTCCTGCCAGGCCGCGGGCTGCGCGGGGTCGCCCGCCTTGTACAGCGCCTCGCCCAGGTACAGCCTCGTCGCGGTGTCCCGCGCCACGTCGGCCCACCAGGACACGAGAGTGGCGTAGTCGGCGGCGCCGAACCCGATGTTCCAGTACAGCTGCGGGCAGATGTAGTCGATCCAGTTCTCCCGCACCCACTTCCGCGTGTCCGCGTACAGGTCGTCGTACGTCTCCACGCCCGCGCGCGTGTCGGAACCGCGGGAGTCGGTCGCCGCGTTGCGCCACACTCCGAAGGGGCTGATCCCGAACTGCGTGGCGGGCCGGATCAGCTTGATGCCGGCCGCGGTCTCCCCGACCAGTTTGTCGATGTTGGCGCGCCGCCAGGCGGCCCGGTTCGGGTATCCGGCGCCGTGGCGGTCGTAGGCGGCGGTGTCGTCGAAGGTCCGGCCGGCCACCGGGTAGGGGTAGAAGTAGTCGTCGAAGTGCACCGCGTCGACGGGGTACCTGCGCACCGCGTCCAGCATGGCCTGCTGGACGAAGGCGCGGACCTCCGGCAGTCCCGGGTTGTAGTACAGCTTCCCGCCGTACGGCACCACCCAGTCCGGGTGCCGGCGCGCGGGGTGCGAGGCGGCCAGCCGCGCCGGGTCGGTGTGGTTGGCGACGCGGTAGGGATTGAACCAGGCGTGCAGGGCGAGACCGCGGGCGTGGGCCTCCTCGACCGCCGTGCCCAGCGGATCCCAGCCGGGGTTCCTGCCCTGGGTGCCGGTGAGGTACTGCGACCAGGGTTCGTACGGCGACGGCCACAGCGCGTCGGCGGTCGGGCGCACCTGGAGGATCACGGTGTTGAGCCGGTCGGCGACCGCACGGTCGAGGTGGGCGACGAGCTCGGCGCGCTGCCGCGCGGCGGTCAGCCCCGGCCGCGAGGGCCAGTCACGGTTGGCCACGGTGGCCACCCACACCCCCCGCATCTCCCCGGCCGCGCGCCGCCGGCCGCCGCCCGGGCCGCCCGCCGCCGTACCGGCCCCCGCACCGCCGGTGAGCGCGTCGGCCGCCGCCGCGCCGCCCGCCATGAGCGCCGACAGGGCGGTCACCGCGAACGCCCGGCGCGACCAGGGTGCTGTCCTCCGTGTCCTCACCGCTGCCTCCGTGGGTCTGTCTCCGGCGCCGGGCCGTCGGCACGGCACCCCGGTGATCGATCAACGATCGCCGAAGGTAACGTGCAGGGTCGGAGCAGGGACCGAAACACGGCAGACCTGCCACGGATGGATCAGTGAAGGGGACGATGTGACGGACATCCCGGCTGGAGACATCGCGCGCGTCGGTGTGGTGGGCTGTGGCCAGATGGGAGCGGGCATCGCCGAGGTGTGCGCCCGCGCCGGACTGGACGTGAAGGTCGCCGAGACCACCGGCGAGGCTCTGGAGATCGGCCGCACCCGGCTGTTCGGCTCCCTGGCCAAGGCCGCCGAGCGGGGCAAGATCACCGAAGCGGAGCTGGCGGCGACGCAGGCCCGGCTGAGCTTCACCACCGACCTGGGCGAGTTCGCCGACCGCGACCTGGTGATCGAGGCCGTCGTGGAGAACGAGCAGGTCAAGACGGAGATCTTCCAGGTCCTCGATCAGGTCGTGACCCGGCCCGACGCCATCCTGGCCTCCAACACCTCCTCGATCCCGCTGGTGAAGCTGGCGGTGGCCACCTCGCGCCCCGACCACGTCATCGGCATCCACTTCTTCAACCCGGCCCCGGTGCAGAAGCTCGTCGAGCTGATCCCGGCGCTGACCACCTCCGAGGACACGCTCGGCCGGGCGCAGCGCTTCGCGGAGAAGCTGCTGGGCAAGCACGCCATCCGCGCCCAGGACCGCTCGGGGTTCGTGGTGAACGCGCTGCTGATCCCCTACCTGCTCTCGGCGATCCGCATGTTCGAGTCGGGCATCGCCAGCCGCGAGGACATCGACAACGGCATGGAGCTCGGCTGCGCCCACCCGATGGGCCCGCTGAAGCTGTCCGACCTGATCGGCCTGGACACGGTGGCCTCGGTGGCGCAGAGCATGTACGAGGAGTACAAGGAGCCGCTGTACGCCGCTCCCCCGCTGCTGCAGCGCATGGTCGACGCGGGTCGGCTGGGCCGGAAGTCCGGATCGGGCTTCTACGTCTACGGCTGACATGTCTACGGCTGTCACGTCTACGGCCGACACCGCGTACGGCGGTCGCACAGTGCCCGTTGCAGGGTGATAGTCACACAGTGCGACGACCATGGGCCCGGCACTCTTCCGAGTGCCGGGCCCACGCGTTTCACACACCGTGTGCGCACCGGGCACGCATATGCCTTACGCACACTCTCCCCACGCACCCACCAGGCGAGTTCACTCATCATGCGCATGCAAGGGATGTGCCGACTAACGGAAAGGAGCGGACTCGTGACCGCCGACCCGGAGCATCCCGTGGTCCATGGAGAACTCGCAGAGTTACGCCGGCGCCTCGACGTGGCGTACGCCCGCGTCGAGGGTGGGCTGGCTCTGCTCAGTCACCGAACGGAGGAGACGGACAAGGAGATCGACGAGCTGAGCGCCCGCATCGTCGCCCTGGAGCACGGCCGCTGGCCGTTGCCCGCGGTCGCGGCGCTGACCGCGGTGGGCGCGCTGGTGGTGACGGTCTGGCAGGCCCTGGGCCGCTGAGGGACCAGGACCCGGTCGGGGGATCAGGGCTGGGCGTCCTGCCCGAGCCTGAGATGGTGCAGGAGCAGTAACGCGGCTGCCATGTTGGCGGCCGGGACCTCACCGCGGGCGACCATGTCCGGGACGAGCTTGAGGGGAACCCATTCCCGGCGGTCCGACTCGAAGTCGTCCACGGGGTGCCCGATGTACTCTCCCTCGTCGGCCCAGTAGATGTGGTGCCGGGCGTCGGTGAGGCCGTTGGACGGTTCCACGCTCATCAGGTGGTACAGGGGCCCCGGTCGCCAGCCGGTCTCCTCCTCGAGTTCCCTGGCGGCCGCGCGGGAGACGTCCTCGCCGTCCTCGACGACGCCCGCGGCCAGTTCCCACCCCCAGCTGTCGGTGATGAAGCGGTGACGCCACAGCAGCAGGACCTCGTTGGCCTCGTTGACCACCGTGGCGACGGCGACCGGCCGCAGCCGGATCAGGAAGTGATCGAGATGCCGGCCGTCCGGCAACTCGACATCCGCGAGATTGACGCTGAACCAGCGGTTTGAGTACACAGTCTGTTCGTTCTGTTTCGTCCACTGCACGGTTCTGCCACCTTCCTTTGGGTAAGGGGCAATATCGCAGCAGGGGCGAGGACTGTCGGTGGTCCGGAGCCCGAGCCCGTCCGCGGACCGGCCTACAGCGGCACCCGCAACGCACCGTCGATCAGCTCGGCGGCCTCGGAAGTACCCGTGCAGCCGTTGCGCACCAGGTGGTCGCGCACCGCGCGGAGTCTGTCGCGCAGCCGCTGGGACTCCATTCCCCGGGCCTGCTCGGCCATCTGCACCGCGGTGGCCACCGCTTTGTCGGCGTTCCCCCGCCGCAGTTCGATCGTGCTGAGCATGGCGAGCCGGTGCACCCGCCCCCGGTCGTGCGCGGGGTTGTCCACGGCCGCCGCGGCGTGCTCCCCCGCGGCCGTGAGTTCCCCGAGGCTGAGCAGCGCCTCCGCCACCTGCACGTTGACCAGGCCCGGCTGGACGTAGCCGGTCTCGTCGGGTTCGTGGCCGCGCCGGATCCGTTCGGCGGCCTGCTCGGCACGCCGGATGCGGGACAGCGCGCTCGTGCCGTCGCCGAGGTGCGCGTACGCCTTGGCCTGCATCGCGTAGAGGTCGGAGGCGAGCGCCGGGGTGATGTGCTTGCCGGCGGCGCGCAGCGCGGCCTCCGCGAAGGCGACGGCCTGGCGGTACTCCCGCATGAACAGCGACTGGTTGACCAGCAGCGCGATCACATAGGCGCCCAGGCCGCGGTCGCCGCTGGCCTTGGCGAGCCGGAGCGCCTGGTGGAAGTAGCGCTGGGCCAGGCCGTGGGCGTCGGAGTCGTAGGCGCAGATGCCGGCGATCGCCACCAGGCCGCCGGTGGCACGGTGCAGCTGGCGGCCGGTGGCGTCGGTGTAGCTGCCGCGCAGCAGCGGCGCGGCCTCGGCGTTGAGGAAACCGACGATGCGGGTCCGGGTCGCCATGCCGCCGGCCTTGCGGTACATCTGCTCGTAGTGGGTGCGGGCGGCCCGCAGCATCTCGATGTCGGAGGAGGTGACGCGGTGCCGGCCGCCGCGCGAGACGTCGACGTCCTCGGGCGGGTTCTCCCACTCCCACACCGGCATGACGGCGGGCGTGCCGGTGACCGCGGGTGCGCCCAGGACGTGCGGGCGCTGCTGTTCGTCGGAGCGCCACAGGGCGGTGGCGCGCTCGACGAAGCCGGACAGGGAGGTGCCGTGCGGTGCGGACGGCTCGCCGGGGACGCCGAGGCCGATGTCGTCGAGGGTGACGGGCCGGTGCAGCCGGGCGGCCAGCACCTCGCAGATCAGGTCGGGCACCTGGCCGCGGGGCCGCTGTCCCTTGAGCCAGCGCGCCACCGCGGTGTGCTCGTAGCGGAGCGCGAGTCCGCGCGCCAGGCCCGCCTGATTGACGTGTGCGGCCAGCCCCGCGTGCGAGATCCCGGCCTCGTCCAGGATCGCGTCGAGCAGAGTGTTGGGCTGCATGGATGCCCCCCGGTGCCTCGGTGCCGTCAGAGTAGTGCCAACCCCTTCACACGGGGTGTGAACGGAGTGCCCGGATCCGCAGTGTGTGCGCGCTGTCGCGGAGAGTTTCCGGCCGGTTGACTGAACTGCCTCGCAAGAGGCCGGCCGGGCCGCCGGCTCCCCCTCGTACCAGTACGGCGGCCCGTCTCCACGCCGTCCGCCCAGCTGCCTGCCCGACACTCCGTGGCGGGGCGGACGGCACGCCGGCGGCGGCCGAGCGGCGCGATCGGCGCCCGCTTCTCCACCGTGTGGTCCCACAGGTGCGCTGTCGGCCGCGGGCTCGTCGTGGCCGGTCGCGCGGTCCCCCGCGCCGCTGAATGAAGGGCCACTCCCGGGCGGCCCCGCCGAACGCGGACGGACCGGCCGCGAAAGGCCGGCCGCTTCCGTCGGCGGCTGAGCT